>JAYVRA010000097.1:0-16882 GCA_043776635.1 Phyllobacteriaceae bacterium
GGTGAACTCAATTCCTGTGCGCATAACCCTGAATCGCACATCCAGCAAAACAAGGGAATCCAAATCTGGACTCCTTCGTTGCGATCAATCCACTAGTACCGAACCGTTAGGAATTCTCCGGTTCGGTACTATGGAATATTGGCGCTCTCGGGGCTTTGTCTCGCGCTGGAGAGTAAGCGCTGCTCTACCCCTTTTTATTTTGCCTGTTCGCAATCAAATCATCCACGACTGCGGGATCAGACAGGGTTGAGGTATCGCCCAGTGAGCCGAAATCATCCTCAGCGATTTTACGCAAAATGCGGCGCATGATTTTCCCCGAACGGGTTTTGGGCAGGCCCGGCGCGAACTGGATTTTATCGGGGGCGGCGAACGGACCGATTTCTTTGCGCACATGGGTGACGAGCTCTTTGCGCAGCTCATCACTGCCCGCCTGTCCGGCCATCAGGGTAACATAGCAATAAATGCCCTGACCCTTAATGTCATGCGGATAGCCCACAACAGCGGCTTCGGAAACAAGGCTGTGTGACACCAGCGCGGACTCGACTTCGGCGGTTCCCATCCGGTGACCGGAAACATTGATGACGTCATCGACGCGGCCCGTAATCCAGTAATAGTCATCCGCATCGCGCTTGCAGCCATCACCAGTGAAATATTTGCCTTTGTAGGTGGAGAAATAAGTTTGGATATAGCGCTCGTGGTCGCCATAAATGGTGCGGGCTTGGCCGGGCCAACTATCGACGATGCACAGATTGCCATCGTTTGCGCCTTCGAGCACCGCGCCTTCATTATCCACCAGCTGGGGCTGAACGCCGAAGAACGGACGGGTGGCGGAACCTGGCTTTAAGTCTGTTGCGCCCGGTAGCGGTGAGATCATTATGCCGCCGGTTTCGGTCTGCCACCAGGTGTCAACGATTGGCGATTTCTTGTCGCCTACCACGTTGTAATACCATTCCCATGCTTCCGGATTGATCGGTTCGCCGACTGAACCCAACAGCTTGAGAGATTTGCGCGAGGTCTTGGTGACATGGCTGTCGCCCGCCGCCATCAGCGAGCGGATGGCCGTAGGGGCGGTGTAGAAAATATTGACTTTGTGCTTGTCGATAACATCCCAAAAGCGCGATACGGACGGGTAGTTTGGCACGCCTTCAAACATCAGCGTGGTCGCGCCATTTGCCAGCGGGCCATAGACAATGTAGCTGTGGCCAGTGACCCAGCCGACATCCGCCGTGCACCAGTAAACATCACCGTCATGATAATCGAAGACATATTGATGTGTCATGGAGGCATAGACGAGGTAACCGCCGGTGGTGTGCAGCACGCCCTTTGGCTTGCCGGTGGAGCCGGAAGTATAGAGGATGAACAGCGGGTCTTCCGCCTTCATGGCTTCCGGTTTGCACTCAGGTTTGGCGGCGGCCATTTCGTCATGATACCAAACATCGCGGCCTGTTGCCCATGCAATTTTGCCCCCGGTACGGCGAACGACCAGCACTTTTTTGACCAGAAAGCCTTGGCCTGCGGCGATATCAATAGCCTTATCAGTGTTGTCCTTGAGCGGAACCGGCTTGCCGCCGCGCAATCCTTCATCGGCTGTAATCACGAAATCCGACTGACAATCGACAATGCGGCCTGCCAAAGCATCGGGCGAGAACCCGCCAAAAACGATAGAGTGAATGGCCCCGATGCGGGTGCAGGCGAGCATGGCATAGGCGGCCTCCGGAATCATCGGCATGTAGAGTGTAACGCGGTCGCCTTTTTTGACGCCATTGGATTTCAGAACGTTGGCGAGCCGGTTCACATGATCGTATAATTCGCTGTAGGTGATTTTCTTGTCATCATAAGGGTTATCGCCTTCCCAGATGATGGCAACTTGGTTGCCGCGCTTCTTCACATGGCGGTCCACACAGTTCCATGAAACGTTGGTTTGGCCGTCTTCATACCATTTTATGCCGACTTTGCCCTCAAAACTGGTGTTTTTGACTTTAGTGTAGGGCTTGAACCAATCAATGCGCTTGCCATGCTTGCCCCAAAATTTTTCAGGGTCTTTGACCGAATCCTTGTACCATTTTAGATAGGTATCATTGTCAATCAATGCATTTTTTTTGGCGGCTGGTAATATTTTGTAGGTCTTATCGGACATATTGGTCTCTCCCTGGGGGCCGGCCACAACCCTCCAGCCATGGCAGCGCGATCAGTGTTGATAGCGCCATTTCGGCATCGCAATAGCAAGTAAAAATCCAATAATAAACTAGACATTCGGTTAGGTTTTTAAGTCGCTTTCAAATTTGTCCGGGAACTTAGATACAACTAATTTGTAAGATTGAGTCACAGTCTGTGATGAGTGGTTGCACTTTTTCGCCACATTTGACTTTATGACCGCGGTTAACGGGAGGTTTAATTTAACCTTGGCGCGTGGGTCCGAAATCCTGCGTCAACCGAAGTTGGGGTTTGTAGTGCGTACCATTTCGAATATTTCGCGGGTTTTCCGCAGTATTGCCATGTCTATTTTATCCGCCGGTATTTTTGTCAGCGCAAGTTTTGGCCCTGCCGCCGCCGGAACAATTTTAACTCAAAGTCCAACGCACATCGTTGCCGTTCATGACTTTGGCGAAGAACATGCGTTCTTGGGCGAATCTATTTATGACAACATGGATGCTGTAACATTGGCCGCACTGCCGCGCGGTGTCGCGCACATCGCCTACCTTGCGCCGTCCAATTGTGTACCGTCGGGCCTAAAGGCTGTGCTTGGGCAGATTTCAAAAAAATACGGCCCTATCACAGTGAACTCAACATTTCGTGCCACCGGCAAAAACCGTAAGATTGGCGGCAAGGAACATTCCATGCACCTGTCGTGTCGCGCGGTAGATTTCCGGGTGCACGGCAACACGGGCGGCCTGATGGGCTGGCTTGCATCCAACCCGAGCATCGGTGGCTATAACCGCTATCCGGCGGGTTTTTATCACATTGACAATGGTCCGAAGCGGACGTGGTAGTTCTCTACACCTCATGCAGATAAAGCTGATAATCCACATCGGCGATCGTTCTTGCCACGCGCAGATATTCTGACTCTTTGATGGCGACGAATGTGCGGTGCAAATCTTCCCCGAGTGCATCCTTCAGGAAAGTGGACGTCTTCGCCAGCGCGATGGCTGAGCGCCAGTCTGTCGGGATTGTGTTTGCGCCTTGCTCTTCAGCATAGCCATTACCCTTGGTTTCCGGACCCGGATTGATTTTATTTTTCAAGCCATGGCGGATGCCTGCAAGCACGGTTGCTGCGACGAGATAGGGGTTGGCGTCCACACCGGACGGGCGGTGCTCGATGCGCCGCGCTTTCTTGGAGCCTGCCGGAATGCGCAGGGCCACCGAGCGGTTGTTCACACCCCATGAGGGCGATACAGGCGCATAGGATTGCGATGTGAACCGGCGCCATGAATTGGCGTGCGGGGCGAACACCAACATGCTTTCGGCCATCGTGTCTTTGAGCCCGCCGAGCGCGTGGAGAATTTCCGGCTTCCAGTCACCTTCGACCTCTTCAGTGAAGACATTCTTGCCGTCCTTGTCACATAGAGAGACATGGAAGTGCATACCCGAACCTGCATAGTCCGCAATGGGTTTTGCCATGAAACAGGCGGTAACACCATGGCGGCGGGCTTGGGCGCGGACCAGCCGCTTGAGGCGCAAGAGATCATCCGCCGCTTTCATGACATCCTCACGGTAATGCAAGGTCAGCTCATATTGGCCCGGCGCATATTCCGAAATCAGTGTTTCAACGGGCAGACCTTCGAGTTTTGCGGCGGCGTATACATCGGAAAATAATGGCTCCATGCCAAGCAGATGATCGACCGAATAGACTTCAGTCTTGCCGCTCTTGCGGCCATCCAGCACGGCGGCTGCGGGTTGCACTTTGCCATTGGCATCGCGCTCATTGGCGAGCAGGAAGAACTCCAGCTCAAACGCGCCGGACGGATATAGTCCTTCATCCGCCATCGCATCAACTTGTCGCTGCAAGGCCAAGCGCGGGTCGGACGTCATCGGCGCGCCATCCAGATGGAACATGGACATGAGAAACTGCCCGCGCGGCGGGTTGGTACCAAACAATGGCGCGATAGTACCGGGGATGGGCCAAGCACGCATATCGCCATCGCCGCTATCCCAAATAAGTCCGGTTTCGTGAACATCTTCGCCGGTTATATCCAGACCCAAAATCGAGATCGGCAAATGCCGGCCGCCTTCATAAAGCGGGATCATTTCATGGCGGCGGATGATCTTGCCACGGCCGATGCCATTTGCATCAGTGAGCACAATATCAAAAGCTTCAATTTCAGGATAGGCATCCAAAAAGGCTTGTGCCTCTCGGGTCGTGGAACCGGATGGGGATGTCATTTTGTAAAACTCTCAGGAAATCAGTTCAAAGGTAACGGCGGCGAAACTGTCGATCAAATGATCGACTTGGCCGATGCGTGTTTCCGGTGAAATCAGCATCATATTGTGGAACGGCGCAATGAGTGACCCGCGATTGAGAAGGCCGACATGAAGCGCGGCTTCGAGTTCCGGACGATGCGCCGCATAAGCTTGCGCTCCGGTTTTCAATGGACCGGGCGCACAGATAAATTCTACGCGCGCACCGACACGGGCGACATGCCATGGTAGCTTTCGGGCGGTGATAATTTTGGCAAGTCCCACTTCCAAGTGCGCAGCCAGCTTTTCCATGTGCTTATAGTTCTTGGCCGTCATCACCTTGGACAGGCAGGCGCGCATCGCCGCAAATTGTAGCGGGTTGGCAGATAGCGTCGTTCCAATGCCGGAATAGCCGGACTCGCGGGTGGCGTTATAAATTGCATAGCGATCTGCTACGGATTGGCTGAGGCCCCAGACCGAGGCCGGCACGCCGCCAGCGACTGGTTTGCCCAGCACGAAAATATCCGGATCAAGATTATGGACCTTGGTGTAGCCGCCAAGACCTGTGGAAATGGTGTGGGTCTCGTCGATCAGCAGCAGCGTGCCGGCGCCCCGCGTAAGCTTGCGTACGGCTTCCATGAAGCCTGGCTCTGGTAACACCATGCAGGAGTTCGTGAGTACGGGTTCAGTTATCACACAGGCGATTTCTTTGGCGGCGAGTGCTTTCTTGAGTCCCGCAACATCGTTGAATTCGCACACGACAGAGTTTTCAGTAAGGTCCACCGCCTGGCCGACAAGGCCCGGCTTCGGCGCGGTTTTGCCGTCGATGAGTTTCACATAAGTCTCGTCTACCGCGCCATGGTAGCAACCGTTGAACACCAAAATTTTGTTGCGCCCTGTGACCGCGCGGGCGACACGCAGCGCAAAACGATTGGCATCGCTGGCAGTGGTAGCGATCTGCCAGCGGAAGGGGCCGAAACGTTCGACAAGCAATTTACCGGCTTCCAGCGCATCTTCAGTCGGCAGCATATAGGTGAGGCCGCGTTTGGCTTGCTTGGCGATGGCTTTTGCAATTGGCTTTGGCGAATGGCCGAACATCGAACCGGTATCGCCGAGGCAAAAATCGTCAAGACGATTGCCGTCCAAATCTTCAATCTTCGCCCCGGTGGCTTTTTCGACCAGCATGGCAAATGGCATTGGCCAATCCAGCATCCAGTGCATGGGCACACTATTGAGAAATGGCGAGGCATTGGCATTTAGTGCGCTGCGCGTTTTCACGCGGCGGCTGGCATAAAGTTCATCTTGAGCTTTTTTGAAAGCAATGATTTTGGCAGGCGCAATGCCGCCACTGGTTTCTGATTTTTTTGCTACTGCCATTTTTGCTCAGGCAAGGTGCGTCCCGTTTTTCTTGGGCATACATTAGCGTGAGATTTAGTGAGATGGCAATCGGGGACGTGAGGAAGGGTTAAGCGGCGGAGGCTATAACGTCGCGCTTGTGCGCAATGATGCGCGACGCAATCTCATCGCCGTGGGCATATTTTGCAATCCTCAAATCATATTCCGACTGCAATGACATCCACATTGCCGGTGAAGTCCCGAAATAGGTCGCGAGGCGCAGTGCGGTATCGGCCGTAATCGTGTGCTCTCGTTTGATTATGCCAGAAACACGACTGACTTGAACCGCAATTTCGAGCGCCAATTTGTTTTGGCTGATGCTCAAAGGCAAGAGAAACTCTTCGAGCAGAATTTCGCCGGGGGTGATGGGAGTGAGCATTTGGGTCACTATAACAAAAACTCGTTGATTTGATCTGGTCTCAAAATTCTTTTCGCACCAATCATGGTTAGTGCTGCAGTTTTAGCAGACTTAAGAAAGTTTTTATCATTACCGACAAAAACATCTCTGTTATTTGAAATATGAGTAGATAATGTGATCACATCACACCTACGGTTTAACCATTTTGGATCCAAAGGCAGTGCCTGATCCACTCCTGTCGCAAGGCAGTGGTCTTGATAGCTAAATTGAAAGTTTGGAAACAGAATACCATGAATATTTTCCTGAAGAATGACGTCCTCCTCACTTCCAAAAGTACACCAATCGTAAAAAGTTACATTATATATGCCAGCTGGCTTTAATATTGAAAGCTTGCCAAGATTTAATACAATCAATCTATCCAAAAAAGTCTGGATATTTGTCAAACGTTTACCATCGCGCTGATTTTCCGACGCAGCGATTCCTACGATTGCCAGTTCCAAATCACCACAAAGGTGATGCTGGTATAACTCTAATATGTATTTGGCGTTTGGCCACCCTTCATCGACATCGATTAAGCAATTTGTATCTATTGTTACTTTCAACATGCTCTTCCCATTACCTTAACGGCTTCCAAAAATCGCGCTCCCCACCCTTACATGGCTCGCCCCGAAGGCAATTGCCGTTTCATAGTCACCCGACATGCCCATAGACAGTTTCTCAACGCCGCACTCTTTGGCAAGTTTTCTTAGCAGCGCGAAATGCGGGCCGGGGTTTTCGTTTGCGGGCGGAATGCACATCAGGCCTTCGATGGTGAGGCTGTGCACTTGGCGGCAGCGGGTGATAAAAGCTAGTGTTTCGCGCGGGTCAATGCCGGCTTTTTGCTCCTCAAAGCCAGTGTTGACCTGCACGTAGAGCTGTGGGTACTTGCCCTGCTTTTTCATCTCGATAGCAAGGGCAGCCGCGATTTTTTCGCGGTCCACGGTTTGGATGACATCAAACAGCGCGACAGCCTCTGCTGCCTTGTTGGATTGCAGCGGGCCGATTAGGTGCAACTCGATGCCATCAAAATCTCCGCGCAATTGAGGCCATTTGCCCATGGCTTCCTGCACCCGGTTTTCGCCAAAAATGCGCTGTCCGGCATCCAGTGTCGGGCGGATTTCCAGCGCATCGAATGTCTTGGAGACGGCAACGAGCGTTACAGAATTGGTCGGGCGTTTGGCGGTACTTGTGGCCCCGGCAATTGTACCCTGCACGTTTTGCAGGCGTTCGGTCATAGTGGGCATGTGAGAAATGGTCCTTAAAATATCAAATCACCTGCAAAAGGTTGACGGTTCGCGGCAATCATGGTGAAGGTCCGGCCACAAATCAAATCGTAATTTGCAGAGATTTCATGGCTACCGAACGTTATAACCCGCGCGATGCAGAAACCCGTTGGCAGAAGGCTTGGGATAGTTCCAAGCTGTTTGAAGCCAACAATGATGATCCACGCGAGAAATATTACGTGCTGGAGATGTTTCCCTATCCATCGGGGCGCATTCATATGGGCCATGTGCGCAATTATACGATGGGCGATGTTGTAGCGCGCACCAAGCGGGCACGGGGCTATAATGTGCTGCACCCGATGGGCTGGGATGCGTTTGGTATGCCGGCCGAAAATGCAGCCATGCAGAACAAAGTTCACCCCAAGGATTGGACCTATCAGAACATTGATTCCATGCGCCGCCAGCTGAAAAGCATGGGGCTTTCGCTGGATTGGTCGCGTGAGTTCGCCACTTGCGATGTGGAGTATTATCACCGTCAGCAAATGCTGTTTGTGGATTTTCTCGACAAGGGTTTGGTTTACCGCAAGCAGAGCAAAGTGAATTGGGATCCGGAAGACATGACCGTGCTCGCCAATGAGCAGGTCATTGACGGTCGCGGCTGGCGCTCGGGCGCGCTGGTCGAGCAGCGCGATTTGGTGCAGTGGTTCTTCAAAATTACTGACTTTTCGGAAGATTTGCTGGCGTCATTGGACGAGCTGCCGGACTGGCCGGAAAAAGTCCGGTTGATGCAGAAGAATTGGATTGGCAAATCCGAAGGCCTGATGTTGCGCTGGGAAGTGGCAGGCGATGCGCCGATTGGCGAGATCGAAGTCTATACCACCCGTCCGGATACGCTGTTTGGTGCTTCATTTTTGGCGATTGCTGCGGACCATCCACTGGCTAAATCTTTGGCTGAGACAAATCTGGAATTGGCAGCTTTTGCAGACAAATGCCGCCAGATGGGCACATCTGTTGCCGCGCTGGAAACGGCTGAGAAAATAGGCTTTGATACCGGCGTTAAAGTGCGTCACCCATTTGATGAAAACTGGTTGGTTCCAGTCTATATCGCCAATTTTGTTTTGATGGAGTATGGAACCGGCGCAATTTTTGGCTGCCCGGCGCATGACCAGCGTGACTTTGATTTTGCGACTAAATATGGCCTGAAGATTGAAACAGTCGTGATGCCTGCGGGCGAAGATGCCGCTATATATAAAGTTGGCAATAAGCCTTATGACGGCGACGGCATGATGATTAACTCGCGCTTTTTGGATGGCATGACGCCACAAGCTGCATTTGATGACGTCGCTGCACGGTTGGGTTCGGTTAACCTTGGCAATGCGCCGCAAGGCACGCGCAAAGTTCAATATAAGCTGCGCGACTGGGGCATTTCCCGCCAGCGTTATTGGGGTTGCCCTATTCCAGTGATTCACTGCGAAGTGTGCGGTGTTGTTCCTGTGCCGAAAAAAGATCTGCCGGTAAAATTGCCGGACGATATTGAATTCGACCGCCCGGGTAATCCGCTGGATCGCCACCCGACATGGCGGCATGTGAATTGCCCGCAATGCGGCCATGCGGCACGGCGCGAGACGGACACTATGGATACGTTCGTAGACTCGTCCTGGTATTATGCCCGCTTTACTGCGCCGTGGATGAATGAGCCGACGGATGCCAAGGCTGCCGATGCATGGCTGCCGGTGGACCAATATATCGGCGGCATTGAACATGCGATTTTGCACCTGCTCTATTCGCGCTTCTTCGCCCGCGCGATGTGTGCGACGGGTCATTTGGGCGTGAAGGAACCGTTTAAGGGTCTGTTTACGCAAGGCATGGTTGTGCACGAAACCTATCGCAATGCAGCGGGCTGGGTCTTGCCATCGGATATTTTGATTGAAGGCGAAGGCGATAGCCGCACAGCAAAAATGCTGTCTGATGGCTCGCCCGTGGAAATCGGCTCGATTGAAAAAATGTCGAAGTCGAAAAAAAACACCGTCGATCCGGATGATATTATCGGCTCCTATGGCGCCGATACCGCGCGCTGGTTTGTGCTGTCAGATTCGCCGCCGGAGCGCGACGTGATCTGGACAGAGTCCGGCGTTGAAGGTGCGCATAAATTTGTGCAGCGCATTTGGCGGTTGATTGGCGAAGCTGCGCACGGGCTGAAGGCGGCGACGCTTCTCAGCGCGACCGATGGCGAGGCTGGCGCAATCCGCAAGGCGGCGCACAAAACTTTGAAAGCCGTTGGTGAAGACATTGACCGTCTGAACTTCAACAAGGCTGTTGCGCGGCTTTATGAGCTGGTCAATGCCCTCTATCCGTCACTGACGGCTATTGCCGCTGGCATGGCGGATGCCCAAATTACCGGTGCGACCAAAGAGGCTGCCAACATTCTGGTGCAGCTTATCGCACCAATGATGCCGCATTTGGCGGAAGAGTGCTGGCAGGTGCTGGGTAACAATGGCATGGTGGCGGATACGCCTTGGCCGGTGTTTGACCCCGCGCTGATTGTTGAAAACACGGTGACGATGCCGGTGCAAATCAACGGCAAGCGGCGCGGTGATTTGACAATTGCCCGCGATGCTGACCAAGCTGGTGTGGAAGCCGCTGTGCTTGCTTTAGACTTTGTGCAAGCCGCGCTTTCTGGTAATGCACCCAAGAAGATTATTGTTGTGCCGCAGAGGATTGTGAACCTTGTTGTCTAAACGCACCCTGACACTTTCCAGCGTTGCTCTCTTGGCGATGCTTTGCGGTTGCCAAGTGCGCCCGCTTTATTCTGATGTTTCACCAAACGCATCAGGCATATCCACGCCGGTGGCGCTGAAATCTATCGCCGTCAACGAAGTAGACTCCCGCTATGCACAAGAAGTGCGCAATCAGTTGATATTTCTGCTGAATGGCGGGGCGGGTGAGCCTGCCAGCCCGCAATATAAGCTGGATTTGGGTGTTTCCAGCCAGATCATTTCCACAGCGGCGGTCACTGTTGATGTCAATAGTGTGACCCAGCCATCTGCTGGCGGCGTGGTGCTGACATCGCTTTATAGTCTCACCAACGCTTCGTCCGGCGAAACAATTTCCAGTGGAAGGCGTTCGGTAACCGCGTCGTTTGACCGCCCCATCCAGCAATATGCGTCACTTCGCGCCCAGCGCGACGCCGAGAACCGCGCTGCGCGGGAGCTGGCGGAATTGGTGAGATTAGCGTTGGCGGCAGATTTGGCGAAGTAGGTTCCGGACCTGTTAATTTTGGTGAAATGGCAGGCAAACGACGAAAATTGCAAGGAAGATCATGCAGAACGGGCTAAAGCCCGTTCAAGCGTTTGACGCCGCAGATTGAATTCATTCGCCTGCCATTTCATCAAAATTAACAGTCCGGACCCTAAGTTGGAACCGGCCCGATAAACGATGTCTTCCTGTCAGCACGAACCACACTGGTATGTCTTCATACATGCGCCTGACCTGCCGCCACCGGTATAATGGCTATGCGATTGCAGGGTGGGGCACAATTCAGATGGGGTTGTAATCCCCTCAGCTAAAATACTGCCCGCCATTGGCTGAAATTGTCGAGCCGGTAATGAAGCCTGCATCATCAGACGCAAGGAACAGCACGCAGCGCGCGATTTCTTCGGGCGTGCCGAGGCGGCCGACGGGGATTTGCGGGATGATGCGCTCATTCAGCACTTTTTCGTCAATGGCTTTGACCATATCCGTTCCGATATAGCCCGGGCATATGACGTTGACGGTGATGCCCGCCTTTGCGCCTTCCTGTGCCAGAGCTTTTGAAAAGCCGATGTCGCCAGCCTTGGAAGCCGAATAGTTCACCTGCCCCATTTGGCCCTTTTGGCCATTAATAGAGGAGATGGAAATGACGCGGCCAAACTTGCGCTCGCGCATCCCGCCCCAGACCGGATGGGTCATATTATAGAGACCGGAGAGGTTTGTGCTGATAACGGCATTCCACATATCAGGCGTCATTTTGTGGAACATAGCATCCTTGGTGATGCCGGCATTGTTGACCAACACATCGACGGGGCCAAGGTCCGCCTCGACTTTGGCAATGCCCGCTGCGCAAGCTGCATAGTCGGAAACGTCCCATTTATAGGAGGGAATGCCTGTGGCTGCCGTAAATTTTGCTGCAGCTTCTTCGTTGCCCGCATAGCTGGCGGCTACCTTATAGCCTGCCGCCTTCAATGCGATGCAAATTGCCTCGCCAATACCCCGGGTCCCCCCGCTAACCAGTGCCACTTTTGTCATGATGTCCTCCCAGACTTTTTTAGCGAATAGCAAATAGCGGGTAGCCAATGGTAGGCTTTTCACTTGTCGCTAAATCGCTCCTCAATTTATTCTATTCACTATTCGCTTCTTACTCAATAAACCTCAACGCATAGCGCGACGCCCATGCCGCCGCCGATGCACAGAGTGGCCAAACCCTTGCCGCCGCCGCGACGCTTAAGTTCAAACAGCAGTGTGTTGAGAACCCGCGCGCCGGATGCGCCAACCGGATGGCCGATGGCAATCGCGCCGCCGTTGACGTTCACAATGCTTGGATCCCAGCCCATACCCTTGTTAACGGCGCAGGCCTGCGCGGCAAAGGCTTCATTAGCTTCCACCAGATTAAGATCGCCGACAGACCAGCCAGCTTTCTTAAGGGCCAAGCGAGACGCCGGAATTGGGCCTGTGCCCATGATGGCGGGATCAACGCCAGCCGTTGCCCAAGAAACGATGCGTGCGAGCGGGGCGATGCCACGACGCGAGGCCTCCTGCTCGCTCATGAGCACGGTTGCCGCAGCGCCATCATTGATGCCGGATGCGTTGGCGGCAGTCACTGTGCCTTCCTTGTCGAATGCCGGACGCAGCTTGGCAATGCCCTCCAGCGTGACGCCATGCTTGATATATTCATCGTCAGAAACAATCACATCGCCCTTGCGGGATTTCAGCGTGACGGATACGATTTCGTCTTTGAATTTGCCAGCCTTCTGCGCGGCTTCGGCTTTGTTTTGTGAGGCAACAGCGAAGCTGTCCTGCTCTTCGCGGGTGAGCTGCCATTGTTTGGCGACGTTTTCAGCCGTGGTGCCCATGTGATAGCCGAAGAAGGCGTCAGTCAGACCATCTTTAACCATGGTGTCAACCATTTCAAGATTGCCCATTTTTGTGCCGGCGCGAAGGTAGGCGCAATGCGGCGCCATCGACATGGATTCTTGGCCACCCGCCACGATAATCCTGGCATCGCCCATGGCAATCTGCTGCATCCCGAGCGCCACAGCGCGAAGGCCGGAACCGCAGAGCTGATTGAGCCCCCAGGCGGTGGCTTCTTTCGGAATACCGGCGTTAACCGCCGCTTGGCGGGCGGGATTTTGGCCTTGGCCGGCGGTGAGGATTTGCCCCAAGATCACTTCATCAACTTCAGCGCCGGCAACACCGGCGCGCAGCAATACTTCCTTGATGGCAATCGAGCCAAGATCATGGGCGGATGTGTTGGCGAATGCGCCGTTGAATGCGCCGACAGGGGTGCGCGCAGCGCTGGCGATAACGATTGAATGGCTCATTGGTGGTTCCTCCAAACTAGAAAATCAAACTGCAAATGCAGCATTTGAATTCATCGTTTCACTGAAAAAGCGGTATTGTCAAACGGGAAAAGGTATTATGTGTTGCACTGATATAAAATTGCAGTGTTTTTTTACACTGTGCTTTCGCGCCGCACAATTTTGCTTGCAAATCTTTGTGGTTTTGCGACTATTGTGCAGGTGCGAGATGGGAATGGAATAATTTCAGTATTTACCTACGCACAGCAGCAGATGATCTCTGCCGGTCTGGCAGAGATCATTGGGAGGTAAAGCGTGCCTGCAAAAAAGACGGATATTGTTATTAAAAAATATGCCAACCGGCGGCTGTACAACACATCGACCAGCACCTACGTCACGCTGGAAGATTTGGCCGATATGGTCAAAAAAGGCGAAGAATTTAGCGTTCAGGATGCAAAAACCGGCGAAGACATCACGCATCCGGTGCTAACACAGATCATTTTCGAGTTGGAAAATAAGGACGGACAGACCATGCTGCCGATACCGTTCCTGCGTCAGCTCATAGCATTTTATGGCGACCAGATGCAGATGGTAGTGCCAAGTTTTCTGGAACAATCGCTTAAATCATTTGCCGGTGAGCAAGAGCGTATGCGCGAACAATTAACTGCCGCCTTCGGTAAAAGCCCGATTGGCATCATGGGCTTGGAGCCGATGAAGGCCATGGAAGAAACAGTGCGCCGCAATACGGAAGTGTTTAAAAACGCTATGAGCATGTTCATACCGTTCGGTGGCGCTACCAGCGCGGCGACAGATCCCGCACCGGAAGCTGCTAAACCCGCTGCGGCACGCGATGATCTTTCAGATATGAAAGAGCAAATCGCCGCCATGCAGCGCAAGCTGGAATCACTCGGCAAGTCTTAGAGCACCGGTCGCCGATATAGAATCGGCGCATTGCTCCAAGTCCTTGTTTTGTCGCATCGTTTTAGCGCAAAACCGCACAAACTTTTTGCACAACTATGTTCTAATTATAGTTCACGTCCCGGCTGGCAGAGCGTATTGACACTGAAAAACCTGCCAGCACATCAATCAGCGCCATGACCATGATGATGAAAAACACTCCGGTCGCAGCGGTTTTGACCAGCAAAAACTCAACTAAAAACAGGATGAAGACGCCCGTTGAGAGCAAATGATCGAGCACCGATGCATTGGACGTGCGGGTGGATTTCATAATCTCGAAAAACAACATGATAAGCGAGACGAGGACAATCACATCACCCATTGTCAAGGTGAATTGCCCGCCGGACAACATTTGTATTGAAAACATAGTGGCCAGCAACGGGTCCGCGCCGACGGCAGCGCCGCCAAATGTCATCAGATTATAGAATATGAACGAGACGATCATCAGGGGGATTGCGGTGAACATTGGCTTTTCTCCGTTTGCTCATTTGTTGAATCGAAGATGCGCTGCTTCGTCAAGCTACAAACACAGCAAGCCTTAAACGCAGCAAGCCTTAAACGCAGCAAACTTTAAACACAGAAAAGCCGGTGCGAACACCGGCCAATCGAAATCCACGAAACCAAATCCAATTAGTTTGACTGTGCGTCCAAAACTTGGCGACCACGATACATGCCGGTCTTCAGATCGATATGGTGGGGACGACGCAGTTCGCCTGAAGCCTTATCTTCAACATAGGTCGGGGCTTTCAACGCATCGGCTGAGCGGCGCATGCCGCGCTTGGATGGCGAAGTTTTTCTTTTTGGCACGGCCATATGAGGCTTCCTTTTCAAACATACATACCAAAGCACCGGAATCTCCGGCCCTTAGGCACTAAATTTCATATTCTGGGCTGCCTATACACGGGCAATTTCGTTTTGACTAGCATGAGTCTTCAAAAAACACGTCACTTCATTGCTCAACACAGCCGACATAACCGCCGGAGAATGAGGCGCGGCGCTCCACCACTCTGGCAAGCCGTATCAGGCCCTTTGAGGGCTTGCCCGGATGGCGCAAAATCGGGTTCGGCAGGCTAACTGCCAATAGCGCGGCCTGGCGGGCCGTCAGGTTTCTTGCCGAAGTCTTGAAATGATAGCGCGCTGCGGCCTCAATGCCATAAATTCCCGGGCCCCACTCGGCAATATTCAAATAAAGCTCCATCAAGCGGTATTTTGACCAGATTAAATCCGCAGAAAGCGCATAAGGAATTTCGATTACTTTGCGCACAAACGAATGGCTGGACCACAAAAACAAGTTTTTCACGGTCTGCATGGGTATAGTCGATGCCCCGCGCGAACCTTCACCATCCATGGCGTCGTTGATAACCGTATTTAGCGCACCCCAATCAACGCCATCATGCGCGCAATATTGGCCATCTTCGGACATCATCACTGAGTAAACTAAGACCGGCGCGATATCCTCCAAGTCAACCCATGTGCGGGTGTAGCCTTGGCCGGTCACTAAATCTTTGAGCATCAGGGTGGAAATAGGGTGGATGAAAGGAATGAGATAAAGAAGCATCAGCGCGACGGGGGCGAGCGAGACGACAATGCCATACTTAAATATTTTTCGTGCGATATCCCGGATAGGTGCGCGCCTTATACCCTTCACAGCGATAGGCCCGGATACGGGAACCCAATTGAGTTCCTCGCCCTGCTCCCGTGTTTGACCTTCAATATGGTCATCGCTGTGGCCCTCAACTGCCATTAAACCTTCCGCCTGCATCCCACTTACGTTCTGACTTAACGGGCAATTGCGCAGGGCGCAATGCGGATAGCTTGACGCGGTTTTGATTTCGGGCGATTGCCTCATGATGGAGCAAATTAACGAGCCGTTTGATTTTGAAACCCGCCTGCGCGACCGTGCGCTGGGCGTTGAAGCTATTTTGAATCGTCTGCTTTCTTCACAGATATTGGATGGCGAAATCATCCGGCCCAAACGTTTGCTGGATGCTGTTCGCCATGGTGTCTTGAATGGCGGCAAACGTCTACGGCCGTTTCTGGTGCTGGAAAGTGCGGCACTGTTTGATGCAGATAATGATGCGGCGCTGCGCGTGGCAGCGGCGCTGGAATGTGTGCATTGCTATTCGCTTATCCATGATGATCTGCCGGCGATGGACGATGATGATCTTCGCAGGGGCCAGCCGACTGTGCACCGCGCCTTTGATGATGCCCATGCGATATTGGCGGGCGACAGCCTGCTGACACTGGCGTTCGATATTATTGCCGACCCTGAGACTGAACTTGATGCGAAAGTCCGCATTGAGTTGGTGCGGATGCTGGCGCGTAGCGGGGGCCTTGGCGGCATGGCTGGCGGACAGGCGCTCGATTTGGCGGCTGAAACCATGAAGCCGGACGAGGCCGGGATCATTCGCCTGCAAGCCATGAAAACCGGCGCATTACTGCGGTTTGCTTGTGAGGCGGGAGCCGTTGTCGGCGGCGCTTCGCTACACGAGCGGCAAACATTGACGGAATTTGGTTCGGCAATTGGTCTGGCGTTCCAAATTGCCGATGATCTTCTAGACCTGACAGCGGACGCAAAGCGCATGGGTAAAGCCACCGGCAAAGACGCCGCGCGGGGCAAGGCCACGCTGGTTTCGCTGCATGGCGAACAGTGGGCCCGCAGACAGCTTGATGGACTTATCGCTCAAGCCTCAGAATTGCTGGAGCCGTTTGGCGCAAAGGCACATGTGCTGATAGAGGCGGCAAAATTTGTGGTGAGGAGAGAGATGTGATGATCGACCCTTGCTTGGGCTGAATTATTGTCACACCCCTCCCGCACCACGCCCGGATTCACCCGTCTGGTCATTGCAATAAGTGGAAGCGGGTCGCTTCTCCGGAAGCGCGGGTATTGTAGTGGGTTGCGCTACTCTTGCGCCCCGCACGATATAACTTCGCTATCACAGCCCGGGCTGGCCTTTCGACCG
>JAYVRA010000098.1:0-49153 GCA_043776635.1 Phyllobacteriaceae bacterium
ACTAGGGTTCTGACCTTAAGGTGCTTGGCCCCGCCATTTGATGGTATTACATTTTCCGTTGAATGGAGGAATTACGCTGACACCTCACATAATATATAAATTTATTATTTTAAAACAATTACTTAATGTATTTTGTTCGATCCACTCCACCCCAACGTCATCTTCATGGGTTATGCCTTGCACTATCTCAGCTGTTCTTTCAAAGAGCTCTCGATAGCGCGGTCAAACGAATCCACAGAAGCAGTCGCTGGATTTTTTTTGGCTTCGGCCAGCGCAAAATTGTCTCGCTTGGCAATCAGTGTCGCCATTTTGGCTTCCAAAGCATGACGCTCTTTAAGTTTGTCTGCAAGGAACGCACCGCGCTCAGCCAAGGGTTTAGCCTTCAACGCGGCAGGCAATTCCTCCTCATTGATAGCTCCCAATTCAATCTTTTTATTTTCAAGGTCAGAAACCAAATCGCCACCCCCCGTGATAACTTCGCGCATCACGGTACGTTTGGAATAATATTTAGAATTGTCGATTTTAACTGAATCAGAGGATGCTGCCTTTTCAGCCATGCGTGAGGATGTCTCATGCTTCCGGCTTTCATCACCGTAGGGTAGAACGCTCTCATCCAGCAATTTCTGAACCTGCAAAATCTCGTTGTCATAGGGAGTGATAATAATTGAAATTTGGCCTCCGCTTTGCGGTATGGCAATATAGCGGCCATGGCCAAACTGAGCAATTTCTCTCCAGACAGGCGTGGTCTCTGCCATATCACCAACCTGTACCGCATTGACAATTATATGCTTATCACCGGCCATTTGGAGAATTTTCGGATATTGCCGCTCCTGTTCATAATCCATATGCGGAGGTGCATCGCCAACCAAAAACACAATGTGTTTGACGTTATCGCCGCTCGTCCACTGCAAGCCGCCAACTGCTTTATCCAGCGCCTCATTGACCGACTCCGGTGTGTCACCGCCGCCATCCGCCTCAAGCTTTATCAACTTACTGTAAAGACCTTGGATATCTTCAGACAATGCTTCGGATTTTACAACATAGTCATCACCGCGATCTCGATATGCCACGATGGCCATGGCGATTTCAGCATCAGGATTGGTATCGACAATAGTAGAGGCAATGGACCAGATTTTCTTTTTCGCACCATCAATCAGGTCGGCCATCGAGCCTGTGGTATCCAGAACAAATGCCACTTCGACCCTTTGCTGCGGTATCCGGCTGGCCGCCAATGCAGCTGGCGGGACGGCACACAAAAGACCAAACGTACTTATGATAATTTTGAGCTTCATATCATCCTCCACGACAACTATGAGAGGTATGCTATGAAGTGAAATTGTTTGAATGAGGTCCGGAAAATGGCGGGATTGTGGGAAATTATATCTTATTCTGCCTGTCCAAATAGGTCGTCAGACTTCCCGCCAGCGCGACCATATCGGACGGCAGCAGCACGATGGTCGTGGTGTTGTGTTCGGCACCGACTTCCTGCACCATTTGCATACGGCGCAATTCCAGCGCCAGCGGGTTCTTGGAAATTATAGCAGCCGCGTCTGCAAGTTTCAGCGACGCTTCGGATTCGGCCTCGGCCTTGATGATGCGGGCGCGTTTTTCGCGCACGGCTTCCGCCTCCATCGCCATAACACGCTGCATGGATTCTGGAATTTCAACGTCCTTCATTTCGACAATCTGAATTTTAATACCCCAGCTTTCGGTGACATCATCAACAATCTTTTGCAGCGTTCCATTGATGGTGTCGCGGGATTTTAGTACTTCATCCAGCACATGCTGGCCTATGATGTTAAGCAGCGACGTCAGCGCCACTTGATAAACCGCCGTGCGATAATTCTCGACCTCCAAAATCGCCTTTTCGGGATCGACGATTTTATACCACATTACGGCACTCACTTTTGCTGTCACGCTATCCTTGGTGATGGTTTCCTGCTGCTCAATGCTCACAGTCACGGTGCGCATATCGACCTTGTTTTGCCATTCGAAAAAAGGAATGAGCCAATAAAGCCCGGGTCCTTTCAGCGACTTATAGCGCCCGAGCCGGAACACCACGCTGCGCTGATATTCTTGCGCCACGCGGAACCCGGACAGCAGAATAATAATCATTGCTGCGAGAACAATGAGGCTGAGTTCGGGCATGGGAGCGGCTTTCGAAAAAGGTGTCTGTTGGGACGATGGGCCTTATCGGCTAGCGGTGCAAATTGTTGCGATGTTGAAATTGACGTTTCCTGATCTTGAATACTAAATAGTACAATTCGTACGAAACATACATGATCTGGGAATAATTATGGAAACAATTGATCTCACAACCCTTAAAAACGCCCCGGCGAAGTGATTGATCGCGCACGGGCCGAAGCTATAACTGTTAAGCGCTATGGTAGGGCGGCGGCGGTGATAATTTCTCCGGAAACTTATGAGCATTTTGAAAAATTGGAAGATGCTTATTGGGCGGCTCGCATTGAAGAACGGCGCACAACAGTCGGCTATCTCTCCAATGATGAAAGCTTGGCAGCGATCAAAGCCCTTTTGGCTGTTAGATGAATGCTGGCGCTTCGGTTTCACCTGTCCACATTAAAGGAACTGGCCTCACTAACGCCAAAGCATTATAAGCAGTTCATTTCCAAGCTGTTTTTGCTCATGAGTGAGCCGCAGCAAAATGGCACGCGCCAGCTTGAAGGCATTGATGACCAGATGTTTCGCGTTTCATCCGGCGAGTATCGCATTGCCTACCGCTATACTGATAGCGATCTGTTTATCGAGGCGATTGGCGCGCGCAATGATGACTTGGTTTACCGCATGATTCCGCAGCAGAAGTAGCTCACAAAAAAATACCGGACAGTCACCCGCCCGGCTATCGTCATTTCAAACCGGCAGCGACTAGAACTTCACGCCCACGCCGAGGCGCACTTCATTATCCGTCAGCTTGGCTTTTGTGCCTGCACCGATATTGTAGTTTTGGGTGCCAAAGTCATTGTGGCGGAATTCTACGCGGCCGAACATGTTGTCGGTGATTTTGGCATCCGCGCCGACGCCGACTGTCCAGCCGACGTGGGTCTGTGTGTCAGACAGTGCGCCAACGGTGAGCCTACCTTTGGTTGTGGCAACACCGCCTGCGGCATAGAGCAAAACCGGGTCCAGATCATAGCCGAGGCGGGCGCGCAGAGCGCCGTTCACACCCTCTTTGCCGGATGCGACGGCGGTGGAACCCTTGGCAGCGGAATAGCCTAGATCGGCCTCGCCGCCGTAAACAATTTGCCCGCTTTGAAGATTGTATCCACCGAACGCGCCGCCGTTGAAACCTTTGGTATTGAAGCTTGCAGCCGCGTTGCGATTTTTGCCGGAGCCGTAGCCGACTGACGCACCGGCATAGGCACCGGCCCAGCCGGATGGCGCGACAGATTGTTGCATCGGCGCTTCGGGAGCGGATGGGATTTCATCAACCACGTCAGCAGCAATAGCTGTGTATGGCAGAAGGATGAACGCCGCAGTAGCGGCGAAATGTGCGAGTGTGTGTTTCATGAGTATTCCTTTCAAATTCGTCTGGCGGTGCGGCTGGTTTAAAACGGCGGGTTTTGGGAGACCCTGGTTTAGAAATAAGAATTAAGCGCCGCCGACCGGGACTTTGAACTTGGTGATGAAATCTGGCAGGAGAATGCGCAAAACAAGGTGATTGGGTGGTGGAAATGAGGCAGTATGCGTTGTGGTAAACAGGTCACTAATATACAAATGAGCTGTGTTTTCAGTGCGTTATTTGCGGCTATTGCCCTTTTGATTGGCGGCATTTGCACTAAATTTGATTAGATTGGTAAATAAAGTCTAACTTTTAGCATTATGAGGATTCATACATATGGCGCAGCGGCCTTTGGCTTTGGTGACGGGAAGTGCGCGACGCATCGGGCGGGCAATTGTCGAAGATTTGTCGCGCAACGGATTTGATGTCGCGCTGCATTGCCATGGCTCGCGCGACGAGGCTGAAGAGACCGGGCTCGGTCTCTCGGTCAATGGCGCAAGTGTGCGGGTGTTTGAGGGCGATTTGGAAAATACGGGGGCGTGCGCAGGGTTAGTGAGCAAGGTTGCTGCCGCTATGGGGCCGTTGCAAGTGCTGATCAACAATGCTTCGATTTTTGAGGATGATGAAATTGGGGCGCTGGACGAGGCACGGTTTGACCGGCATTTCGCCATCCATGTCAAAGCACCGGCATTTTTGTCTGAGGCCTTTGCGGCGCAACTTCCGGCGGACTCTGAAGGGTTGATCGTCAACATTATTGACCAGCGGGTATGGCGGCTTAATCCAAAATTTTTCTCTTATACAATTTCCAAAGCGGCGCTGTGGGCGGCGACGCAGACCATGGCGCAGGCGCTTAGCCCCCGTATTCGCGTCAACGCAATCGGCCCCGGCCCTACGCTTAAAAACTCGCGCCAAACTGATGAGGATTTCAAAAAGTCCACCGATGGCTTGCTGTTGCAGTGCGGGCCCGAGTTGGCTGAATTCGGCGCAACGGTGCGTTATCTTTGGGCGGCAAAATCCATCACCGGCCAGATGATCGCGCTGGATGGCGGGCAG
This sequence comes from Phyllobacteriaceae bacterium, assembly GCA_043776635.1. Taxonomy (GTDB): domain Bacteria; phylum Pseudomonadota; class Alphaproteobacteria; order Rhizobiales; family Rhizobiaceae; genus JANMEX01. The sequence goes on from JAYVRA010000098.1 coordinate 4,574, forward strand.
CATTTGGCATGGGAAACGCCGGACCTGTTGGACATCCCCGAATGAGCGACCCGAAGCATGATATGCCGCCGGAAATCGAGGATGAGGGCCAAGATTTAGATGGAGATGTAACTATCGAGGCCAGCGCGCTGGCGTCTGGCGATTGGACATCCACAGGCGTGCCGGACGAGAAGATTATTGGCATTGAAGTGATCCAAGAAATCGTCAAGCGCTTGCCCAACGGGCCAGGCGTTTACCGCATGATGAATGTGGCGGGCGATGTGCTGTATGTCGGTAAGGCGCGATCCTTAAAGAAGCGCGTCAGCAGTTATGCACAAGGGCGCGGGCATTCCAACCGTATCCACCGCATGGTCGGCGAAACCGCGTCGATGGAATTTATCACCACGCGCACAGAGGCCGAGGCGCTGCTGCTGGAGGCCAATCTCGTCAAGCGCCTGCGCCCGCGCTACAATGTGCTGCTGCGCGACGATAAATCATTTCCGTATATTCTTATTACCGGCGAGCATAATGCGCCGGGCATTTTTAAGCATCGCGGGGCGCAGAACCGCAAAGGTGCTTATTTCGGGCCGTTTGCGAGTGCAGGCGCTGTAAGCCGCACGATCAACGCTTTGCAGCGGGCATTTCTTTTGCGCACCTGCACGGATTCATTTTTTGAAAACCGCACGCGGCCTTGTTTGCTGTATCAAATCAAGCGCTGTGCGGGGCCCTGCACCAATGAGGTTTCGCCACCGGACTATGCGGCCATGGTGCAGGAGGCGAATGATTTCCTGTCCGGCAAGAGCCAAAACGTGAAGATGCATTTGGCGGAGGCCATGCAGCACGCCTCTAACGAAATGGACTTTGAACGCGCCGCGATTTACCGCGACCGGCTCTCTGCGCTATCGCACACGACGAGCAGTCAAGGCGTCAATCCGGCCAGCATTGACGAGGCGGATGTGTTTGGCATTGCGCAGGATGGCGGCATGGTGTGCATTGAAGTGTTCTTCTTCCGCACGGGGCAAAACTGGGGCAATCATGCCTATTATCCCAAAGCCGATAGCGCCATGCCGCTTAGCGAGGTGCTGAGTTCATTCCTTGTGCAGTTTTATGACGGCAAGCCGGTTCCCCGCCTGTTACTCCTGTCTGAGGCGGTTGATGAGCAAGAGCTCATCGCCACCGCGTTCAGCGAAAAGTCCGGCCGCAAGGTGGAGATTACTGTGCCGCAACGCGGCGAGAAAAAAGACATTGTGGCTAATGTGCTGGCCAACTGCCGCGAGGCGTTGGGGCGCAAATTATCTGACACCGCCTCGCAGCGCGTGCTGCTGGAGGGACTGGCGAAGACGTTCAACCTGCCCAAGGCCCCGCGCCGGATTGAGGTGTACGACAACTCGCACATTATGGGCACTAACGCCGTTGGCGGCATGATTGTGGCGGGGCCGGAAGGGTTCGTCAAAAACCAATATCGCAAGTTCAATATTAAATCGACGACGATTACACCTGGCGATGATTTTGGCATGATGAAGGAAGTGATGGAGCGGCGTTTTTCACGGCTGATAATGGACGGCGACGCGCCTTCGGACGAGCCCGTTGAAATAGAAACCGATGATTTGGATGCGTTTCCGGCGTGGCCGGATTTGGTGTTTATTGACGGCGGTCAGGGCCAGATGACGGCAGTAAAAAGCATTCTCAAAGAGCTTGGCATAGAGGACAAAATTACCGCGATTGGCATTGCCAAAGGCGTTGACCGCGAGGCGGGGCGCGAGCGGTTTTTCATGGAAGGTCGCGATGCCTTCACCATGCCGCCGCGCGACCCGGTGCTGTACTTCATCCAGCGCCTTCGCGATGAGGCGCATCGCTTCGCCATCGGCACACACCGCGCAAGGCGCAAAAAGGAGATGGTGAAAAATCCGCTCGACGAGATCGAAGGCATCGGCCCGACACGCAAACGCGCGCTGCTGTTGCACTTCGGAACGGCCAAGCAGGTTTCCAAAGCGGGCGTAGATGATTTGAAGGCGGTAGCAGGCATTTCCGGCGCGATGGCTGAGATGATTTATGGACATTTTCACGAGGGGAAGTAGATTTAAGCACCTTTACCGGAATAGTGAGAATTATTCGCTGGACATATTTGATTGTATGAATGTTCAGAAACCAAAAATTGCTTACGGTCATTGAGGAAAAACCTGACAATGGTTGGATTCAAAAATAAATGGCTATTCAATTTTGTTCGAGTTGTCGGCAATATCATGGCGGCCATCTTTGGTGTGGGCGCATTATTCAATTTTGTGATGATAATTGCCGCGAAATTTGGCGATGTCGGTGGTCCGAATTTGTCGGTGAACGAACTGTGCTTCATTCTGAGTAAATGCGTGGTGCTGTGTTGCCTGATGTACATTTGTGCAAATAGCAGAAGGCTGCGCGACATGAATTAAGGCATACATATATATCGGTTGCCACGGTCCGCTCAAGCAATACGACACTTTATTGCTGACGACAAAATGTACATATCGTGTAACTGAGAAATATGCGATTGAGTTATATAGACCAAGATTTTGTAGCGAACGAAATAAATATCGAAGTAGCACGGAATAGCACGAGCGCGGGTCCAATTCGTTTAAATTTTAGCCTCTCAAGAGAATTGGCATACATTGTGGAGGAGATTGCTCAATCCTCTGACACGACCAAATCCTAAGTTATCCGCCATGCAATTGCTTTAATAAAATATGCTCATGACGAAAAAAGGGCCGCCACTTCGGGTTTGTCACAGATTCCAGCACTCTCGAAACTGAGATTATCGGCTCCTTTTAACAATATTCGCGCAGAGTAAAAATGACTAAAATCGTGAATATTGATAACGGCAAATTGAACGATGCCGGATAAGCTGTTGAAATGAAATCCGCCGAAAGCGAACTCGACAAAATCGCCCGCATTAAGCTTGCCCAATGGGCGTTTATCATGGATCATGTTTGGACCGTCATTATACTGGCTTGCATCGGCGTCATCATGGCTATCACTTTCTGCTATGTACAGGACGCCGACGTATCCGTTGCCCAATGGGCGCGGACGTTGGTTATGTCGCTGGTGAGCGCGGGTATTGCGTTTGTGGCAGGCCGATTGACCCGATAATTGCTAAGATAATTCTTGAGCTCCCATTGACCCGCCGTAATTGGTCCTGTTTGTTGGGGGCGTCAAACGAAGCGGAATCATGGCCAAGCGCACTTATAATATCCCGAATCTTTTAACCTATGCCCGCATTGTTGCGGTTCCATTGGTTGTGCTCTGCTTTTTTCTGGAAGGGCATTTGAAATCGACTGACAGTGCCCGCTGGACGGCTTTGGGTATTTTCACTATTGCCAGCATCACTGATTATCTTGACGGTTATCTTGCACGGTTGTGGAAGCAATCTTCGACCATTGGTCGTATGCTGGACCCTATTGCCGATAAGCTGCTGGTGGCCTCGTGCCTTCTGTTGTTAGCAGCTGATGGAACGATTGCCGGATGGACAATATTTGCAGCGATTATCATTTTGTGCCGCGAGATTCTTGTTTCGGGCCTGCGGGAATATTTGGCGGAGCTACGGGTTTCTGTGCCGGTGACGCAGTTGGCGAAATGGAAAACGGCAATTCAGATGCTTGCTGTTGGTTTTTTGTTGGCTGGCGACGCGGGTGAGAAAATTCTGCCTTACACCACGCAGATTGGCATCGTACTTTTATGGATAGCGGCCATCATCACGCTCTACACCGGCTATGATTATTTTCGCGCCGGCGCGAAGCATATTGTGGACGAGGACTGATGCGGATCATCTATTTTGCGTGGGTGCGCGAGCGCATCGGCAAAGGCGAGGAGGACATTGCCCTGCCCGCCTCAGTGAAGACAGTGGCTGATTTATTGTTGCACCTTAAAAGTCTCGGTGAAGAATATGAGGAGGCGCTGCAAATTCCAAAAGTCATCCGCGTGGCGATCAACCAAGAGCATGTCGAGCATAAAGAACTTATCGCCGGTGCGCGCGAAATTGCGCTGTTTCCACCCATGACAGGCGGCTGAGATGGCAGGCGTCACGCCAGTGGTGCGGGTGCAGGCAGAGCCGATTGACACGCGTGCGGCGGTTCATGTCATAACGCAAGGCCGCAGCGATATTGGCGCACTTGTCACATTTACCGGACTTTGCCGCGATGAAGGCGGGCAGCTTGCAGCGCTGGAGCTCGAACATTACCCCGGCATGGCCGAGGCCGAAATGCTGCGCATCGCCAATGAGGCGAATGTGCGCTGGCCGATACAGGCAATTACCGCTATTCATCGCTACGGCAAAATTATACCCGGCGATGACATTGTGCTGGTCATCGTCGCCTCTCCACATCGCGAAGCGGCGTTTCAGGCGGCGTCGTTCATGATGGATTTTTTGAAATCCAAGGCGCCGTTTTGGAAGAAGGAACATCGCAAGGATGGCACTTCAGGCGCATGGGTTGATGCCAAAGAAAAAGATGAAGAGGCCCTGTTACGCTGGGTCAAATAGTCTTAAGTTAGAGACTTAACGGGAGACAAATTCCATGAAAAAAACACTCGCCGCACTGACGCTTTTTTTATTTTCCCACACAAGCGCTTACGCCGCGCCCGCGACGCCTGAAGAGGCGAAGCGGCTGACGGAATTGTTCCAGACCTATGTTGGCAAAGAGCCGGGCATCGTGACTGTGACGCCTGCTGGCGAGGCTTATGATGTGACGCTGGATATGATGGCGCTGGCCAAAAAAACTGAGAGTATGGCGCAATCGGATCTGTCAAAGACCGAAATAAAGATGCCGCCATTTGTCTTTCATTTGACGCCGCAGGGTGATGGCAAATGGGGGGTGGCGCAGGATATGCCGTTGGATTGGTCGGTGGTGGAGCCTGGCAAAACTACACTCACCATCAAGGCTGATTCCATCAAAACAGACGCGGTATTTGATGAAAAACTGATGGTTTTTTCATCTTATAAGTCGGATGTGACCAATCTCAATGGTGTCATGCGTAATGAGGGCGCGGAGACTAAGGACTCGCCCAATCTGAATTTCAGCATTGCCAATATTCACGCCGATGGAGATGCGGGATCAACCGGTGCCGGTGTTTTTGACGGTGAATACAAAGTCAGCATGAACGGATTTTCAGCCGCAGCGGATTCATTGCCTCAGACTGATGGCAGTGCGCCGATTAGCGGCAAGGTGACGCTGGATAAACTTGGCTACTCCGTTTTGCTCAAAGGCGTGAAGGGCCAAGCGTTTCTTGATATGATTAAGTGGGGCATGGCCCTTCCGCCGGAAAATCAAGGCAAGGATGCCAGACTCACGCCTGCGCAACAAGGCGACGTAAAGGCACTTTTTGTTGCAGCGATGCCTTTCTTTCAAAGCATCAGCATCAACTATGGTTTGGATAAATTGGCTATTACATCGCCGCTCGGCAATGCCGGGCTGGATAAAGTTACAGTTGCAGTTGATTTGAGCGGTGCGGTGAAGGACGGATTCGTCCGCGAGGCTATATCGGTTGGGGGACTGACCACACCGCAAGGCATCTTGCCGCCGTGGTCTGATCCGCTGATGCCGGATAATTTCGCGATTGATTTTAAAGTGTCTGATTTGGACTTTGAAAGCGTAGCAAAGCTGATGATTGCAGAGCCTGATGTTGCGGATGACACAGTAGAAGGCGATTTGAAAGCTGCGAATGACGCCAAGCTTTTGAAGGCGATCATCCCGTCCGGCGCGGCGAAGTTGACTCTGCAAATTGGCAAATTGACTGGCAAAACCTATGATTTTGATTTTAGTGGCTCAGTGTCCGGAGGGCCGGAAGTACCGCCGACCGGTAGCGGTGTTATTAAAGCAAAGGATTTAATTCCGCTGATAAAGGCGTTGCAAGCACTGCCGCCGGAACTTGGCATGGCTCAGGCCTCGCCCGCGCTCATCGCATTTAACAGCATGGCCAAGAAGCAGGCCGATGGTAAATTGCAATGGGATTGGGACGGCTTAACGTTTGGCAAATTTCTCATCAATGGCGTGGACTTCATATCGCTTTTGGCGCTAGGCGGCATCAGTTCTCCAACACCTGATGCAGACCCGAATGTGACGGATGACGGCAGCAGCACAGATGGTTCGACAGATGAAGAGGCAAAAGACCCTGCCACGGCAGAATAGTTTCTAACAATTCCGCTTTAGCCGGACCAAAGCGCTGTGCAATGCTGATAGAAAGTTTGACCTGTCGGTATTGTTAAATGGCGCTGGTCCGGATGTTTGGCCGACGCCTGACCGCAAATCCGCCATGATGGCGCGGGTGGCGACGCTCATGCCGATTGAGTTTTCCGTGAATGGTTTACCTGTTGGCGCAAGTACAGCCGCCTTGGCTTTAACGCAGCGTTCGGCAAGCAGAATGTCGGCGGTTACGACTATGGTTGTTGGCCCTGCTTGTTCGGCAATCCAGTCATCGGCGGCATCGAATTTGTCGCTTACGACTACTTGCGTCACCAACGGGTCTTGGGGAATGCGCATGTAGGAATTGGCCACAATGACGACGGCAACCTGATGCCGGTCGGCGACTTTATACACCTCCTCACGTACAGGACAGGCATCAGAATCAACGAGTATGCGAATGGGATCGGTCATTGCGATGCTATAGAACTATGCGGCGCAGCGCTCAACATTCGCATATTTTTTTGCAGATGAATCATACTTCCCAAGTGATTCAAAAGGGGCAGGTTTGCTTCGTTTTGGAACCAGTGCAACAAATTAATAGGGAGGCAATTCGCATGAAAAAACATCCTGGCCGCCGCTATTTTTATGTCGGCGGGCAAGCCGGAGACACGAAGATGGATATCGCGGCAGTGGAAGATTCCTGCAAAGCTATCGGCAAATCCTGATCTCGGGGTTCTGGCAGCAGTGAAGCAGATTTCGGCACAATGAGATCAACTTTGAGAGAAAAGCCGGAGCGATGCCCCGGCTTTTTGTTAAATCAATACGTTGGCGCGTAGCACTACGTACTTCTAATCAACCAACAACTTCTGTTCCTGAGAACCAGTAGGCAATTTCTTGCGCTGCTGTTTCAGGCGCATCGGAACCGTGTACGGAGTTTTCGCCAATTGAAAGGGCGTGGACTTTGCGGATTGTTCCGTAGGCAGCGTTTGCAGGGTTTGTTGCGCCCATCACTTCGCGGTTCTTGGCAATGGCGTTTTCGCCTTCCAAAACCTGAACTATCGTTGGCGCGGATGACATGAATTCTGTCAATTCGCCGAAGAAGGGACGCGCTGAGTGGACAGCGTAGAAGCCTTCAGCTTCGCGCAGGCTCATCCATACGCGCTTGGACGCGACAACGCGCAGGCCTGCGTCTTCAAGCATTTTGGTAATTGCGCCAGTAAGGTTACGACGGGTTGCGTCCGGCTTAATCATAGAGAAAGTGCGTTCAATCGCCATTTTATTTGTCCTTCATAATCGGAGTTGGCGCTCTATAGACGCCCCTTGCCCATAAGTGAAGTGGCGTATCGAATTTTACTGCACAGGTCCGCATTCCATCTTTGTGAGCTGCCAAGACTTGTCTTTTGGATAAATGTCCGCAATTTTCCATGCGCCATCCACTTTTTCCATCTCCCAGTCTATTTCTTTTTCTTCTTTATCGTCCTTGAACAGCTTAAACGTTGCCACCACCGTTGCCTGATCACCGGCAAGCGCTTCGGTGATATTCAGCGACTTTTTCAGCACGTCATCATCAAAATCCTGCGCGTCCAGCGACATCATGAAATCAATACATGCACCATCGTTGGTCGAATCGGTGGATAGTTTCATCACCTCATTGGCTTTGCCGGTGTATTTATCGAGATTTTCTGCGCCCAACTCGGAGCCGGGATCGGAATAGAATGGTGTCACAACATCCATCGGCTGCGCTGCGAAGGCGGTACTGGAGACAAAGATTAGTGAGAGCATGAATAAGATATGTTTCATATTAATTTCCCTGCTTTTTCAATGAGTAAACATGGTCATCTGTCGGGAAGCTACGGGATTTAACGTCCGCTGCATAGGCGGCGACTGCTGCCTCAATGGCGTCTCCTACCGCACCGTATTTCTTGACGAATTTCGGTACGCGCGGGTTAAGGCCCAGCATATCTTCCAGCACTAAAATCTGGCCGTCACACTCTTTGGACGCTCCGATGCCAATTGTCGGGATGGACACTTCGCGGGTGATTTCAGCGGCCAGCGGCTCGACGATGCCTTCGAGTACAACGGCGAAGGCTCCTGCCTCTGTCACCGCGCGGGCGTCTTCTTTGATGATTGGCCAATGTGCCACATCGCGGCCCTGGGTTTTGAAGCCGCCCATAGTGTTGATGGCTTGCGGCGTCAGCCCGATGTGGGCCATAACGGGAATGCCGCGATCGGAGAGGAACCGGATGGTTTCCGCCATACGCTTGCCGCCTTCAAGTTTAACCGCGCCGCAAGCGGTTTCCTTCATGATTTTTGCCGCATTACGGAACGCTTCACTTGGGCTTTCCTCGTAGGTGCCGAATGGCATATCCACCACTACAAGCGCCTGTTTCGACCCGCGCACCACGGCACGACCGTGCATAATCATCAGGTCCAGCGGCACGCCAATGGTTGAATCCATGCCGTGCATGACCATGCCCAGACTGTCGCCGACGAGAATAAACTCGGCATGGCGGTCCACAATCGCGGCGGTGTGCGAGTGATAAGCGGTGAGCGAGACAATCGGCGTCCCGCCTTTTCGGGCGCGAATATCAGGGGCCGTCAGACGGCGGGCGGCGGGTTCAATGCTCATAAACGGGTATTCCTCATTGTGAGTTGGTCCAATCTAAAGCGCATAAACGCGATTGTCTATCAGACGAACGTTGCCAAATTTCACCGTTAGCAGAACGACGATGGGCGCTACGAAATTGCCCGAAACGGGCTGCAAGGTCGCAGCATAGCGTAGATCTATCGCTTCAATGACGCCACACGGCTCGGCTTTCAAAACGGCACGCACGGCACTGCGGATTTTGGAAATGCTGCGCTCGCCGTAAGCGATCAACCTTCCCGCTTCGTTGAGCGATTTGGACAAAGCTACCGCAGCGATGCGATCTTGCGGCGTGAGGCGTACATTGCGGGATGACAAGGCCAGACCATCCGGCTCACGCACGGTGGGCACGGGCACGATGGTCAAAGGCTGGTTCAAATCAGCGACCATGCGTTTAATAACAGCGACTTGCTGGAAATCCTTCTCGCCAAAAAAGGCTTTGTCAGGCGAGGCAATATTGAAAAGTTTGGTGCAAACCGTAGCGACACCGCGAAAGTGGCCGGGGCGGATCTTGCCCATCAGGACTTTGGACAATTTCGCCGTTTCAACGATGGTTTCTTCGCCGCCGGGATACATTTCCTTTACATCAGGCGTGAACACAAAGTCCGCGCCTTCGGCTTTGAGCAGCGCTAAATCACGGTCTAAATCGCGTGGATAGGTGGACAAATCTTCGTTGGCGGCGAACTGCGTGGGGTTGACGAAGATGGTGACGACGGTGACATCGCATTGATTTTTTGAGGTTTTTACCAATTCCATGTGGCCGGTGTGCAAGTAGCCCATGGTTGGCACGAGGCCGATGGTTTTGCCCGAGCGGCGCAACGGCAGCAGGGCGGCACGAAGATCGGCTATGGTTTTGCAGACCTGCATTTACTTAACCTCAACATCCAGCCCGACATCCAAAGTGGGGGCGGCCATGGTGATTTTTGAGGTTGAGATAAAGTCCACGCCGGTTTCGGCGACCGCGCGGATAGTCTTCAAATTGATGTTGCCGGAGGCTTCTAAAATAACCTGCCCATTGTTAATTATCACAGCCTTTTCAAGCAGTTCCGGCCCCATATTGTCCAAAAGAATCACATCAGGATTTTCGGCCAGTGCTTCGCGCAATTGCTCCAAGGTGGTAACTTCGCACTCAACGCGCACCAAATGACCGGCATAGGCTTTGCCGGCACGGATGGCTTCTTTCACGCCACCGCAGACGGCGATGTGGTTGTCCTTAATGAGGATGGCATCGTCCAAACCATAGCGGTGCACCGAGCCGCCGCCGAGGCGCACGGCGTATTTTTCAAAGGCACGAAGACCCGGAATTGTCTTGCGGGTGCAGGTGACGCGAGCCTTGGTGTGGGCGATTTCTTTGGCAAAAATCGACGTATAAGTGGCGATCCCGGAAAGGTGCATCATGAAGTTCAAGCCCACACGCTCGCCTGAAAGCACGGCTCTGGCAGGGCCTTCGACACGGGCGGTTATGTCTCCGGCAGCGAGCATGTCACCGTCGGATTTCAGGGCTTCAAACGTAATGGACGGGTCCATCATAGCGAAGGCCACGCGGGCGAAATCTATTCCGGCAAGCGTCCCGACTTCGCGCGAAGACAGTACGGCGACCGCACGCGATGAATACGGAATGGTTGCGGCGCTGGTGATATCACCTGCCCGTCCAAGATCTTCGAGCAGGGCTGCGCGGACCGCTTCTTCGACTAGAATATTTGGCAGGCTCGGACGGTTCGTCATGATTTGCTTTCGGCGATTTCGGCAGCGAAGGCATCGGCGTCTGCAAGGTTGGTAAAGGTGCGGTGCTTCCAGCTTTCCACCTGCTCGGGGAAATCAGAGCGAAAGTGACCGCCGCGACTTTCCTCGCGTTTTAAGGCGGACGTCGCCATCAGCTTGGCGGTGGCGAGCATGTTGGCAAACGGGATTTGTTTATTCTTGCGCTCCAGCTCGACAATGAGTTTGACGGCTTTTTTCATGCCCTCGCCGTTGCGGATAACGCCAACTTGCGCCGACATTATTTTGCGCAGTTTGGTCATGGCGGCGGTGTCGGGTTCCGCCATGTCCTCGTCCTTCAGGCTTGAGCCTTCCGGCCAAGGATTAAGTTTTGGCGGCGGCAATAGACCCTGAATATTGTCAGCGATGCGGGCGGCGAACACGACGGCTTCGAGCAGCGAATTGGAGGCCAAGCGGTTTGCGCCGTGTGCGCCAGTGGAGGTGACTTCGCCTGCTGCCCACAGCCCGTCGAGCGAAGTGCGGCCATCGGCATCAGTCAACACACCGCCCATGTGATAATGTACGGCGGGCACGACCGGGATCGGGTCCACGACAGGATCAATGCCCGCCTCGCGGCAGTAGCCATAGACCGTCGGGAATTCGAGCTCGAAATGTGCGCCGACAGATTTGGTGCAATCGAGGAACGCGCCGCGTCCGGCTTGAACTTCGGCGAAGATGCCACGGGCCACGATGTCGCGCGGGGCAAGCTCAGCGTCCTTATGGATAGGCAGCATGAAGCGCGTACCTGCGGAATTGATGAGATGGGCGCCCTCGCCGCGCAGCGCTTCCGTTGCCAGCGGCGCAGGGTCGCGTCCGACATTTATGGCTGTGGGGTGGAATTGCACGAACTCCGGATCGGCAATCACAGCGCCCGCACGGGCCGCCATGCCGCAACCGCCGCCGCGTGCCTCTGCCGGATTAGTGGTGACGGCGAACAAATGCCCGACGCCGCCGGATGCCAACACGACCGCGCGGGCGGGAAAGGTTATGCGTTTCTTGGCGCGGCCACCCTCTGCACGGGCAATGACGCCGGAGACATAGCGGCCATCAGAAATCAGCTCGTCAACCAGATAGCTTTCGAGCACACGAATGGACGGCGTTTTGCGCACGGCTGTAATGAGCGCTTCCATAATAGCCTTGCCCGCCATATCGCCGCGCACGCGCACGACGCGGTTTTCAGAATGCGCAGCTTCGCGGGACTGCACCAGCTTGCCCTCGAGATTCTTGTCGAATGGCACGCCGTAGGCCAAGAGATCAAAAATCCGGTCTGGCGCTTGGCTGACCATCAGCCGCGCAATTTTCTCATCCACGATGCCCGCGCCAGCAATAATCGTATCATGGAGATGCTTTTCAAACGTATCGCCATCGCCAATCGCAGCGGCGATGCCAGCCTGCGCCCAAGCGCTGGAAGCCCCGCGCCCGATGGGAGCTGCTGCCAGAATAGTGACCGGACGGGGCGCTAGCTTCAGGGCACAGAAAAGGCCCGCAAGGCCGCCGCCGATGATAATGATGTCGTCAATGCCGGTCCATGATTGCGGCGGGTGTTGGTCGAGCGGGGCGTTGGGCATTTAAGTGGCCTTAAGGCAAGATTGGCGATTGGGGTTGGATGGCCGGTAGGATAACTTGTCGACATCGGTGGGCTCCATCTACCCCCACCCCTACCCCTCCCCACAAGGGGAGGGAAAGGTCTCTGGTTATGTTTGAAAGGTTTGCTAACTTTGCTCCGCCTTCCCCCTTGTGGGGAGGGGTAAAGGTGGGGTCGGTTCAAGTGCAATGTTCAACACTTAATTCTTCAAATTAATCATGCGTTCAACCGCCAAACGCGCTCTGTCTGCGATTGCCTGATCAACGAACACTTCTTCCGTCAGATACAAAAGGCTATCCAATATCTTCGGCAGCGTGATGCGCTTCATGTGAGGGCATAGGTTGCACGGCTTGATGAACTCCGTGTCCGGTGCTTCCAGCGCGACGTTGGAGGCCATCGAGCATTCGGTGACCAGCAGCACTTTGGCGGGCTTGTTGTCTTTGATATATTTAATCATGCCCGATGTGGAGCCGGCGAAGTCAGACACGGCAACGACTTCCGGCGGGCATTCAGGGTGGGCGATGATTTGGATCGTGGGGTCGGCGGCTTTATAAGCCAGCAATTCTTCCGCCGTGAAGCGCTCGTGCACCTCGCAGTGGCCTTTCCATGTGAGGATTTTCACTTTGGTTTGCGCCGCGACATTGAGCGCCAGAAACTCATCAGGAATGCACAGAACCGTATCCACGCCGAAACTTTCCACCACATGGACGGCATTGGAGGACGTACAGCAAATATCAGTTTCGGCCTTCACTTCGGCAGACGTGTTGACATAGGTGACAACGGGAACGCCAGGATATTTGGCGCGCAGCATCCGCACATCCGCGCCGGTGATGCTTTCGGCCAGCGAGCAGCCTGCCTTGCCATCGGGGATGAGCACCGTTTTCTGCGGGTTAAGCAGTTTCGAGGTTTCGGCCATAAAATGCACGCCGCCCTGAATGATGATTTCAGCGTCCACCCGCGTTGCCTCGCGGGCCAATTGCAGCGAATCGCCGACGATATCGGCCACGCAATTGTAGATTTCCGGCGTCTGATAATTATGCGCAAGGATGACCGCGTTGCGCTCTTTTTTCAGCCGGTTAATAGCGTGAACATAGGGCGCATATACCGGCCATTCAATTTCAGGGATGAGCGTTTTCACACGCTCGTAAAGATACGCAGTTTCTTTAGCAACCGCAGCCGTATATTTCAGCTCGGGACGCGGCATAATGCCAAGCCGCTCAGCGGCAGTCTTGGCAGACTTATTTGCCGAGGTTGATGATGTACCAATGGCAGACATGAGCTCTCCCCTCGCAACAGGTGTATACTAGTGATTTATGTGCGCAGTGCGGCGAAAGCAAGGGATAGCTTTGTCAATCTATCAGAGCCATTCATCGGGATTTCTACTTCCGTTCACAACCGCTACGATGAAAATGCCATCATCGCTTGGCTCATAGGTGATGACATACATCCCCTCAACAAGCGTCCGAACATTTAGACTGATGTCCGGCCTCGGTGAACCGATGTAGGGGAATTCAGCCGTCCGCTGAACCTTTGCCAAGACACGCAGTAGCCAAGCATCTGCAGCTTTAAGATTATCAACTGCAATATTCCACCAAAGATCACAGCGCTCTCAATCAGCTCGTATGCTGAACTCATACTCAGCCAGGTTGATTAAATTCTATGTGGAGTTCTTCAAGTATAGTCTGCGCGTCAACCTTTCGCGCCTTGCCGCTTGCCTTGCCATTTTCGTAAGCCTGTTTCAGCCTTGCAAGCTCAATTGCCCTATTCTCTTCGCGTTGCTCCCAGAGGCGCAATGCTTCCCGCACCACTTCGCTACTTGAGGCGTAGTTTCCAGTTGCCACAGTGCTGCTCGATCGCGCGATTTGAACTGGCAAAAGTGAAATTGTAAGTGTTTTCATCGGCTCGGTTTTTGTGGCACTGACATAGCACACCTAACAAGAACTAATAAGATTTGTTAACAGGACTGCATCTATCACCGAAACTAATGCTTCGGTCAAAAATTTCAATTTGTGTAAATAGATATACGTAGCTACAAAAAATTGATCGATTTCTAAGAGACCGTGCACCATGTCAATCGCTACCGATGCAAAATCCGATGCCCGCATTCCTTGGCTTATTGTTATCTCGGGTTGCCTCATTGCGCTGATGACATTCGGGCCGCGCTCGGCGATGGGTTTTTTCCAATTGCCGATATTGCAGGAGCGCGGGTGGGACCGCTCTACTTTCGGGCTGGCGATGGCTATACAGAATCTATTTTGGGGGCTGGGACAGCCATTTTTCGGTGCGGTTGCCGATAGGTTCGGCACGTGGCGGGTGATAGCGCTGGCGGGGTTTTTATATGCGTCGGGTCTGGTGCTTATGGCACATGCGACGACGCCTTCACTGCTGAATATCGGTGGTGGCGTTCTGGTGGGGCTGGGCATTGCTGCGGGGTCTTTTGGCGTCGTGATGTCGTCGTTCGCCCGCAATGTTGTGCCGGCCAAGCGGCCGTTTGTTTATGGGCTCAGCTCGGCGGCGGGATCGGCCGGCATGTTCATTTTTGCGCCGCTCAGCCAGACTTTTATCAATCAATTTGGCTGGTCAAACGCGCTGATGATTATCGCGGCGATGATGTTGGTCATCCCTCTGCTTGGCATTCCGCTAAAAGGCAATTCCAGCGGCGGTCGCATTAAGGATTCTAATATTGAACAGTCGATGAGCGACGCCCTAAGGGAGGCATTCGGGCACAGGAGCTATGTGCTTCTAACGGCGGGCTTTTTTGTTTGCGGCTTTCAGCTGGCATTTATCACTACGCATTTTCCGGCCTATTTGGCGGATATCGGGATTAATGCGAGATATGCGGTTATCGGGCTTTCGATGATTGGATTTTTTAACATCATCGGCTCGCTGGCATCGGGTGTTATCAGCCAGCGTTTTTCCAAGCCTTACTTTTTGTCGCTGATTTATATCGGGCGCTCGGTTGCCGTCACGGCGTTTATGCTGCTGCCGCAAACGCCCGTTACCGTGACGATATTTGCCGCCGTGATGGGGCTGCTCTGGCTCTCCACGGTGCCGCCGACCAATGCGCTGGTGGCAATCATGTTTGGAACACGGCATCTGGGGCTGCTGGGCGGACTGGTGTTTTTATCGCACCAGATTGGCTCGTTTCTCGGCATTTGGCTGGGCGGTTATTCTTATGACCATTTCCATTCCTACAATCCGGCATGGTGGCTTGGCGTGGCACTGGGACTGTTGGCGGCACTCGTCAACTGGCCGATACAAGAGCGGTCTGTGGAACGGAACCTGCTAACCGCCTAGTGCTTTAAGCACATGGACTAAAAATGCTGCTCTGGTGTCCGGCTGGGAGATGCCGCGCGGCTGATAGACATTTCGATCGAGAAAAAAGCCCGTGAGCTTCCATGCATCGCGTGTTTCTTGTGGCGTAGCACCGCCTCCCGGCGTGGTTTCGAGGAATGGCGGGAGGGCAAACAGCCTATCCGCCCACGACTTGCCTGCCTCGCGCGATACTGCCCTGCCCGACTTTGGTGAGACGTAGATGAGATCGGTTTGCCGACCGGTGGCGGCGCATTCGGTAAGGTCGAGGCCAAAGCCCAGCTCTTCCAGCATGCGCAATTCAAAGCGCACCATGAGTTCGGCGGCCAGCGGGGCATCTTCAAAATGTTCGATAATCGCCACCAGCGCTTCATAAAGCGAGGGGTGCGGGTCACGGTCCGGTAGCAGGCGCAGGTGCGAGGCCAGCAGTTGAAGTCCGTTCAGCGCCATTTGGCTGTCGATAAGGCGAGCGGCAGAAAAGGTGATGGGTTCGAGTTGAAATTGGCCGAGATGCTCATCCAGCCTTGCCCGCCATGTCACTTCAACATGATTGCCGGTTTGCAACAGTGGCTGCTGGCGCTGCGAGCGCCCGCCCCGCACAATGCCTTGATGGCGGCCATGGTCACGGGTCATCAACTCCA
This sequence comes from Phyllobacteriaceae bacterium, assembly GCA_043776635.1. Classification (GTDB taxonomy): domain Bacteria; phylum Pseudomonadota; class Alphaproteobacteria; order Rhizobiales; family Rhizobiaceae; genus JANMEX01. Next base: position 20,642 of record JAYVRA010000098.1, read on the forward strand.
CAATGGCGCTGGTTTCGCCATGTTTCTTGGTCCCGAGGATGATGCCTTGGTCAACCCATTCCATCGCAACTTATGCAAATCCACCTTTCCGGCCAAGTAGCGCGGTTTTCATCCGCTTCCGGTGCTCACGGACTAGAATATCCGCTGCGCTCCGGTTCGTTGAAAACCACTCTACCTGGCCGGTAAGCTGAATTTTCAAACGGCTGCTTATTCTTGTTACACTTATTCAAGACGAAAACGTCAGGCCCATTTCGCGGTAACGCTCGGGGTCGTCGCCCCAGTTTTCGCGCACTTTCACGAACAGAAACAGATGCACTTTCTGGCCCAAACTCTCGCCAATTTCTGCGCGGGAGAGCGAGCCGATGGCTTTGATGGTTGAACCGTTGTGGCCGAGCACGATTTTCTTCTGGCTTTCGCGTTCAACATAAATGACCTGCTGAATGCGCACATCGCCGTTTTTCATCTCTTCCCATTTTTCTGTTTCGACGTGGGAATGATAAGGCAATTCCTGATGCAGGCGCTCATAGAGTTTTTCGCGGGTGATTTCGGCAGCGAGACTGCGCATTGGCAGGTCGGTGATTTGATCTTCGGGATAGAACCACGGACCTTTCGGCAGCGCAGCACCAACCCATTTGACCAAATCCTTGCAGCCCGAGCCTTTCAGCGCGGAAATCATGAATACGGCTTCAAAATTGGCGATGCTGGAGGCATGAGTGGCGAGTTCGAGCAGCTTGGGCGGATTGACTTGATCGACTTTGTTGAGCACTAAAACATTGCGATTGTTGGACTGTTTTAGCGACTCTAAAATTTCAGCGGCATCGCCTTTGAAGCCGCGCTCGGCATCGACCATGAAAAGCACAATGTCAGCATCCTTCGCGCCGGACCACGCGGTCGTGACCATCGCGCGATCAAGTCTGCGGCGGGGTTTGAAAATGCCGGGCGTATCAATCAGCACGATTTGCGCATTGCCTTCCGTGACGATGCCGCGAATGAGCGCGCGTGTGGTTTGCACTTTATGAGAAACAATCGATACTTTGGTTCCAACCAATTGATTGACCAACGTGGATTTTCCGGCATTGGTCGCGCCCAGCAGGGCGACAAAACCGGAGTGTGTTTCGGCAACGATGCCGGTGGATTCAACCATATTGAGTATAGTCCTCTTTATGTATTATCGCCTTCGTTCCATACGGAGCGGGCAATCAAAAATTGGCGGGCGGCATCCTGCTCGGCAAGGCGCTTGGAGCGACCAAGACCCGTTCCGGCCGGATAGAGGCCGATGGTAACGGACACTTCAAAGTGCGGATCATGATCCGGACCTTCACGGCTGACTATAGCATAGACAGGAGCGGTTGCGCTATCGCGGTGCGCCCACTCTTGCAACTCAGTTTTGGCATCGCGGCGGGCGGAGCTTGCTTCACTGATGCGACCGCCCCAAAATTTCGTAATGAACGCGCGGGCGGCACAGAGCCCGCCATCCAGATATATGGCGGCAATCAAGGCTTCGCAAACATCGGCGCGAACGCTCATGAGGCGCTTGCTGTCCGTGTTGCCAAGGTCACTTCCCGCGCGGATGAGTTTGGGCAGTTCTAATTCCATTGCCACACCGGCGCAGGTTTTGGCATCGACCAGTTGGTTGAAGCGCAGCGACATGTCGCCTTCGTCAGCTTCAGGGTAGGCGGCGAACAGCAACTCTGCGACGATGAGGCCGAGCACGCGGTCGCCCAAGAATTCCAGCCGCTCATAGTTATCGGTGGCATCATTGCGGGCGCTGGAGTGGGTCAGCGCCCGATCCAGCCGCGCCAGATCGGTGAATGTGAAGCCGGTAGAAGCCGCCAAACGGGTAGCGAGCACTTTCTGCCTGTTCGCCGAGAGTGGCATTAATGGACCCAGTTAAAGAAGCGGTCAAAACGCAGCTGCGTTGGCCATGTCCACAATTCCAGCGGGCTGTGGCCGCCGGAAATAGAGAAGAACAGTAGCGTGGCGCGGCCCTCGAGATTTTCAAAAGGTACGAAACCGACTGAGAAACGGCTATCGGACGAATTATCGCGGTTATCGCCCATCATGAAATAATGGCCCTCAGGCACGATAAATTCACGGGTATTATCGCCGAGTGAACCCGGGTCCAAATCCAGAGTATCGTAAGAAACGCCGTTTGGCAGCGTTTCGCGGTAAACATCAACCGGACGATCCTGCTGTGTCACGTCAAAATTGTTGATCTGGCGAGTCTTTTCGCGCGGTACTGCGATATCGTTGATATAAAGCACACCCTCCCTCACCTGGATTTTATCACCGGGTAGTCCAATAAGGCGCTTGATATAATCAAGGCTCGGATTTGGTGGAAACTTGAACACAATAACATCCCCGCGTGCCGGCTGAGCGCCCCAAATACGGCCGGAAAACAGCGGCGGTGAAAACGGCAAGGAATGGTGTGAATAGCCATATGAAAATTTCGACACAAACAGATAGTCACCCTCGAGCAGCGTCGGGCGCATCGAGCCGGACGGTATGCTGAAAGGCTGAAACAAGAACGAGCGAATCAACAGCGCCAGCAACAGGGCCTGCACAATCACGCTGATGGTTTCACCAATGCCGCCGGAGCTTTTGGCTTTTTCAGTTTTGGTCACGCTCATATTATCCTCAAATAATTTATGTTCTCATAGTCGATTGGCTACCCTCGGGCAACCGGCACTTTTTGTAGATCAATTAAAGCAATTGCGTGGTAGGAACGGCTTCAATGATAACAAAAGCCTGCGCCAGCGGATAGTCGTCTGTTATAGTGAGATGGATTGCCGGTGTGTGGCCCGCAGGCATAATAGCGGTCAAATGTTCCGCAGCCCCACCAGTTAGCACCATCGTCGGTTTACCGCTTAGTAAATTAGCAACCCCCATATCGCGCCAAAAAACGCCACGCGAAATGCCAGTGCCGAGCGCCTTGGCGCACGCCTCTTTGGCGGCAAAGCGTTTAGCATAAGAGGCCGCGCGCTGATGGCGGCCATCGGATTTTTTTTGCTCAATATCGGTAAAAAGTCGCGTAGTAAAGCGAGGCCCGTATTTTTCGAGCGATTTTTCAATGCGCCTGATGTCGATGAGATCGCTGCCAAGACCGATAATCATTGTAAAGCCGCAGCAGCTTTGCGCTCCGCCCGCTGACGTTTACTATTTTCAAAAGACTTGGCCGCGAAATAAACAGCGAAATAAGCAGGTATCGCAAAACCCACACCCAACAACACTGAACCGAACAAAAATGGCTTAAAAAATGGTCCCCACATACCACCAAAATCCATGTGCATCATCATTGGCATTACGTTTTCCAGCGGCACTTTCGGGCCATAATGGTGTCCAAAAAACCAGTCCCCGACTTCCAAGTCTAAGGCGCCGATCGGGATAAACGTAAACGGATTTGAGATCGCCGTTGCCAGCGCAGCAGAAATCATGTTCGCGCCAATTGCCCAAGCAATAAACACAGCAAGCGGCACATGAATGCCGGGCGGTGTAAAAGCTGCAAACACGCCAATGGCAAACCCCATAGCCAGCGCATGAGGCGTTGCGCGGATACGCAAGATACGCTTTCCAAAATATTGGAGCGAACGCCAATAGGATTTTTTTGGCCAAAAAAGACTTTTTAGTTGATCAGTCCATTTTGATTCCCGACGCGACTTCAAAATCATTTTTGAGAAACGGCCCTTTCCGCCAGATTATTTGGCGACACACGCAGCGTAGATGGTGATTGTTACAACGGATTAAACAGCGACGTTTAAATATTCCGGCTGCCCGGCTTGATGGCTGGAATAACAGCCAATTCCGGCGGTAATTTGTCGGCAGCGTAGGCGGGAACAGCATATTGCGCCAGCGCAATCAGCGGTGCACCAACATCTGATTTTCCAGCTGAGCGGTCTATGATACAGGCAGCGGCAACGACCTCCGCGCCCAGTGCTTCAAGGCAGGCGATGGTTTCGCGTATCGAGAGACCCGTAGTCACAATATCTTCGACAATGACGACGCGCGCACCTTTTTCGATCTCAAAGCGGCGGAGGCGAAACTCGCCATTCTCGCGCTCAACCCAAATAGCCGGAACGCCCAAATGGCGAGAGGTTTCATAGGCCGGAATGAGGCCGCCGATAGCAGGGCCGACGACATAATCAATTTTGCCGGAGACTTTGGCGCGGATATCAGCCGCCAGTGCTTTGCATAGAATTTCTGTTTTATCCGCATGCATAAACACGCGGGCTTTTTGCAAAAATACTGCGCTGCGCAAGCCGGATGTTAAAATGAAATGGCCTTCAAGAATCGCGCCGCACGAGCGAAAAATATCGAGAACTTCATCAACTGTCATCGCGCAGACTCCTTCATCAGCATTCTAGCCATAGACACGGCGGGCCGCTGAGACGCAAGATTTTTCCTTGATTTGACCGATAAGTCTGTTGAGATGCTTCAAATCCCACACTTCCAGATCAAACAGCATTTCGGTAAAATCCGGCGCGGTGTTGCCCATTTCGAGTTTGTGAATGTTGGCCTCATTGGTGGCGATGACCTGCGCGATTTCGGCCAGCGTGCCGGGTTCATTCAGCGCGGTGATAGACACGCGGGCGGGGAAGCGCTCCTTCATGCCCTCCTCAATATCCCAGCGCACGTCAATCCAGCGTTCGGGCTGATCGTCAAATGAGCTAAGCGCGGAGGATTGGATCGGGTAAATCGTGATACCCTGCCCCGATGTGACAATGCCGACGATGCGGTCGCCCGGCACGGCGCCGTCGGTTGAGAACGAAACCGGCAAATCACTGCCCGCACCGCGAACGGGGATGGATGCAGCTTTTTTTAGCTTTAGCTCTTTCTCGCCGGATTTTTCCTGACGACCCGGCATTTTGAAAAGCATACCGGCGGCGTTGCGCAGATTAAACCAACCTTCTTCCTTTGGCGGCGGCGTGAATTGAACTGCGACCCGGTCTTCCTTATAGTCGGGAAACACGGCGCGCATGACATCCGAAGACGAGAGTTCGCCGCGACCGACTGAGGCAAGCACATCATCAGGCTCTTTGCGGGCAAGGCGATGCAGGATTGGCTTTAACTGCTCGCGCGAGAAATTTTTACCGGCGCGGGCAAAGGCGCGGTCCAGAATCTTAACGCCAAGGCCGGAATATTGCTTGCGCACTGCGGATCGCGTTGCGCGGCGGATGGCGGAGCGTGCCTTGCCTGTGACGACGATAGATTCCCACGCGGCCGGCGGCACTTGCGCTTTCGAGCCGATGATTTCTACTTCATCGCCGTTTTTTAGCTCCGTCATGAGCGGCATCATGCGACCGTTGATTTTAACGCCCACACATGTGTCACCCACATTTGTATGAACGGCATAGGCAAAATCAATCGGTATGGCGCCGCGCGGCAGAGCAATCAGGCGGCCCTTGGGCGTAAAGCAAAACACTTGGTCTTGGAATAATTCAAGCTTTGTGTGCTCCAAAAACTCTTCCGCATTATCTCCGTCAGCCAATGTTTCGATGGTCTGGCGCAGCCAGCCATAGGCACGGCTGTCCTTGGTAAGCTTCTGTGATTCCGGATCTTTTTTGCCGCCGGCATCTTTATAGATCGCATGAGCAGCCACGCCATAATCGGCAATTGCATCCATGGCATGGGTGCGAATCTGAAGCTCGACACGCTGGCTCGACGGACCTACGATGGTGGTATGGATGGAGCGATAATCATTCTGTTTTGGTGTTGAAATATAGTCTTTGAAGCGGCCTGGCACAGTTTGCCATGTCGTATGGATGACGCCGAGTGCGCGATAGCAATCATCTAAACTCCCCACCATCACGCGGAAACCGAAAATATCGGACAGCTGTTCAAACGACAGTCCCTTGGATTCCATCTTGCGGAACACTGAATAGGGCTTCTTCTGGCGACTGGTTACTTGCGCTTTTATGTTGTTCTTTTCAAAAAGTTCACTCAAATCCTTCTCAATTTGAGTCAGCAAATCGCGGTTACGATTGAGCAAATCTGCCAGCCGTTCGGTGACGGTTTTCCACGCATCAGGATTAATCTGCCGGAAGGCAAGCGCCTCCAGCTCTTCGCGCATATCCTGCATGCCCATGCGACCGGCCAGCGGCGCATAGATGTCCATAGTCTCTTCGGCGATGCGCAAACGCTTATCAGCCTGCATATGGTCAAGCGTCCGCATATTGTGCAGTCGGTCTGCAAGCTTCACCAGCAGCACCCGAATATCATCGGCGACTGCCAGCAAGAGTTTGCGCAAATTCTCGGCTTGCGCGGCCTTCTTGGAAACTAAATCAAGCTTCTTGAGCTTGGTAAGCCCTTCCACGAGCGCACCAATGTCGGAGCCGAATATCTCGTCTATCTCGCCGCGGGTGGCACTCGTGTCCTCAATCGTATCATGCAGCAGGGCTGCAACGATGGTTGATTCGTCAAGCCGCATGTCAGTTAAGATTGCGGCAACTTCGAGCGGATGGGAAAAGTAGGGATCGCCTGAGGCGCGCTTTTGGTGGCCATGCTTTTGCATGGCATAGACATAGGCCTTATTCAGCAAGGACTCATTGGCATCCGGCTTGTAGCGTTGCACGCGCTCCACAAGCTCATATTGCCGCATCATGCCCGTCTTGCCTGCCACGCTTTGGTCCAATCAAAAAAACACACGCCGCAGTGATTTGCGGCGCGTGTCATGGTAGTCGTTATGATTGGATAAATGGAAGTCTCAACGAGACAAAATCTTAGTAATCGTCGTTCTTTTCTGGAGCGACGAGGCCTTCGATGCCGGAAAGAAGCTCTTCTTCTGACATTTGGCCAAATACGACCTTATCATCTTCTTCCTGTGCCGTAACAAAGCCGACAATCTCATCTTCATTCTTTGCCGCACCATGCGGCGCTTCCGGCTCATCCACTTCAACATGCTTCTGCAAGGAGTGGATCAAATCTTCCTTCAAATCGCCGGGCGACAGTGTTTCTTCAGCAATTTCGCGAAGCGCCACAACCGGGTTCTTATCATTGTCACGATCAATGGTAATTGGCGCCCCCTGCGATATCAGGCGGGCGCGATGGCTGGCGAGCAGCACCAATTCAAAACGGTTGTCGACTTTATCGATGCAATCTTCAACGGTAACGCGGGCCATGGATGCCCCTTTCCTATTAAAACTAACGGAGGATTTGGTCCGCATTAACCTGTCGCGTTCGAAAATACAAGCAAAACCGTTGCCATGAAGAGATTTGAACATTCCGCCTGCCGGGACTTGGATTATTTACAAAAGTTCGCTATCAATTTTGGCGGGCAGGGACCGAAATTTATCGGTATTTAACAAACTTCACCCGCTATTTGAGCAGAAATTATATTGGAGACTATTTCATGATGTTTGATCAACGGGAAAAGATTGCGCTTTTTGTGGATGGAGCCAATCTTTATGCCACATCCAAGGCACTGGGTTTCGATATTGATTACCGCAAACTGTTAAAAGCCTTTCAAAAGCGTGGCTACCTGCTGCGTGCCTATTATTACACAGCGTTGATTGAAGACCAGGAGTTTTCATCCATCCGCCCGCTGGTGGACTGGCTGGATTATAACGGCTTTAAAGTGGTGACGAAGCCCGCAAAAGAATTCACCGATGCATTGGGCCGCCGCAAGATTAAAGGCAACATGGATATGGAGCTCGCCATTGACGCCATGAGCCTTGTCGATGTGGTCGATCATTTCGTGATATTCTCCGGCGACGGCGACTTCCGAGTACTGGTCGAAGCCTTGCAGCGCAAAGGCCGCAAAGTGTCAATCGTCTCGACAGTTTCAAGCCAGCCGCCAATGATAGCCGACGATCTGCGCCGCCAGTGCGACCATTTCATCGATGTGCTGTCATTAAAAGAAGAGATTGTCCGGGCACCAAGTGAACGACCGGTTTATCGGCGCAATGAAGATGGTAACGGGGAAGACGGAATTTGAGAGGCGTCCCTTACCCCTTATCCCGTAACAACCGCCCCTTTTCCCTGTTCCAATCGCGTTCCTTCTCACTCTCGCGCTTGTCGTGGTTTTTCTTGCCCTTGGCCAGGCCCAGTTCGACTTTGGCCAAGCCCTTGTCATTATAATGAATGTTGAGCGGGATGAGGGTCATGCCCTCGCGCTCGGTGGCTTGGGCTAGTTTGACGATTTGCTTGGCGTGGAGCAGCAGTTTTCGGCGTCGGCGGGGTTCGTGGTTGAAGCGGTTTGCTTGCAAATATTCAGGAATATAGGCGTTAATCAGCCAGACGCCGCCCTCTTCATGGGAGGCGTAGCTGTCTGCGATGTTTGCGCGGCCAAGGCGCAGAGCTTTGATCTCAGTACCGGTGAGCATGATGCCCGCTTCAACCGTGTCAGTAATTTCATAGTTGAAACGCGCCTTGCGGTTTTCCGCAGCGTATTTTGGCTGTGTTTGTCCTTTGGTCATCGGTTAGTTTATCAGTCCTGCATGTTTCATCGCCGCATCAATTTTGGCGGCAGTCGCTGCCTCAATCGGCACTAAGGGCAAGCGCTGGATGTTGTGCATCTTGCCCAGCTTTGACAGCGCATACTTTGGGCCGGAAGGGTTTGGCTCAATGAACATGGCCTTGTGCAGCGGCATTAGCCGGTCTTGCAATTCTAGCGCGGCCTTGTAATCGCCGGCGAGACAAGCAAGTTGGAACTGAGATACCAATCGCGGCGCGACATTGCTTGTCACCGAAATGCAGCCCACACCGCCATGCGCATTGAAGCCCAACGCACTGGCATCCTCGCCCGAAAGCTGAATGAAATCAATACCGCAAGTTATGCGCTGCTCTGAGACGCGCTCGATTTTGCCGGTCGCATCCTTTACCGCGATGATGTTCTTATAGTCGTGAACTAACTGGCCCATGGTTTCCGGCGTCATATCAATGATGGAGCGGCCGGGAATATTGTAGATCACAATCGGCAGGCTTACCGCTTTGGCAATCGCGGCGTAATGGGCATAAAGGCCGCGCTGGTTTGGCTTGTTGTAGTAAGGCGTGACGACCAGAACCGCATCCGCGCCGACTTTCTCGCCGTGGCGGGCAAGGTCAATTGCCTCTTCAGTATTGTTTGAGCCTGCTCCCGCGATGACCGGTACGCGCTTTGCGGCGACATCAATGCAGGTTTCGACCACTTGCTTGTGCTCGGCATGCGAAAGCGTTGGCGACTCACCCGTGGTGCCAACCGGCACGAGACCACGCGTACCTTCCGTAATTTGCCACTCGACAAAATCACGAAACGATTTCTCATCGAAGCGCCCTGCCTGATCGAATGGCGTGACAAGCGCTGTGATGGAACCTTTTAGCATGGACTTAAACTCCGGAAATTGACAGGACGACGGCAATTCTGCCGCTCGCAACGCGGCGCACCATAGTCGTCACGCGCGAATGGAGCAAGGGCTGAGATAAATTGTAACCCGACAGAACTATTGATATTTTGCTGTTTTCACGCTTCTTGCTATGTCATGCGCAACGCAAATTCACAGGTGGTACGATCAATGAGCGAATTCAAAGAGATCCGGTTTACCAGTGCGGATGGTCTGTCACTCTACAGCAGGGTCTATGGCAAGGATGAAGCACGTGCGCCCACTGTCGTTTGCCTCGCGGGCCTCACACGCAACAGCCGCGACTTTCACGGGCTGGCAGTGAAGTTAGCGGGAGACGGCTTTCGCGTGGTGACGATTGACTCACGCGGGCGCGGGAATTCGGAATTTTCTCGCGGTATCGCGGAATATAATGTTGTGACTGAAGCTGAAGACGTGCTGGCTGGATTGGCTGCGCTTGGCATTGAAAATGCGGCATTTATTGGCACATCGCGCGGCGGGTTGCTGATTCATGTGCTCGCGGGAATGCGCCCGACTGTTATGCTGGCGGTTGTTTTCAATGACATCGGGCCGGTGATTGAGCTTGATGGAATGTTTCAAATTCGCGGATATCTCGCCCAGGCCCCTGCCTTGAAAACATGGAATGAAGCGGCGGCGGTGCAAAAAACGCTACACGGCAAAGCCTTTCCCGCGCTAAGCGATAATGATTGGATGCGCCATGCAAAGGCGATCTACCGTGAAGATGCCAAAGGCACTATTGTGCCGGATTATGACCTGCAAATTGCGCAGACACTAATGGGCCTCAAAGCCGATATGCAGCTACCGCCGCTGTGGGCGCAATTTGACGGACTGAAACATTTGCCGATGATGGTCATTAGAGGCGAAAACACACGGCTACTCAGCCAAAAAACATTTGACGGGATGATCGCACGGCATCACGGTGCTGTGAGAGTTGAGGTCGCGGGTCAAGGCCATGCTCCGATGATGGATACAGGGATTTTGCCAGCGCAGATCTCGAAGTTTTTGAAAGCCGCAATCTTGGCTTAAAGTCGTTCGTAGTAACACGGAAACATCATTTGCTGTTTCATGCTAAACGGCATCTCCCGCCGCTGTCATTCAGACAAGCGAAACGCAGTTCCGGAATGGAGAGCCTAGTGGTAGAAAATTACCGGCGCAATGGAAGCGGATATGATAAAAAAGCTGTACGCTGGAATACAAAAATATGTTTAAAAATAATGGCTTATAGATTTTTATTAATTTCCCGACAACCCACTCTACTCTAGACTCCGGCTCCGCGCTGCACGTAGCCGTAATGGCGGCAAACAGGAGATGGCGATGGTGGTTAGCACTGCATATTAAGGGTAAGTCGCGTCCTCATATGGGCTTCTTTGTTTTAAACAACAGACATAAAAACACAAAACCCGGCATTGCTGCCGGGTTTTGCTTCAAACTAACCGAAGTTAGGCTTGAATTAGAAAGAACGTTGGAAGCGAATTATGCCGCCGAATTTACCCTTGGAGAAAGGAACACCAGACTTGGTGTAATCAACTTCAGTCGTTACTTTGAAGCCTGGTACAACTGCGTAGCTGATGTTCGCGGCTACACCGAAATTCTTGGCTTGGTCGTAATCAATTTCTGTGTTGAAAGTGGCCTTATCATTAAGAGCAACGGATGCGCCGCCCCACAATGCCCACTTGCCGCCCCATGTCTTGTAGCGTGAGGACGCTGGTGTGTTGTCGCCGTATCCGCCCATTACGAACAGGGAAACATTGCCAACCTTACCGTTCAAACGAAGCTTACCGGCAACTGCCTTCTTCGTTTCATCGTAACCAACAACACCAGTTACAGCATAATCACCGGCAGCGTACTTAGCGCCAACAACTACGTCTGGAATGTAGTTTCCAACCGATGAGTTGTCATCTTCGAGCGATACGATTGCAGAGAAACCATTGCCGCCTGTAAATGTGTAGCTGATAAGTGTTGTGTCAAACGGACCGTAACCCACGAAACCGTCCTTGATGACGCTCCCTGCGTAACCAGTGAATGTTGTGTAAGCGGACTCGTCTTTACCAATACGCAGACCACCAAGCTCGATGTAAGCAAAGTTCAACGAAGAAGAGTTTGAACCTTCGTCACCGATGCCATCTGTACCGAAATTAAAGCGTGTTTCAGCGTAAGTACGCAATGTACCGAGTTCTGTATCTGCAGCGGTAGAAATCTGAAGCGACAAACGTGCATTCTTCTTCCAAGAATCGCCAAGACCGTCACCGTTTGCATCAAAACCATAGTTCTTACCGAAGCCCATATCGTAACGGACATAGCCGCCGATCTTCAAGCATGTTTCTGTGCCTGGAATGTAGAAGAAGCCCGCGCCGTATGCATCGCAAACTTTTACGTATTCAACAGCTTCTGGTTCTGCAACAACGGCATCAGCAGCGCGAGCGCCTGAAACAGCAATGAGAGCTGCAGCTGAACCGATAAGAAGGCTCTTAATGTTCATATTAATATCTCCAGTTTTATGGCGGGCTGGACCAACTGTAAACCAGCTTTGCCCCGTCCCCGTTGAGTGAAAGACTCAAACTATTCGTTTTCATCCCTCTCACCGGACATTACGGATGCGCGTTTGATATGCAACGTACATTTCTTGTTTTGCCAGCTATCGACGCTCGTTCCCACCGCGCTGTTGCAAAAACGCAACGATTTTGTTCACACATTGTTAAGATTGGCTAACCGCCGTTCATGAATGTGGCAAAAATGCGGCGATTATGAGCAAAATCCGGAAAATTGGGCGATTCCCGGGTCGAAACGCGATGTACTGTGTTCTGCCCCGTGAATTTCCAAGCGATACACGAAAAATGTGGAATTGCTTTATAATACATTGCGGCAAACGTGGCGGCTCACAACGTGCCCTTGTTCAGTAACCGCCGGAATATGAGCCAACATAATTTTGGGATGAGCGTTTATACATAAAATGAGCGATTTTGACCTTCCGGATTTATTTCAATCGCAAAACGCTCCATGCACACCATAACCGCCCCAATTCACCACCAACATGTGCATACCAGCACGTAATGCAGATATAATACGACAATCTCAAAATTTCCTCTTGAGGGCGCGGCGATTTCCGTTTATCCGGACCTCGTGCGGAGACGTGGCCGAGAGGCTGAAGGCACTCGTTTGCTAAATGAGCATACTCCAAAAGAGTATCGCGGGTTCGAATCCCGCCGTCTCCGCCAGTTATTTCCAGCTCATTGTATTTATACGGGCAACTCATGTTCCCATGGTGGATTGGCACCAGCGCGGGAGACAGTGACCGCCGCCGCGCGAACGGCAAGCAAGAGCGCCGCAGCCATGTCGTCCTGGCTCAGGGTTTCGAGCGCTTCTTTCGTGAGTTTTTCAGCCTTATATAACCAAGCCAATATTCCGGCGTTCACAGTGTCGCCTGCGCCGACAGTATCAACCACGGTTACTTTTAAGCCCGGGACGCTCACCTTGCCCGATTTTCCGATTGCAACGGCACCGTCCGGGCCTTTTGTCATAACCACGAGTTTGGCTCTTCCTGCGAGCAATTTTGCGGCAAATCCATCAAAATCGCCCCCGGCGTCAAAGAACACCAGATCCTCATCAGAAAGCTTGATTATGTCCGACATTGCCAACATCCGCTCCATACGGGCGCGGTGGGCGGGCTTGTCTTTAATAAAAGAGGTGCGAATATTCGGATCAAACGAAATGACGCAGCATTTATGCTCGCGGCGCATCATTTCTTCATAGGTACCACCACAAGGCTCGGGAATAAGGCTTATAGCCCCAAATTGCAGCGCGCAAACAGACGCATCAAGCGCAGGAATATCAGTTTGCGCTAGCATGCGGCCTGAGGTGCCTTCATCATAGAACGCATATTGTGCAGCACCATTGACCAATTTCACAAATGCCAGGGTCTGCGGATGTTCCGAACGCACTACATATTTAGTATCCACATTGCTCTCACCAAGATATTTCACCAATATGTCGCCGAAGAAGTCAGTAGAAATCCCTGAAAAAAATCCCGATGGAGCGCCAAGACGTCCCAGCGCGATGGCGGTATTATAAACCGCGCCGCCAGCGACGGGCATGTAGCATGCCTCGCCAGCTGAAGTTTCGCGTGGCAGCATGTCAATGAGTGCTTCGCCGCAGGACAAGATCATCTGGTAACTCCACGTCGCTGTTGATAAATATGATTAAGCTTATTGAGCGCGATAGCACCTGAAAATTCAAAATCCAAGCCATACGGGGTATAAAAGCACTTGAAATGAGGTGCGCAAGCATAGAGAGATGAGACAAATTACGCCAAAAATCCGGACATCAACCAATGCGCCCTGCCCTTTCTCTGCACGCTCAAAACTTACCTTCATCTGTGCCATTTGTCGGGCCGGAAGCAATTGAACGCAAAAATGAGCAGCAATTTCTAGCGCGGCTGGGCGCAAATGAGAATGGTTTCGGGCCGTCGCCGCGCGTAATTGCTGCGATGCAGGCAGCAGCGGGCGACATTTGGCAATATCCAGACCCGGATAATTTTATATTAAAACAAGCAGTTGCCCGCCATTTTGGAGTTGGTTTTGAAAATGTCAATATCGGCGGCGGCATTGACGGGCTGCTCGGGCACACGGTCCGGCTTTACCTCAACCCGCAAGACAAAGTTGTCACTTCGTTGGGCGTCTATCCAACCTTTGGCTATCAAGCGACAGGATTTGGGGCGCAGCTGATTTTGGTGCCTTACAAGGATAATCATCAAAATTTGGAGGGCATGTTAGAGGCCGCAATTCGTGAAAAGCCGAAGCTGGTTTACCTTGCAAACCCTGACAATCCGATGGGAACTTGGCATAGTGGAGCTACGATTGCTGCCTTTGCGGCTGCATTACCACCGGAGACCATGCTCGTGCTGGACGAGGCCTACGGTGATGTCGCATCGCCGGATATGTTGCCGGTGATGGACGTGAATACGCCCAATGTGCTGCGATATCGAACATTTTCTAAGGCTTACGGGTTGGCGGGTCTGCGGATTGGCGCTGTTTCCGGAGCCCCTGAAACCGTGTCTGCGTTTGACAGGGTGCGCAATCACTTTGAAATGAGCCGGATGGCGCAAGTGGCCGCACTCGCGGCGCTTTTGGATAAAGATTATCTTGAACAAACGATCAATAATATTAAAAATTCGCGCAACATGATCTATCGGGTGGCCCGTGACTGCGGGCTCAAAACGATCCCTTCAGCCACAAATTTTGTTGCGGTGGATTGCGGGCGCGACGGCGTTTATGCCAAACAGGTCATGGATGGATTAATTGAGCGGCGCGTTTTTGTGCGAAAGCCATTTGCGCCAGTTTTGGACCGTTGCGTTCGTGTCAGTTGTGGACCGGAAGCTGAAATGTCGTTATTTGCCGATGCCTTGCGTGACACACTCGCGTCGATTTGAGTTATTTGAGCATCGGCTCTTTTAATTATTTTTTCAAAAAACGAGATCAAACATAGCGCGCATTGCAGGTTCTGACAGCGTTAAAACCAAAGCGGCAATCATTGAAGCCGCACTTTTGCTCATTGCCCGGAGTGGATTTGAAGCGCTAACAATGCGGGATATAAGCGCAGCGGTTGGTTTGCAAATTAAAGCGCTCTACTATCATTTCAAAGATAAACAAGCGCTGCTGGCATTTTTATTGGACCGGAATTTTGTCCGGCTATTTAGCGAATTGGGGGAGTTGAAACAACCGGATTCACCTGCTGATCGACTGGTTCAATTCTCACAATGTCATATCCCATACCACACAAATGACAGGCTTGATGCCTTGCTGGCGACATAGGAGATGCGCAGTCTGGACCGTACCAATGCCGCTATCCTATTGAAAAAGCGAGGAAATTACGAAGGGAGCTTCGCTCAATTTTTCAAGGTGGCGCGAACCAGAGTGACTTCAAAATTGACAATACAGCGCTGACTACCAGCAGAATTTTGGCATATTTGACCGAAATTGCCATATGATTCCGGCCTTTCGGCAAGCAGACTTTGGGCGGGATGGCAGCATGACAAGCTGCAATAATTTTAAAAATGGTTGCGGCCAAAAAAGCACAAGCCGCGCCGGATGTTTCCCCCGGTCGCGGCTTTTATCGGTCCCCGATTATGCCGCTCCCCGGCAGAAAATTTGGCATGAAACGTCTGATTGCCTCAGATCTTATTGTTTAATTTCATATGGTTAGTGGGTTGTCATCCATTCGCGGGCGGAGCGCAGCGCGGTCGCGATTTCCATTTTTGACATGGTGTTGGCAAGCTCGGCGCGCAATTCTGCGGCGCGGTCTGAACCTTTAATGGCGGCGATGTTGAACCACTTATGGGCGGCGACCAGATCTGTTTCGCAATCGCGGCCGGTAGCGTACATAAGGCCCATGTTGAAGAGGATGTCGGCCTGCGTGGAAGCGCCCATTGAGCCGGTGTCTGCGTTGTTAATTTCGAATCGTGCCATTCGTTAATTCCCCGTAAACCCTTGAGAGCGTTGACTTTTTTCCGGACCATCCGGTGCTCTTCTGATAAATTGAG
The DNA here is from genome assembly GCA_043776635.1 of Phyllobacteriaceae bacterium. Taxonomy (GTDB): domain Bacteria; phylum Pseudomonadota; class Alphaproteobacteria; order Rhizobiales; family Rhizobiaceae; genus JANMEX01. The sequence continues at coordinate 36,509 of JAYVRA010000098.1, forward strand.
AATGCCGCAATCGCTTGAATCCCGCGTTAAATCTTGTGATTAACGGGGCAACAACAAAAAACAAACGGGAAGTAAACTTCATATTTGGTCAACCAAGAAGATGTAGTGATTCCAGATGTTTAGCCAAATTTCTAATTCAAAACTAAAATGACAAAGAAACACTTCCTAAACCATGAAGTACAAAGAGCGATTCAAACAAAATTCAAATTAGAAATAAATTGGTCCTGAATACGGTCGAAAGTTGATCGGGAAACGTACGGCGAGCACACAGAGTGGATACGGAAACAATGCGGCTGGCACACGAGAATGATGAGAAGAACTTATGACACGAAACTGCCCTTAAATAATATGTCATCTGCCGTTACGTTACGGCTTCCCGATGTCAAACTTTTGGACTAGTATTGACGTTAGCGTAAGAGGTGACAAACCGGCGGGAGGCTGGCGCGCCTGATTATTTTGGAGGAATGCTCATGATTCACAAACTCATTGTTGCTGCCGTACTAACAGCCAGCTTTGCAGCCCCATCTTTTGCCGCAGACCCTATTGCCAGAGCTTGGAAGCGCCCATCCACGGGTGTGATCGTCAAATTCACCCCTTGTGGCGCAGCGTTCTGCGCGATTGTGCAGACTGGTAAATTCGCTGGAAAAAGCGCTGGCTCCATGACAGCTACGGGCGGCGGCAATTATAAGGGCACGCTGACAGATCTGGAAAAAGAAAAGACCTACACCGGCAAGGGCCGTCTCAGCGGCAATAATTTGAACCTGAAAGGCTGCGTATTCGGCGGGCTGATTTGTATCGGTGAAGTGTGGCAGGGCCAGTGATTTCCTTCACAATAATCTGACTTGCACAAATCAATCCCGACACGGCAAAGATCACGTCGGGATTTTTTTGGGAGGGTCGGATGCGAGTTCTGGCAGGGCTACTTTTGGTTACCACCACGGCCTTTGCCGGAGAACCGCTCAAGGGCGCGGATATTGAGCCGCTGCTCAACGGCATGACCGCCTATTATCTTCCGCTGGCCAGTCCCTCAGCACGGCAATATTTCAATAAGAACGGCGAGACAATTTATGCGGATCGCGCAGGCGCAGTGACAATAGGCTCATGGCTGGTGCGGGGCGATACCTATTGTTCAGTTTGGCCGCCCTCTGAGCATTATGCCTGCTACCCGCTTGAGAAGAGCAAGGGCGCGGACGGCAAGGGTATTTATACTTTCGTTTCAGACGGCGTCGACAAGCGATATGATAGTGTTTTGGTGAAGGGGAATGTGGTGGACAAGGCGTGGGGCGGCTAGGGTCCGGATCTGTTAATTTTGATGAAATGGCAGGCGAATGGCGAAACTATGCAAGGAAAACAGTTCGGGACGGGCTTTGGGCCCGTTCGAACTGTTTGACGCCGCAAAATGAAGTCAGTTGCCTGTTAGTACAAAAATCGGGCGCTTTCCGGCGATTGCGATGTCTTATTGGCTTGAAGTCGCAAAGGCTTGAACTTGCAAAGGCTTGCCACTCGAAGAGGCGATGGCAACATGCCCGCATTTCCTGCGCATTCGCTCCTGCGCATTCGCTCCTGTGCCTTGACACTTGGCACTCACCAAAAATCACCTCGACCATTTCGCCAAAATTAATAGGCCTGGACCCCGGACAAATGCCCGCATGAGAGAGGGAAACTTCGACAGAGGCTTCTCTACATGATTTCCCCCTCTGTTATCCTTGATGACGTCTCCTCCCAAGGGTGGAGATTGAAGACTACTTCGGCTCCATTACATAAAGCCGGTCCGCCGCAATCTTCTGCCACTCATCCGTCTTGCCATCCGGCCAGACGACGCGGATTTCGGCTTTGTTGGCATCGCCCAAGCCGATATGCACGGGCGCGATGCTGCCTGAGGCGTGACCGCCGCCGATCGTGATTTCGCGGCGCTCGATTTTGTCGGCGCGTTTGATTTCGATTACGGCGCCGATAGCATCGCGGTTGGCACCCTGCTGGCGGAGCTTAACATCAATGAAGTGGCCGGCGTTCGTGCTGGTGTTACGCCAGAGTTGGGCTGTGGTGTTGCGGTTTACGACGACCAAATCCATCAGGCCGTCTCGATTGAAGTCGACCACTTGCGCACCGCGCGACTGGGCTGTGGAGGCGACGCCGGCGGCCATGCCTTGTTCGGTAAACTTGCCATCCTCGCCTTGGATCAGGAGGTTGTTGGGGTCTTTTTGCGCGAAATCCGGCATGGCATCGACATTGCCCTTAGCCACGAACAGGTCTTCGAGGCCGTCATTATTGAAGTCCTCAAATTGCGCGTGCCAGCCGGTGGACGGGCGCAGATCATCGCCTGACGTCGGGCGCTGCACCGTGACGCCTTTAAGGAAGGCAATGTCCTTGAAAGTGGCAGGCTGCTTGCCATCGGCAGCAGGCGCGGCGATAGTTTGCAGCTTGTGATCGGCCATTGAGGTGAGGAAATATTCCGGCATGCCGTCCATATCAAGATCGGCGCTGGCAATGCCCATGCCCCAGATTTTAAGTGGTTTCCAGCCTTCCTTCTCGGTGTAAAGCGCGGGGGCTTGGCCTGCCTCGACGTGCCACATCTGCTCGGTGCCTCCCTCATAATATTCGCGGTCGTTGGAAACGCGCAAGGAAGGCGTGCCGGAATGGTTCCAATCGGTGAACAGCATTGAAAGCGAACAGAATGAAGGCTTCAGCGCCAGCGGCGCGGCGAATTTTGTTCCGTCGGCGTCGGGCCGGTGCAACCAATTATCAGTGCAGGAACCCCATGGCGAGATTTCCTCTTTGCGGTCGATATAGTTGCCAATCGCAATCGTCGGCCACTTCGCGCCATGTTCCCATGTGGCGGTAAGCGCCGTTGACCAGCCGTCGCCGCCGTCAAAGCCCCATGCCTCATTGGCCCGCTCGAACTTGCAGGCGCCTTTGCCGCGCATCACAACGTTCTCGCCGACACGCAGCAGGACGACATCGGTGATGCCATCGCTATCAATATCAATCGGGTAGGCGCCGGTGACTTTATCCAGCTCCAGCCCGCTGGTCTCAGCGGCAAATTTCAACGCGCCGCCTTTGGTGCTTTTGTTGGCGTATAAGGTGGCAGTGTTTTCGCCGCCTGCGGTGAGCATATCTGGCAAGCCATCCGCATTGCAGTCAAATGTGGCAACGCCGCCGCCAACCATATATTGCCACTTGCCCTTATAGACACTGGATATTCCGGAGGTGGCGGTTTCATCCGTAAAGCTTGGCACGGCTGGTGCGGTTTGGGCACTGGCTTGGGTGCTGAGGACCGAGGCGCTGAGAAGTAGTGCTGTTTTCAAACGCATGGCTTACTTCCTTGTCTTCAAATTCGCGGCATATTTGCCGATGCATTGGCCTTGCTTCTGGCCGTTTTCGACGGCAGCGCGGAAGTGGATGCCGCCGTAAATGCGAGAGAGCGCGGCTTCATCGGACGCGGCTTGGAAGCTGGCAAAAGTTTTGGCCTTAATGCCGTCTTTTACATAGGTCGCATCTTCAAAGCTGAAATTATCGCCAAAGAAGGCGGTCATCACAGTCGCCGCTGCGCCGGACTGGGTGGAGTGGCCGCTTGGATATTCGGGAAAAGGCGGGGTGTTGAGCATGGATTCCCATTTCGGGTCCATTAGCTTCTTAATATAGGTAATAGGTCGGATGGAATTGTACTGATACTTTGCTTTCCAACAGCCAATAAAAGCATCCGCCTGACTGACACCAAGGCGGGCGAGCAGATCGACGTGATCTTCCAAGCCCTTGTTATCCCGCGCCAAAATTTGCAATGCGATGGACACCCAGTGGCCGGGCGGTGTGGTGGTGAGCATGGCGTCATCAGCCCAGAAACGGGCGATGCCCTTTTGCTCCGGCGTTAGAGTGGCTTTAATATCGAAGACCTCTTTGGCCTGTTTGTAAAATTCTGACGATGGCTCTTCGCTGTAGGCAACCGGCGGGGAGAGATCGCAGACAGCATCTTTCGGCATTGCGAACGGGCGATTGTTGCCCCACTCCGGCAACAGCGGCGCTTGCTGCTGGATGATCGCGCTGGTGGGTACCCAGAGGCCGGGGCCCTTTTTCAGCTCATATTTCATGGGGAAGCCCATGTTTTCAATCTTCGCACCGCCGTCATTTTGCGACCAGTCGAAAATGTGTTTGGCAATTGCCTGACCAAAGGCCTGACTGCGCGAGACAACATCGGCTGGCACACCGGTTGTGACTTCGCTCGTGGATTTTTTGGCCATAGCAGTGATCGCGCGTTGGCCTGTGGGGCCTGTGTTGCTGAAATAATCATGGGTGGAAGCGGCCAGCGCGGCATCGATAATGACGGCGTCGTCATAAACTGCCCCTGCCTCGCGCTGCGGCGCTGGCGTTAACCCGTTGAGCTGACCTGCCAGCGTTTGGAGTTTGTCCGAGCCGGAAGCAGTGGCCTCAAAAGCTGTAACGCCAACGTAGCCAAGCGCACGACTGGCGACGGGCGGTGTATAGGTTGGCGTGTGGCGGATGAGCTCCAGAACTAAATGATACCAGCCCTGCACCACAGCTTCCGGCTTTGCGGAATGGGCATTTGCATTCAAGCAAAGCAAAACGGCAAGCGCGCTGACTATAAGGCGCAAAATATTCATAAAAGTCCTCCCGAGACCAAACTCCCTTAGCCAGGGATTTACGCAATAGACAATGCGCAGCGGCGCGGCACAAGGGGTGCATCATCTATTTTTTCGGTAAACGAAATAAACGCAGGCAACAGACCGCATCCCGTAATGGCTTAAAGCCCGATGCCAAACTTTACTCCCGCACATGCCCTCAACACAATTCAACGTCTTGTTTTGTTGGCTCTCAACAGCTATTTATTGGATAAATCAAATCGGGCCTTAAACCCGTGCACAAGGAACTCCCCCATGTCAGCTATCAATTCTTGGATCGAAAACGAAGTCAAGTCTAACGATGTTGTGCTGTTTATGAAAGGCACACCGGACTTTCCGCAGTGTGGTTTTTCCGGCCAGGTCGTGCAGATTTTGGATCATGTTGGCGTTGACTATAAGGGCATCAATGTGTTGTCATCCGATGACCTTCGTAACGGTATCAAAGAATATGCCAACTGGCCGACCATTCCCCAGCTCTATGTGAAGGGCGAATTTGTTGGTGGTTGCGACATTGTGCGCGAAATGTTCCAGCAGCAAGAGTTGCAAGATTTTATGGCTGAAAAAGGCGTCGCCATCAAAAGCGCGGCTTAAAATAAACTTATGAATAGAGCGGGTACCGCGATTTTGCGGAATCAATTTGAAAGCGCTGGTCCTCCCCCGGCGCTTTTGCCATTTTTACGAAAGCATTTCCAAAATGAATGCACCTGTCAAAAACCCTGATGTGTTTCCGCTCAAAATAGGACGCGGTGAATTCATCGCGATGATTGCCGCGCTGATCGCCATCAACGCGCTGGCCATTGACGTGATGCTCCCCGGCATGAGCCAGATCGGCGCCAGCCTTGGCGTGAGCGACCCCAACCAGCGCCAATATGTCATCTCCGCCTATCTGCTCGGCTTTGGCGTAACACAGCTGATTTTCGGGCCACTGTCAGATCGCTACGGTCGTCGCAGACCGTTGCTGATTGGCATCGCCGTCTATGTGCTCGCCGCCATTAGCTGCGTGTTTGTGCCAGCCTTCATGCCGCTTCTTATTCTTCGCGCCATTCAAGGCGCGGGCGCTGCGGGCACGCGCGTCATCGCCATCGCCATAGTGCGCGACGTGTTCGGTGGCCGCCAAATGGCAGAAGTTATGTCCCTGGTCATGACTGTCTTCATGATCATGCCAGTTATCGCACCAAACATCGGCCAGCTCATTTTGTTGTTCAGCGAATGGCATATGATTTTTGTGTTCATGGCAGTTACCGCCAGCATCATCGGACTGTGGGCATGGAATCGCCTTCCAGAAACTCTACACCCGCAAGATCGCCGCCCCTTTACATTGGCCTCTGTAGTAGCTGGTTTCAAAGTGGTGCTCACCAATCGCCTGTCGTTGTGGTACACGCTCGCAACATCACTCATCTTTGGTGCACTGTTCGGTTTTATTAATTCGGCCCAGCAAATTTATGTCGGCATTTATGGCCTTGGCGTCTGGTTTCCTGTGGTGTTCGCAGGCGTGGCAGGAGCGATGTCTGTCGCATCGTTTGTCAACTCAAAGCTCGTTGTTCGCCTTGGTATGCGCCGCCTGTCACACGCAGCTCTGCTCGGCTTTATTGCAGCTTCTGCGGTTATGGCAGGGTTTGCGTCATTGGGTCCGGTGCCACTGCCATTGTTCCTCGGCTTGTTTGCTCTGGCCATGGTGTGTTTCGGTGCCATCGGCTCAAACTTCAATTCCATCGCTATGGAGCCGCTTGGCCATATGGCAGGCACGGCATCATCCGCACAAGGCTTTTTCCAAACCATCGGCGGCGCACTGGTGGGCGCGGCAATCGGCCAACAGTTTAATGGAACCGTGCTGCCAATTTCGTTGGGCTTTTTTAGTGTTGGCGTATTGGCATTGATCTTTGTACTGATCGCCGAAAAGGGCAAATTGTTCAGCGTCGGCACTCAAAAATAAACAAAAGTTTGTCCGGATGGGCCGTTATTGAGCTAGAGTCTGGACCTGTTGATTTTGACGCAATGGCAGGCAAATGACGAAAATATGCCAGGAAAATCGTGCAGACAGGCCGGGAACCATTCAAACGGTTTGACGCCGCAGATTGAAGCCAGTTGCGTGCCATTTCGCCAAAATTAACAGGTCCTGAGTCCAGATTACGCAACCAATTGAAAACAAGTGAGAGATACAATTAAAGGGGCTTTGCAAATAACCATTCCCCGATAATTTTTCTGCCTTCCGAGGCGGCAAGCGCGCGATCATTATCACTAAGAGCCTCCATCTGAGGAATACCTGACCAGTCGCCGGGGCGCTCAACAACCACCTCATGAGTATAACGTTCCGGCAGCCTGGCTATTAACTCATGACGCAATTTTGTTCCGGCCTTCATTAACTTGTCGTGCAGCTCCACGATGATCAATGCGCCTGACAAGGAATCCATAACACCCTTGGTCAGCACTGAAAATTCAGCACCCTCAATATCACAAATGACCATTGCGTTTTCTGGCTCAAACTTGGCGCTGGCCAAATGCTCCGGTAAGTTATCATCGGCAATACCAAAAATGACAACCTTATCTTGAACACCGTTAGCACGCGCATTTTTCAATATGGCTTCGCGCCCGGACCGGGTAATCTTAAAGCAAATAACGCGCTTAGCCAATCCGGACTTCACCAGCCCGAGCGCGTAAAACCCATCCGCCGCTCCAATGCAGATCGCGTCACCAAACGGCGCGTGCTTTACGATTTCTGCGATAACGGAAGTTTCATAAAGCCCAAGCACTTTTACAGCTAATGAACCGCGCGATATATTAGAATCGCCATCAAGCATCAGCCCCGCAAATGGTCCCCGGCGAACTGTTCCGCCACATTGCGCAAAAAGTTGATTTGAAACGCGCTTGCGGCGCAGTTTTACCAAAGCCTTCAGCAGTGAATCAAACAACATGCTCATGGGTCTATTCCTATAGTCAGACAATGATAATACAACCCTTCAGGGGTTGGGGGTCAAAAGTAAACGTTGTCCCTGACAAAAAAAGCCGCCGTGGGTTTCCACAGCGGCTTTATTAAATTCAATCCAAAACCGATTAGCGTGAATAAAATTCTACAACCAAATTTGGTTCCATCTGAACCGCGAACGGCACATCTGAAAGGGTCGGTACGCGCTGGTAAGTAGCTGTCTGCTTGTTGCGGTCAACAGCAATATAGTCAGGAATATCGCGTTCAGCGAGCTGGCCGGCTTCGATAACGAATGCCAACTGCTTTGATGATTCCTTCACTTCGATCACATCGCCTGCCTTACACTGGTAGGAACCAATGTTCACGCGGCGGCCGTTAACCTTGACATGGCCATGGTTTACGAACTGCCGGGCGGCAAACACGGTTGCCACGAACTTGGCGCGATAAACCAATGCATCCAAACGCGATTCCAAAATGCCGATAAGCTGTTCACCGGTGTCGCCCTTACGGCGGGCCGCTTCGGTGTACATCGCGCGGAATTGCTTTTCAGAAATATCGCCGTAATGACCCTTCAGCTTCTGCTTGGCGCGCAGCTGAATGCCGAAATCGGACAATTTGCCCTTTCGGCGCTGACCATGCTGGCCCGGACCATATTCGCGCTTGTTTACCGGGGACTTTGGACGACCCCAAATATTTTCGCCCATACGGCGGTCTAATTTATATTTAGCTGACTCGCGCTTGCTCATCGCATTTCCTCAAAAGTTGGCGCCGCGCAGACTATCCGCACGGCGTGGGAAACGCGCCCTCCTCTGAAATCTATGGATCTCTGACAGAATCGACCACTAAAAAGCGTAAGGGCCAACTCACGGGACACGTAAACGCTCCTGCCATTGCTGGCTGAAACTGACGGGTGATTAGGCGAAGCAGGCTGGGATGTCAACATCCAGCGGCAAATTTGCAGAAACTTGGAAGTTTGGGGAAAGTTTAGTTTTAGCGTTTGGCAGTGATGATGTCGAGCGCTCAGTGTCTCGCTAAAAGTAAACTGTGCTTGAATTTCCTACCCGCCCATACGGGTACAATCAACCTCCCGGGCAAACTCAAAACTGGATAAAATTTTGGTGCAAGGCCACTGCAGCACCGCTCTTGACTAAAATAGCAATATCGTAATCGGATTCACGAGTAGCGGCGGGCACGGGAACCAAACAAAACGAGATCTGCTATTTGGTCCGGGAAAGCACTTTCAACATCGAACTTGAAAGACAATAGCTTTTTGGATGCACTTTTTGAGATGTCACCGCGCATGTCAAAAAGATGTTGTAGTCTGTTCATTATGCAACATAACTGAACTTTATAAATTGCATCAATAGCACAAATTACATCTACCCCCGCAACCCGAACCCGCCCATCAGCCTCCTCAGCGAAAAGTCCGGCGCGCCTGACGTGAATATCGCCACGTCATCTTCCAGCACAGGCTCCGTGCCGTGCGAAATAGGGGCTATGTCTTCCAGCACGGTCAGCGCACGGCGGGCGATAGCTTCGGCGGGGTCTATCCAATCCACGGGCCAGAGCGCAGTTTTGCGCATTCGGTTGACGAGGAACGGATAATGCGTGCAGGCGAGCACGACGATGTCCGTGCGCTTGCCGTCTTTTTCAATGAAGCACGGCGCGATTTCGCGGGCCACGGCTTCCTCGTCCACGAAGCCTTGGCGCATATAGGTTTCGGCAAGGCCTGCCAGATTTTCTGATCCGACGAGGCGCACATGACACTTGGCGGCATATTTGCCGATGAGATCGCGCGTGTATTGGCGCTTCACAGTGCCGGGCGTGGCCAGCACGGAAACGAGGCCGGACCTTGTGCGCTCAGCGGCCGGCTTCACGGCGGGCACTGTGCCAACAAACGGCATATCCGGAAATGCGACGCGCAGTTCGTCCATCACGATGGTCGAGGCGGTGTTGCAGGCAATCAAACAAAGCACCGGATTATGCGCGGCGATGAAGCCGTGGAATAGCCTAACAATCCGCGCCTTCAGCGCCGCCTCTTCCCAGCGGCCATAGGGAAAGCCGGCATCGTCAGCAACATAAATAAAGCGCCGGTCCGGCATCAAAATCCGCGCCTCGCGCAAGACCGACAGCCCGCCAATGCCGCTGTCGAAAAAAAGGACGGGCCTATCGTTCATTAGTATCCTCCGGCTTAACCCGCGCCCTGCCCTCCGGCGCACCTGCACCCTTAGGTTTTTGCCGCGAATAATGGTCGAGTGATGTCACGACCCCGCGCAGAAGGCGGACTTCCGTTTCGGTCAGTTGCGCGCGCATCAGCACCGCGCGCAAGTTATAGGTCATAACATCAGTCTTTTCAGGCGGGCGAAAATAGCCGCGCGAACCCAGCGCCTCTTCGAGTTGCTCAAACAGTCCAACGGTGCGCTCACGTGGCGCAGGCTCCATTTCCTTGCCGGCAAACGCGGTTTTATGCTCATCCGCCAGCCCGGTTTTCATCCACTCATAGGACATCAGCAGCACCGCTTGCGCGATGTTCAGCGAGGCAAAAGCGGGGTTTACGGGAAAAGTCACCAGCTCGTCGGCAAGACTGATTTCCTCATTGTTCAGCCCCCAGCGCTCACGCCCGAACAAAATACCAGACCTCTGTCCGGCAGTGTCGCGTGCACGCAATTCCTGCGCCGCCGCCACAGGCCCGCGAACGGGCTTATACCCATCGCGCTCACGTGCCGTTGTCGCCAGCACATAGTTCAAATCGCCGATGGCAGAGGCCACATCATCGTAAACTTTTGCACCCTCAATCACATGGTCGGCCTTGGCCGCCGCCCGCGTTGCCTTCTCATTCGGCCAGCCTTCGCGCGGGTTGACGATGCGCAATTCAGACAGCCCGAAATTCGCCATTGCGCGGGCCACCATGCCAATATTTTCGCCAAGCTGCGGCTCACATAAAATCACCACCGGCCCGCCCGTCATCAGTTCGCGTCTTGAATCAGTACCGGCCATGCTGTCGCTTTCACTCAAATCAAATCTCTGAAAACGGGGATTAGCGCAAAAGCGTGAAAACACAAAAAGAAGTTTCCCGTGCCAATTTGCCCTGCGACAGGGTGCGTGCTGTTATAGCGGGAACTTAGGACTAACTGAAGCGTTAGTGTGTGCGCACGAATGTTGCCGGAACAAATCCGTCAGGAGTAATCATGGAATATTTTGACGCTGTTTTTCTTGCCCGGATGCAGTTTGCTTTCACCATTGGCGTACACATTGTGTTTCCGGTTTTCACCATCGGGCTTGCCAGCTATCTGGCTGTTTTGAACGGATTGCACCTCATCACGGACAAGCCGGTTTATGATAACCTTTTCAATTATTGGAAAAAAATCTTCGCCATCAATTTCGGCATGGGTGTGGTTTCTGGCATCGTCATGAGCTACCAATTCGGCACCAACTGGAGCGTGTTTGCAGACAAAACCGGACCGGTGCTCGGCCCCTTGATGGGCTATGAAGTACTGACTGCGTTCTTCCTCGAAGCCGGATTTTTAGGCGTCATGCTGTTCGGTCGCTCCCGCGTGGGGCCGAATTTGCATTTTCTGGCAACGCTTATGGTCGCCATCGGAACGTTTATTTCCGCCTTCTGGATTTTGGCCGTGAACTCATGGATGCAAACGCCAGCCGGGTACGCCATTAATGCGCAAGGTCAGTTCATCGTTACGAGCTGGTGGGAGGTCATTTTCAATCCGTCTTTCCCCTATCGCTTGGTCCACATGGTACTGGCGGCCTATCTCATTACGGCCTTTGTCGTTGGCGCGGTCGGCGCATGGCATTTGCTCAAAGACAGAACCAACCCCGCCGCCCGCACCATGTTTTCCAATGCCATGTGGATGGCAGCAATCGTCGCGCCCCTGCAAATCATCGCAGGCGATATGCACGGCATCAACACGCTTGAACATCAGCCACGCAAAATTGCGGCCATGGAGGGTCATTTTGAGACCCGTCGCGGCGCACCGCTTATCCTGTTTGGAATTCCCAATTCCAAAGAAGAGCGCATCGACTATGCCATTGAAATTCCAAAGCTGGGCAGTCTCATTCTCACCCATGATCCCGATGGCGAAATCAAAGGCCTGAAGGAATGGCCAGCAGCAGAGCGCCCGCCGGTCGGCCCCGTGTTTTGGGCATTCCGCATCATGGTCGGCATTGGTTTTGCCATGCTGGGTATCGGCATCGCCAGCCTGTGGCTGCGTTATCGCGGCAGATTGTATGACGCCCAACTGTTTCACCGCGCCGCCGTGCTCATGGGCCCGTCCGGCTTCATCGCACTGCTGGCGGGCTGGACGGTGACAGAAGTCGGCCGCCAACCTTACACCGTCTATGGCCTGCTCACCACGGCACAATCCGCCTCGGCCATAGATGCCGCAGCAGTCGGTGCATCGCTGTTATCGTTCATCGTGGTTTATTTCACGCTGTTTGGCGCTGGCATATTCTACATCTTCCGCCAAATGGCCTTGACGCCCGGCGACCATGAGTCCGGCCTGCCAACGGATGAACCCATTCGCGCATCCGGAATCATGCCCGCCCCTGCCCTAACCGCTTTAACCCCCGCAGAATAGGAGATTGCATCATGGATTATCCTTTCATCTGGGCCGGATTGATTGCTTTTGCCGTGCTGGCATACGTCATCCTCGACGGTTTTGATTTGGGCATCGGCATCCTGTTTCCGTTCATAAAAGCGGAGAAAGACCGCGACGCGATGATGAATTCCGTGGCACCAATTTGGGACGGCAATGAAACGTGGCTGGTGCTGGGCGGCGGCGGCTTGTTTGCTGTGTTTCCGCTGGCCTATTCCATAATTATGCCTGCGCTTTATGCGCCGATTATTGCCATGCTTTTAGCACTCGTGTTTCGCGGCGTGGCGTTTGAATTCCGCTGGAAAACTGTGCGCGGAAAGTTCCTGTGGGATTGGGCCTTTGCAGGCGGCTCCATGCTGGCCGCGTTCTCGCAAGGCATAGCACTAGTGGATTGATTCCAACATTTGGAACCCCCGATTTCTGGCAGCGATGATTTCGTCTGGGTTTGCGCGCCATGTGAAGGGTTTGGCTTCGCTGT
>JAYVRA010000099.1:0-16340 GCA_043776635.1 Phyllobacteriaceae bacterium
ACGGTGAACTCAATTCCTGTGCGCATAACCCTGAATCGCACATCCAGCAAAACAAGGGAATCCAAATTCAGACTCCTTCGTTGCGATCAATCCACTAGGGACATTTGTAAAACCAGCAAGTCTCTCATCGTTACGCAGGCCCAACTTAGCAAACAAGGTTCGGCTGAAATAAGATTTGATAACGTCGACAGAATTGTAGACAAAACTTTTGATAGTGCATCTGAGCCTCAAACAAACATCAACGCGGTGCAAACAACATTCTCACTTGGCTCCCAATTCGGAACACCCAACCGCCCGTGGAGCGATAACCGCAACTTCTCGCGTGCCGCCCGAAATCGACAACCTTTCATACCCATCCCGCGCGTTAAGAAATCCGTCGCCGACGCCTCGTCAATCTTGGACGCACCGCAGGCCATCAATGACGCCAATCAAACCGGACCCGATGCACCAAACCGCGCGAAACAAGACGAGCCAAAACTCCCGCCACCTTACGCAGGTCGCAGATTTAGTTATAGCGACGAATAAGCCCTACCAATTTACCCTGAACGCGAATACGGTCAGGACCAAAAATCCGTGTCTCATAGGCCGGATTAGCGGCCTCAAGCGCGATAGAAGCGCCCTTGCGGCGGAAGCGTTTGAGTGTGGCTTCTTCATCATCCACCAGCGCCACAATGATATCGCCGGAGCTGCAACTATCAGCGCGGCGGATAACGACCGTATCACCATTCAGGATACCAGCGTCAATCATCGAATCGCCCCTCACTTCGAGTGCGAAATGGTCGCCTTGACCAATAAGGTCCGGCGGGCAAGCAATGGTGTGGCTTTGCTGCTGAATGGCCGAAATCGGCACACCAGCTGCAATGCGCCCCATCATCGGAATGGTAACGGAGCGTAAGGCATCGTCATCATTAGCATTTGGAATTACGCGGGCAATTTCCGCAGGCCTTTTGCCCAAGTCACCTTCAATAACACTCGGCGAAAAACGCCTTGTCGTAGACTGCACCCCGACATTCTCCGGCAGCCGGATAACTTCCAGAGCCCGCGCACGGTTTGCAAGACGACGAATGAAGCCGCGCTCTTCCAGAGCTGTGACCAGACGATGAATGCCGGATTTTGACGCTAAGTCCAGTGCGTCCTTCATTTCATCAAACGAGGGTGGAATACCCGTCTCACGCATTCGTTCGTGAATAAAAAGAAGCAATTCCTGTTGTTTACGCGTGAGCATCTTGTTATCTCCGTAGAATCAATAAAATAAAACTATAAATGGACGCTATATGTTCTTTATGTGTTCTGCAACTGTTTTAATAACTGGCCAAACGGTAGAAATCGTTACAGCTAATTTGGACTATCCATTTAAGGATATTTGATGGTAAAAATGTTCACATCGATACTTCAAACTGTGTTTTATCATAAGCCGATCGATGACAGGTGGCGTATCTTTTTGCGATTTAGTAACAAATTGTCCGGGTGTGTTGTGGTATATTGGTTTTGTGGCTTGAACTGGCATTGGTATCACGCCAGATATGTTTTGTCGGATAAAGAGTTTGCCTATTTTGGGAACCAATCCGGTTTCGTCCGTTGATAGACGAAGAAAGGCAATGCGATGACAAGTGATAAGAAGATGAGTGACAAGGGTGGAAACGGGCTTCATGCAGTTCTGCCATTGCGCGATATAGTTGTGTTTCCGAATATGATCGTGCCACTGTTCGTTGGCCGTGAAAAATCTATCAAGGCGCTGGAAGATGTGATGAATGCCGACAAGCAAATTTTGCTGGTCACGCAATTGAACGCTACGGATGATGATCCCGGTGTTGACGCGATTTACCGCGTCGGAACGCTCGCGAACGTGTTGCAGCTTTTGAAGCTGCCGGACGGCACAGTAAAAGTGCTTGTCGAAGGCGTGATACGCGCCGAAATTACTGATTTTACAGATCGCGGTGCCTTCCACGAGGCCAATGTCAAAATTCTTGTCGAACCGGCAGAAGACAAAGTTGAGGTCGAGGCATTGGCCCGCTCTGTCGTGTCGGATTTTGAAAGCTATGTGAAGCTGAACAAAAAGGTTTCACCGGAAGTCGTGGCAGCTACCAGCCAGATCGATGATTATTCCAAACTCGCCGATACAGTCGCGTCCCATTTGGCAATTAAGATTGCTGAGAAGCAGGAGATGCTGGCAACGCTAAGCGTTAAAGCGCGGCTGGAAAAGGCTATGGGCTTTATGGAATCGGAAATTTCCGTGCTTCAAGTCGAAAAGCGCATCCGCTCGCGCGTCAAGCGCCAAATGGAAAAGACTCAGCGCGAATATTATCTTAATGAGCAGATGAAAGCGATCCAGAAGGAACTTGGCGACGGCGAGGATGGCCGCGACGAGGCAGCCGAACTGGAAGACCGCATCAAGAAAACCAAGCTCACCAAAGAAGCCCGCGACAAGGCCAATGGCGAACTGAAGAAGCTGCGCCAAATGAGCCCGATGGCTGCGGAAGCTACTGTAGTGCGCAATTATCTGGATTGGATTTTGTCACTGCCATGGTCGCGGCGTTCCAAAATTAAGACTGATTTGGAGTTTGCCCAAACCGTACTCGATGCCGACCATTACGCGCTGGATAAGGTCAAAGACCGCATTGTCGAGTATCTTGCAGTGCAGGCACGCACCGCCAAGTTGAAAGGTCCAATTTTGTGTCTCGTCGGCCCTCCCGGTGTTGGCAAAACCTCATTAGCCAAATCAATCGCCAAGGCAACTGGCCGCGAATATGTTCGCATGGCGCTCGGCGGGGTTCGTGATGAAGCCGAAATCCGTGGCCATCGCCGCACCTACATCGGCTCCATGCCCGGCAAGGTCATCCAGTCGATGAAAAAAGCCAAAAAGAGCAATCCGCTGTTCTTGCTCGATGAAATCGACAAGCTAGGTCAGGATTTCCGTGGCGATCCGTCGTCAGCATTGCTTGAAGTGTTGGACCCGGAACAGAACCACGCTTTCATGGATCACTATCTTGAGGTTGAATACAACCTTTCCGATGTGATGTTCGTGACCACCGCCAACACGCTGAACATTCCACCGGCTCTGATGGACCGCATGGAAATAATCCGTCTTGCCGGCTACACGGAGGATGAAAAAATCGAGATTGCCAAGCGGCATTTGCTGCCGAAGGCGATTGCTGACCATGCTTTGCAGCCCAAAGAATTCTCAGTTTCTGATGATGCATTGCAAGCCATTGTGCAGCGTTACACCCGTGAAGCCGGTGTGCGCTCGCTGGAGCGTGAGCTGATGACATTGGCCCGCAAGGCGGTAACTGACATCATGAAAACCAAAACGAAGTCAGTCAATGTGACTGCCGCAAATATCTCGGATTATTTGGGTGTGCATAAATATCGCTTTGGTTCGGCCGATACTGAAGATCAGGTCGGTGTGGTTACAGGACTGGCGTGGACAGAAGTTGGCGGCGAGTTGCTCACAATCGAAAGCGTGATGATGCCTGGCAAGGGTCGCATGACTGTCACCGGCAATCTGCGCGATGTGATGAAGGAATCCATTTCGGCTGCGGCGTCCTATGTACGCTCCCGTGCGTTGGATTTCGGATTGGAGCCACCACTGTTCGACAAGCGTGATATCCACGTCCACGTGCCGGAAGGCGCGACGCCTAAGGATGGCCCGTCCGCCGGTATCGGAATGACGACCGCAATCGTGTCTGTGCTGACAGGCATTCCTATCCGTGCGGACATCGCCATGACCGGCGAAGTAACGCTTCGGGGCAGGGTGCTGCCAATCGGAGGCCTTAAAGAAAAGCTTCTCGCAGCACTGCGCGGCGGAATCAAGAAAGTATTGATTCCTGAGGAAAACGCTAAGGATCTCGCGGACATTCCAGACAATGTAAAAAACGGTATGGAAATCGTGCCGGTCGCTCACGTTAATGATGTTCTGAAACATGCGCTGGTGCGGATGCCGGTTGCCATCGAGTGGACAGAGCCTGTTACGCCTGTTGTTGTTTCCGCCGGGGATGTTGTCTCTACGGTCGCGCACTAATGGCCTTGTAGTAAACCACCACAAAAGGTCGGGATTTCCCCGGCCTTTTTTATTTGCCATTCTTGGTCCACATTCGTTGCCTAAGAAGCAATTGATGAATAAGAAAGAGCATTAATGATCCATAAAGTTGCCTTTATATGCTGCGTCTTGATTCTGACAGGCTGTACCACTGGTTCAACGGTAACAACTGGCTATTATGATATCAGCGGTAGCAATGATCGCGAACTTGATATTAGCATACGCGAGCTGGGGCCGATGCTTGGACATGCATTTGCGGCAACCCGGATGCAGATTTTACCGGTAACGGTGACGCCTGTTGAAACTGCAACAGGTTGCAAGATCGATAAGGCTACATTCAATGTAAAGGCGAATATCATCTTGCCCCGCTGGAAAGACCGGTCCAACGCCGATGCTGCCTTGCGCGCTGGTTTTGATAATTACGCCGACTATGCAATGATCCATGAAAAGACACATGTGCGCATCGGCGAGGCAGCCGCAATGGCTATGGGTGACGCGGTAGAGCAAATCCCGGAACAGAAAAATTGCGAAGCCCTGTACGTCAAAGTGAAGGCAACGATTGCGAAAATTCAGCGTAAACATGTCAGCCTCCAACTTGCATTTGATGCCTCAGAGAAGAAGCGCATCGATAAATTGGTGCGTGAAGGCGGCGGCGTAGCGCTAAAATAGCCGTACTGCAAATTAAAGAAAACTGTGATCGGTTCTGGTTGTCACCTAAAGTAAGCTTGCATCCTTTAATGTTTTTTTCGGCACTTGCACGTCTTTAACTCTCGCGCTACCAATGAGATTGAAACCGCTTTCAATTATTGTCCCGCGCATTGGTGCGATACCATGGAAACCGTTCCAACCGGCAATTTACAAAGGATATATCATGGCAATCCGAACAGTCGTCTGGGGTGAAAACATCCACGAACGTATCAACAAGGTCGTAGCTGACCTGTATCCGTTGACCATGCATCAGACCATCGCCAACGCTTTGAACGAAGACAAGGCAATCTCTGCGACAGTCGCAACTTTGCAGGAGCCGGAGCATGGCCTGTCTGAAGTGCGGCTGGTCGAGACCGATGTTCTGGTCTGGTGGGGCCACAAGGATCATGGTGCAGTTGAAGATGCGGTTGTTGAGCGTGTTGCCAAGCGCGTGTGGGAGGGCATGGGCCTCATCGTTTTGCATTCCGGGCATTACTCTAAGATATTCAAAAAGCTAATGGGCACACCATGCGGCCTGAAGTGGCGTGAAGCTGGTGAGCGTGAACGCCTGTGGGTCATCAATCCGCGCCACCCGATTGCGGAGGGTTTAGGCGAATATTTTGAGCTGGAGTATGAAGAAATGTACGGCGAGCAGTTCACCGTGCCTGAGCCACTTGAAACCGTATTTATCTCATGGTTTCAGGGCGGTGAAGTGTTCCGCTCAGGTCTCACTTACCGTCGCGGCGCAGGCAATATCTTCTATTTCCGCCCTGGCCATGAAACATACCCGACCTACCATGATGAGAATGTAAAAAAGGTTCTGCGCAACTCTGTAAAGTGGGCGCATAACCCGATGGGCACACAAAAGACCATCCATGACGCGCCAAATGTTCCGGTCGAAAAGTCACTGGAGCCATTGGTCGAGCGCGGTGGCAAGCTGCATGAAGCTGGTGAAGCCGGTTACAAATAAGCCATATAACAGCCGTGCGTAAAGGCTGTATTTTTACTGTTCCGGGAGGAAAATACGATGCGTCTGCTGATTTTGGGAACCGGCGGCATGGCCAATCACCATGCCGAACATTTTGCGAAAATAGAGGGTGTAAAGCTGGTTGCAGGCGTCGATGTTGACCGCACCCGCGTTGATGCTTTTGCTGATAAGCACAATATTCCCAATCGCTTCACCTCCCTTGATGCCGCGATTGCGTGGGGGCACTTTGACGCCGCCACAAACGTGACGCCTGACAAAATTCATCATCCAACCACAATGGCGCTCTTAAAGGCAGGCAAGCACGTCATGTGTGAAAAGCCTCTGGCAGAAAATTATGCCAAGGCCTTGGAAATGACCGGGGCGGCCAAAAAAGCTGGCGTCATAAACATGGTAAACCTCACATACCGCAACGTCGCACCCTTGCAAAAGGCCCGTGAAATGGTGTTGGCCGGTGAGATTGGTACCATCCGCCACATTGAAGCATCTTATTTGCAAAGCTGGTTGGTTTCAAAAGCGTGGGGCGACTGGAAAACTGAATCGCAGTGGCTCTGGCGCTTGTCAAAAAATCATGGGTCCAATGGCACGCTCGGTGACGTCGGCATCCATATTCTTGACTTCGCGGGCTATGGCTCAGGGCTTGATATTGAACATGTGTTTTGCCGCCTGAAAACATTTGATAAAGCGCCTGATAACAAGATTGGTGAGTACCTGCTGGATGCTAATGATAGTTTCACGATGGCGGTTGATTTTTCCAACGGAGCGCTTGGCGTTGTCCACGCCAGCCGCTGGGCGACCGGCCATCTGAACGAACTCAAGCTGCGCATGTATGGCGAGAAAGGCGGCCTTGAAGTGCGCCACACCACGGAGGGCTCGACGCTTCGCGCCTGCACCGGAACGGATATTGAAACCGGTGCGTGGCATGACATTGATGCCGGCATTGTGCCGACAAATTATGACCGGTTCGTAGAAGCCGTGCGTACCAAAACCCAAACCGAGCCGACATTTCGCCATGCGGCAAATTTACAAAAAGTTCTTGATCTTGCAATGGTTGCCGATGAGCGACGGCGCGAACTGAAGGCGTGATGGCGGGGCTAAGAATTGACTGGCACCGGACCGGTCGATTCGCGGATTACCAATTCCACAGGCCAAACCTCTTCAAATTTTGCCACATCCTTGCCCGATAGTATCTGCAACATCATCTCGCCGATACGTGCGCCCGCTGCGCGAATGGATGAACGTGTCGTCGATAGGGTGGGCACCATATTGTCCGCATTGATGTAAGAAAATACGTCATCATGTGCGATGAGCGAAACATCTTTGCCAAGCTTTAAACCTGCCGTGCGAACAGCACGCATAGCGCCGAGCGCCGACATCATTGAGCCCGCGATGACGGCAGTAGGACGGGTAGGCAGCGCCAGAAAACCATTCATCAAACGAAAGCCCATCTCGTCTGTAAATTCGCCATTACCCAAAAATTCTTCATATACAGACAGGCCTCGTTCCGCGTGAACTTGCCGAAACCCCTGGTCACGATGCTCCGCAAAACTACGACCTCGAAAGCCGTTAATAAAGGCAATCCGCTTATGGCCGAGGTCGGTAAGATAGCTGGTCGTGCTATGTATCGCGCCAAAATTATCGATATCGAGATAATGATATGGCAGCGTTGATTTGGTGCGACCGTGCAAGATAAACGGCAGGCCGAGCTGAATTAGAAACGGGATACGCTCATCCTCCATCGTTGGCGAATGCACCAGCACCGCATCCACCCTTTTGCTCGCAGCAAGCCTACGGTAAGTTTGCATTTCCGCCTCACGCCCATCGACAGTTGACACCAGCATATCTATGCCATCCCGCTCAAGCTGGGTTCCAAGGCCACCCATGAACTCACTGGTGTGCGGTCCGAATTCTGAACCGCCTCGAAAGACAATCCCGATTGCGCCTGCACGCCCCGTTGCGAGCCCGATGGCAGCCCGATTGGGGTGATAGCCATGCTTTATTGCAGCCTCGGCGATTCGCTCCCGAGTTTCCGTTTTGACTTCGGGATAACCACTCAAGGCACGGCTAACGGTCGTTTGCGATAGACCCAATTTTCGTGAAAATTCTTTTAAGTTCATGTCGTTAAATGCGGCTCCCCCCGCCACCCTACAAAACAACACGCTGTTTGCAGCGCAGCCGTTTTTTTAAAAATATGGGCTACGATTGGATACTGCTATGGCAGGCTAGTTGTAAATATCCAAAGCGTTATCAATTTACACGGATTTCGTTGTGGGCAATCTCGAATCAGTTCCACATACACATAGATCAAATATTTCTTATATTTCATAACATATTGATTATTATGGGATAAAATATCTTTTGTAGTCAAATAAGGTTCCACAATTCCTACTTTTCAAGAAAGCTTAGTCTGGCGACTTGACATTAAGCACGCAATATCTATTAATAATTGAAAGCGCTTTCAAAGCCTTCACCAAATCAAATGAATTTGTTCAAGGCGCGTTTGTGTCGTGAAAGGCCCGAAAAGGGCAAGTTGCAACTTTCCGGCCTTCAGATCAGCAACGGTGCAATACTGGGAGGTATTAATATGAAACCTAAGTCCTTAATCGCTGGCCTATTCGCTGGCTCAATGCTGGTGTCCGGCCTAGCCAACGCCGCTGACCTGTCAATCGTGTCTGGCGCGACGGGTAATGATTTGGCCTTCATGCAGGCGCAGCTTGATAAGTTCGCTGCAGCATCTGGCGACAAAGTAACCATCGTTCCAATGCCATCGTCCACAACTGACCAGTTTGGACAGTACAAGCTCTGGCTTGCAGCTGGCAACACCGACATCGACGTGTACATGACAGATGTTATCTGGGCGCCACAGCTTGCTGATCAGTTCGTTGATTTGACAGCTGCTGCCAAGGATGTTGCCGCATCGCATTTCCCTTCCATCATTGAATCGCAGACTGTGAATGGCAAGCTGGTCGCTATGCCTTACTTCACCGATGCTCCGGCCCTGTATTTCCGCAAGGATTTGCTTGCCAAGTACAAGCTTGAAGCACCAAAGACTTGGGACGAAATGGCAGCATCTGCCAAGATCGTTATGGATGGCGAAAAGAATGCCGACCTTCAAGGTTTCGTATTCCAAGGCAATGCCTATGAAGGCCTCACATGTGACGCGCTCGAATGGGTGAAGTCAAATGGCGGCGGACAAATTGTGGAAGCCGATGGTTCCATCTCAATCAACAATCCTAAAGCTGCTGCTGCGCTTGATCGCGCAAAGAGTTGGATCGGCACAATCGCACCACAGGGCGCTCTTGCATATCAGGAAGAAGAATCACGCGGTGTATGGCAGCTGGGCAATTCCGTATTCATGCGCAACTGGCCCTATGCTTTCGCTCTAGGCAACGGCGCGGATTCCAAGATCAAAGATTTGTTTGACGTTGTTCCATTGCCATCAGGCGGCGAAGGCGGCGGTTCTGCGGCCACACTCGGCGGCTGGAATTTGGCTGTTTCTAAATACTCCAAGAACGCCGGCGAGGCCACAAAGCTCGTCATGTTCCTGACATCAGCTGAAACCCAAAAGGCCAACGCTCTAGAACAAAGCCATCTGCCAACGATTGAAGCTGTGTATGATGATGCAGACGTTGTTGCCAAGCAGCCTGTAATCGTAAAGTGGAAATCAATCTTCCAAAATGCGGTTCCACGTCCGTCCGCTCCAACAAAGTCCAAGTACAACGAAGTGTCTTCGCTGTTCTGGTCAGCCGTACATGACACCCTGTCCGGCAGCGGCACGTCAGCGGATAACCTTGCGATACTTGAAGCCAAGCTCACGGAGCTTAAGGGTGCAGGCTGGTAATCTTCTAACTCCTGTGACCAAACAAAAAATAGCGGGCGGAGGCAATAGTATCCGCCCGCTGTTCGACTAAATAAAATTCAAAGAATTAGGATTCTCCACGGTTCCAGTCGCGTGGTGATTGGAGTTTCAGGGAGTTTGTGGGATTTACCGGGGAGGGTGACCTATGACGACTATTTCTGATACCTCAACAAATAGTGCACCGAAAAAATCGGACCTGCAAGCGGAGCGTGTCCGCGCGGCAATGTGGTTTTTGGTGCCTATGATGATCGCGCTGGCGGTTGTTGCTGGATGGCCGCTCTGCCGCTCCATTTATTTCAGCTTCACCGATGCGTCGCTGGTTCATCTCTATGAGGCCAAATGGGTCGGCTTCAAAAACTATTTAAGCTGGATCGACTTGCCCAGTGGTAAGCGCATTTATACCGGGGTTCTCGCCGATAAAGCCTGGTGGAACGCCGTATGGAACACAGTCCGCTTCGGCGTTGTTTCTGTGACGCTAGAAACTATCATTGGCATGATTGTAGCGCTCGTCCTTAACGCTGAATTCAAGGGCCGTGGCATTGTCCG
This sequence comes from Phyllobacteriaceae bacterium, assembly GCA_043776635.1. GTDB lineage: Bacteria > Pseudomonadota > Alphaproteobacteria > Rhizobiales > Rhizobiaceae > JANMEX01. Next base: position 10,114 of record JAYVRA010000099.1, read on the forward strand.
CGCCGCCATTTTAGTTCCATGGGCCATTCCAACTATCGTATCGGCGAAAATGTGGGCGTGGATGCTCAACGATCAGCTCGGAATCATCAATGATATGCTTTTGAAGTTCGGCATCATCTCCTCCAAGATTGCGTGGGCGGCGGATGCAAACTATTCCATGTTCGCAGTCTTGATGGTGGATATTTGGAAGACCGTGCCATTCATGGCGCTGCTCATGCTTGCCGGCCTGCAAATGGTGCCGGGCGATGTTTACGAGGCCGCCAAAATTGATGGCGTTCATCCGGTCAAAGTGTTTTTCAAAATCACACTGCCGCTAGTCAAGCCCGCTGTCATGGTCGCGGTTATTTTCCGCCTTATGGATGCAATGCGCATCTTCGACTTGATTTATGTTCTCACGCCAAACAGTTCTCAAACTAAAACTATGTCGGTCATCTCGCGCGAAAACCTGTTTGATTTTGACAAGTTCGCCTATGGCTCCGCCGAATCCACCCTGCTGTTCTTATTCCTGATCGTGATGGTGACACTTTACATCTGGCTTGGCAAAGTCAACCTTTCAGGAGATGACAAGTGATGACCCGGGACAATTTATGGACCTACGTCAAGACCACAGCTTTCTACACGCTGGTTGTTTTGATTGTCGTTCAAGCGCTGTTTCCGTTTTATTACGCAATTGTTACGAGCTTGAAGACCGGCAGTGCACTGTTCGAAATCAATTATTTCCCGACATCATTTTCCTTGCAAAATTACAATGATGTCCTTTTCAAAGGAAACGGAACGTTCATTCGCAACTTCGGCAACTCGATTTTGGTTGCCTCACTTACCGTGCTGCTTGCGTTGTTCGTTGCCGTAACTGCCGCTTATGCACTGTCCCGCGTTCGCTTCCGTGGCCGCTCGCTGATGCTGATGACCATTCTTGCTGTGTCAATGTTTCCGCAAATTGCGGTGCTTGCCGGCTTGTTTGAGCTCATCCGTTTCCTTGGCATTTATAACACACCCTGGGCGCTGATATTCTCCTACACAATCTTTACGCTGCCATTCACTGTCTGGGTGCTCACCACATTCATGCGTGATCTTCCGATTGAGATTGAAGAGGCCGCCATTGTCGATGGGGCAACACCGTGGATTATCATCCGCCGCGTGTTTCTGCCTTTGATGTGGCCAGCCTTGGTCACAACCGGGTTGCTTGCTTTCATCGGTGCGTGGAACGAATTCCTGTTCGCGCTCACTTTCACCTCGTCCAACGACACAAGAACCGTGCCGGTTGCCATTGCGCTGCTGTCCGGTGCGGGCGAGCATGAAGTGCCGTGGGGTTTGATTATGGCGGCATCAGTTATCGTAACGATACCGCTCATCATCCTCGTCCTCATTTTCCAGAAAAAAATTGTAGCAGGTCTCACGGCCGGTGGCGTGAAGGGCTAAGGAGTATTCAAAATGGCAAATATTCAACTCAAAAATGTCAAGAAATCCTTCGGTGCTATTGATGTCATCAAGGGCGTGGACTTGGATGTTAAGTCCGGCGAGTTCATGGTTTTCGTCGGCCCGTCGGGCTGTGGTAAATCCACACTATTGCGCTTGATAGCTGGCCTTGAAGACATCACCAGCGGCACACTGTCGTTCGATAATACGGTGGTAAATTCACTCGCTCCTTCCAAGCGCGGCATTGCCATGGTGTTCCAGTCCTATGCACTCTATCCGCACATGACGGTCTACGACAACATGGCTTTTGGTCTGCAGCTTGCTAATTCTTCGCCCGAGGAAATTAAGAAGCGGGTCGAAAATGCCGCTGAGATGCTGCAATTGAAGCCGTATCTCGAACGCCTGCCAAAGCAACTATCCGGCGGTCAACGCCAGCGTGTTGCCATCGGACGTGCGATCGTGCGCGATCCGAAAGTGTTCCTGTTTGATGAGCCTTTGTCCAACCTTGATGCTGCGCTGCGCGTGGCAACACGCTTGGAAATTGCCAAGCTGCATCATTCTATGAATGCCACAATGATCTACGTTACCCACGATCAGGTTGAAGCCATGACATTGGCAGACCGTATCTGCGTGCTGCGCGATGGTTTGGTGGAGCAGGTCGGCACACCATTGGAGCTTTACGACAATCCGCAATCTTTGTTTGTCGCAGGCTTCATTGGCTCACCAAAGATGAACTTTCTTGATGGTGAATATGCTGATGTCTATGGCGCGAAAACCATCGGCATCCGCTCCGAGCATTTGGAAGTTGTCGAGAAAAAAGGCACATGGTCCGGCAGAGTTATCCATACAGAAAACCTTGGCTCAGATAGCTATGTGTTCGTCGGGATGGGCACGGCCGACCCAATGATAGTGCGCTTAAATGGCACCAGCAAATATAAGGTTGGTGATACAATCCACGTATCGCCAACGGCAGGTAAACTCCATTGCTTTGATGCTGCTGGCAAACCAACAGCAAAGAAGTAATACCTTCAAAGGTAGGTGGCCGGATGTCGGGCGGCCTCAAATTTGAAGTGCAACATCGGCTTTCTGTAATTCCTGCATAAACACGTCTTGCGGGGTTTGGAAGCCGAAGCATTGTCGTGGTCTTGAGTTGAGGCTGTCAGCGATTTTGTTGAGGACGCTTTGGGAATAGATCGACAGGTCGATGCCTTTGGGCAGGTATTGGCGGATAAGGCCGTTGGTGCTTTCATTGCCGGATCTCTGCCAAGGGCTGTGCGGGTCGCAGAAATAGACGATGATATTCAAAGTATGTTTCAAAATAGTCTAGACCCAAGTAAAATATTGAACCTGTCGATCCGATGATTTCACTGAAGGTCGTGACAATTCGCAGATTGACGGTTTTGGGATCTATTCCTTTATCAATTGTCCGTTCGGTTTCAAGCGCCCAAGCGTCTGCATCGGCTCGCCGCCGAAAGGTGTTGCTGATATATTTTCCCTTGCGCCGCACTTGAGCGCGCCAGTTTCCCGAAGGCAGCTTGACGATCCCAACTTGACGAAGCCAGCCATTCGTGTGCACTCCGATCTAAACTCGTGTGCGATATGTGTGAAGCGAGCGAACGAAGCCAGTATAAAAAGCGGGAAATCGAAGGATAAAAACTGCACACGTTCACATCTGTTCGCTTGAATATACAAGGACAAACTATTGAATTACAAAGATAAAATATTCGCCGTTGCCCCGATGATGGATTGGACGGATCGGCACTGCCGGTTTTTTCACCGCCAGCTTTCGCGTCATGCTTTGCTTTATACAGAGATGGTGGTTGCGGATGCGGCTATTCATGGGGTTCGGGAGCGTTTGCTGGGGTTCTCACCTCAGGAACAACCACTTGCTTTGCAGCTTGGCGGGTCTGATCCGGTGAAGCTTGCGCAGGCCGCGCGGATTGCGCTTGGGTTTGGCTACTCAGAAATTAATTTGAATGTTGGTTGCCCGTCAGACCGTGTGCAGTCCGGCACGTTTGGCGCCTGCTTGATGCGCACCCCTGAACTCGTTGCGCAGTGCGTGACAGCGATGAAAGCTGTTGTGGATATTCCTGTGACTGTGAAATGCCGGATTGGTGTTGATGAGCAGGATGTGGAAGTCGCACTCGATAGGCTGGCGGATATGGTTTTTGATGCTGGCTGCGCCGCGCTTTGGGTTCATGCCCGCAAAGCGTGGCTGCAAGGGCTTAGCCCGAAGGAAAACCGCGACGTGCCGTCGCTTGATTATGACCGGGTTTATCGCCTGAAAGCGCGGCTGCCGCACAAGTTTATCGGCATCAATGGCGGCATCGACAGTCTTAATGTGGCAAAAAAGCATCTGGAACATGTTGATGGCGTGATGGTGGGGCGATCGGCGTATCACGACCCGCAGATGTTGCTGGATATTGACAGTCGCATTTATGGCAGCATTGCCGGAGTGCGCGGGATTGCTGACGTTATTGGCATTATGTCAGATTATGCGGACCGGCACATCGCGTCGGGAGGACGGCTCAACCACATCACGCGCCACATGGTGGGTCTGTTTCACGGTGCGCCGGGAGCGCGGCGTTTCAGGCAAATTTTATCCGAAGATTCCTGCAAACCGGGTGCCGGTTCTGAAGTAATTAAGAGGGCTCATGAGCAAATTATGATAACCACCACAGCATAATATACAGGGCAAGAAAATAAGTAGTGAAAACTGGCCGGCATTTGGTCCGGTCAGTCCAACCCAATCAGGCGGGGAAGCCGGACATTGGGTTTCACAGAGATGCCCAAGACATATTTTGCCTTGACTTTTATCCGCGCGATCAGGGCAATTGCGCAGACAGCCGCTTTATGGTCCTTATCAATCGCACAGATCAATATGGGAATATCCCCAGCGTTTAGGATTAGGTTATGGGCGAAATAGAATGGCAACAAATTGCTGAGTTTGCCATATATTTGATTGTGGCCGGAGCATTTTCAGGCTTTCTTGCGGGCCTGTTCGGCATAGGGGGAGGGACCGTTCTTGTACCTGCATTCTATCAAGTCTTCGGGGCAGTTGGCATTGATGATGCGGTGCGAATCCAGCTGTCAGTAGGCTCATCGCTTGCCTTGGTCGCGGCCACTTCCTGGCGGTCAGTTGCTGCACACCGCAAACGTGGCATGGTCGATGAAGAACTGCTACAAAGTTTTCGCATTTCCGTTCCATTTGGGGTTTTGATTGCAACGTTGTTGTTGTCTAGCATTTCCAGCTATGGTTTGCGGGCAATATTTGCGGTGGTATGTTTGGCTATTGCCGCAAAATTATTGTTTGGGCGCGATAGTTGGCGTTTTGGCACCGATATTCCGAAAAATCCAATCCGGGGCATCGTAGGTGCGTTCATCGGGTTTCTTTCTACATTGATGGGAATTGGCGGTGGTGTGCTCAACAATACTTTCATGACGAGCTATGGGAGGCCAATCCATCAGGCGGTGGCCACGTCCGCTGGCGTTGGGCTGCTTATCGCAATTCCCGGGGTTATTGGCTATGTTTGGGTGGGATGGCAAAAGGCGGGGCTACCTCTACTTTCAACCGGCTATGTTAACTGGCTCGCTGTCATACTCGTTCTTCCACTGTCGCTTTACGTTACGCCGATGGGTGCAAAAATAGCGCATGCATTACCGAAGCGGCAGTTGGAGGCATCACTTGGATTATACCTGTTATTTGTGGCGGGGCGATTTATGTGGACCCTGCTTTAATCGTTGTTATGCATTATAAGGACATAGACAAAGTGTTTGAAAAGAGTGAAATTGCTGTTGCGGTAATGAGCGGGTGAGGTTTTTTATGGAGGTGACTGAGACAACTCTTGATAAAATTGGCTCGTTTATGGCTCGGCGTTTAACGAGTGAATCTTCAGGATATCAGCCTTTTACACCTTCAGATGCGCTTACTTTGAGCCGTGTACTCGAGCCCGGCGATATATTATTGGTTGAAGGCAATCAATATATCTCTAATGCAATTAAATACTTGACCCAGTCGACTTGGAGTCACGCAGCACTTTATGTTGGCAATGCTTTACCTGAGCGCGCGGATAGCCTCCCAAGACCACGCTTGATTGAGGTTGAACTGGGCGATGGCTGCATTGCCTCCCCACTTGAAAAATATGCCTCCTACAACACTCGTATATGCAGGCCGGTAGCATTGACTATTGAGGATCGTCAGAAAATTATTGACTTCATGATTTCACGTCTGGGAACCGCGTATGACACAAAAAACATAGTTGATATGCTGCGGTATTTTTTGCCTACGCCGCCGGTACCCGTAAGATGGCGACGTCGGATGATTGCCTTTGGCTCTGGTGCGCCCACCAAGGCTATTTGCTCGACTTTGATTGCCGAGGCTTATCAAAATGTGGGTTATCCAATTCTACCCGACGTAAAACGGCACGAAGGCCAAACCGTCGCTAAATCAGATTACTCCCGCCGCGAAATTTTACATATCCGGCATCACTCGCTTTATACTCCGAGAGATTTTGATTTGTCGCCCTATTTTAAAATTGTGAAGCCCACGATTGAAAATGGATTTGACTACAAAGAGTTAGAGTGGGCATCGTAGAAACGGGCAATACCCGGACGAACCGTCAAAAACAGATTAGACGGCGCGAAAGTCAGCGGTGCCTCCCACAGGTTCTCATCGCGTAATTATGGTTTGAGTGACAGCAAATGACGGGCAATAACTAGTGGATTGATTCCAACATTTGGAACCCCCGATTTCTGGCAGCGATGATTTCGTCTGGGTTTGCGCGCCATGTGAAGGGTTTGGCTTCGCTGTG
>JAYVRA010000100.1:0-15837 GCA_043776635.1 Phyllobacteriaceae bacterium
GCTCCGTCCGCCTCATCGCCCCGCCCCAAAAAGGGCGAAGCTTAAAGCCGGACAGATGACATGTTACATAAACCGGTCATATCGTGTGTTCTCGACATGATGTCTTCTGCCTCCTTGATATGATTGATTATATGCAGTAATTTAAGATAGTGATTTTTCATATCACTAATGCCAAATTGGAATGAATAATGGATGTCGATGTCGCCTTCCGGGTGTTCTTAAAGGTCGCGGATACCGAAAGTTTTTCCAGCGCCGCCAAGCAACTGGGCATGGGCCAGCCTGCTGTCTCCAAGCAGGTCTCAGCGCTAGAGGATTATTTGGGCGCACGCCTTCTACACCGCACGACGCGCAGTATCGCACTGACTGACGAAGGCCGCGAGTTTTTAGACTACGCCCGCCATGCCGTTGCAGCGACGGATTATGCGCTGGAGCGGGTCCGCCGTGTTAAAGCCAAGCCTGGCGGCCTGCTGCGCCTTTCCTGCCAGACAGGATTTGCCCGGATGCAAGTCGTGCCGCGCTTAGGTAAAATATTGGAGCTCTATCCCGACATTGATATCGACCTCAAGCTGCAAGACAGTTGGCCGAACCTTGTGGAACAGGGCATAGATTTGCGCATCCACATTGGCGGGATAGAAGATGAAACAGTCATCACCCAGCTTATCGGCTATTCGCCGATCAAGCTTTTCGGCACAACCGCCTATGTTGAAAAGCACGGAATGCCGCAGACACCGCAGGATTTGGTGAACCATCAGATCATCCATTTCACTGGTTATAACCGCCAGCGCAAATGGATTTTCTCCAAGGACGGCAAGCAGGAAGCACTGGATATCAAGAGCCGTGTTGGCATTGATAATCTGGATGCACTGCGCGAGGCGGTGATTAACAGCGTCGGCATCACCACCGGCCCGCAATGGATGTTCAAGCACGACATAGGCGAAACGCAAGTGATCCCGCTACTCACCAACTATGACATGGGCAAAGTCGCACTCCACGCCGCCTACCCCAGCCGCCGGTTCGTGCCGCTTAAAGTGCGCCTGTTCATAGACTATATCCGTGCCGAATATCGGGCCTATGAAGCAACGCACGAAATCTGCGACAAGTGTTGAATCATTGTCTCAACGTGCTCACGTGGTGTCAAAGACCACACGCATATTGGTTTGATATGACTCACTAAATTGGTGCCCGCCAGAACAAGTCATTGCATAAAACCGCGCCGGCTGGCATGGCTACCGGCATATCATTTCACCGGATTTCATAGGAAACTCTCATGACAAAAGTCGCATTTCTGGGCCTTGGCGTCATGGGCTACCCGATGGCCGCGCACTTGAAACACAAAGGCGGGCACGAGGTAACAGTATATAACCGCACGACGCAAAAGGCCAAAGCCTGGGTCGCCGAACATGGCGGCTTATTTGCGCAGACGCCAGCGGAAGCCGCAAAAAATCAAGATTTCGTATTCTGCTGCGTCGGCAATGATGACGATTTGAGAAGTGTCACGCTCGGCCATTCCGGCGCGTTTGCTGCAATGAAAAAAGGTGCGATCTTTATTGATAACACCACCGCCTCCGCCGAAGTCGCCCGCGAGTTGGATCTTGCAGCACAAGCGCTGGGATTGGGTTTCATCGACGCACCGGTATCAGGCGGGCAGGCGGGCGCCGAAAACGGGCTGCTAACCGTGATGTGCGGCGGGACGGAAGGGACATTTGAAGCAGCCAAGCCAATCATTGACGCCTACGCCCGAATGGTCGGCTTGATGGGACCGGCAGGCTGCGGGCAGCTCGCTAAAATGGTCAACCAAATTTGCATCGCAGGCCTCGTGCAAGGGCTGGCCGAAGGCATTCACTTCGGCAAAAAGGCCGGGCTGGATATTGAAGCGCTGATCGCAGTCCTCTCCAAAGGCGCAGCCGGTTCATGGCAAATGGAAAACCGTCACAAGACCATGAATGTGGGCAAGTTCGATTTCGGCTTTGCCGTCGATTGGATGCGCAAAGACTTAGGCATCTGCCTGAACGAAGCCCGCCGCAACGGCGCATCGCTCCCTGTCACCGCGCTGGTCGATCAGTTTTATGGCGACGTGGAAAAGCTAGGCGGTAAGCGCTGGGATACGTCGAGTCTGCTGGCAAGATTGGAGACTGAAGGTCGGTTACTTTAAGGCAATCAACCAATTTCCACCTTGGTCCCATAACTCGTAGGTATAATTCTATTGATTGAAAATCAGTGCAATCCTTGGAGACATAAGAAATGGCCGTATGGAGGAGATGCTGTCACACTTCCAGCCATGACAAACCAGGTAATTGGGAACGCTGCATTTCATTCGTACCCGAAATCACAGCGTCGGGCTCTATGGGAACGGCCTGAGCAAAAGCACATTGAGTGGAAAACAAAATTACAAATGGGAGCATTGTTCTAAACATATACTGCCCTTTAAGTAGACTATAAATAAAATTGCATTCTTAAATTGTATTAGCAACCGAAAATTGTATTTACGCATGACGTAAAATCTTAGTTAGCTCCAACATATTAAGTTTATGACGATATGAGTGAGTTCGGCGGCAAGCGCCGGGACAAGTTCAGCCTGCTGGCATGATTGGAAATTTGAGATGGCAATGCCTAACGAAGAGCCGGTGAACACCGATGATGTACTGAAATGGCTAAAGGCCAACGGCTCCAGCGCCGTTATCGAAAGCAAAGCACGCTTTGGCATCAAAACTGAACAAGCCTTTGGCGTACCAACCGCCCTGCTGCGTCCTTTTGCGCGTGGCATCGGCAAGGACCATGAACGCGCTTTGGAACTGTGGAAAACCGGATACCGCGAGGCGCGGCTCATCGCATCCTACACTGAAGAAAAAGTCAAAGTCACCGAGAAACAAGCCCGCCGCTGGGCGTCAGAATTTGACTCGTGGGAAATAGTTGATGGCGTTGCAGACCTGGTTTTCGAAGCAGGTCACTCGGATCTGCTCATCCCGGAATTTGCCGCAGACGAAGCCGAATTCACCCGCCGCGCCGCGTTTTCGATGATTGCGGTTGCTGCAATACACATGAAAAAACGGCCGGATGCCGAGTTTTTGTGCTATTTAGATTTGATCGAAACTCACTCTACTGACGAGCGCAATTTTGTTAAAAAAGCCGTGAACCGGGCACTGCGCCAAGTGGGCAAACGTTCGCTGGAGCTTCACGCCCCTGCCCTCGCGCTGGCCGAAAAGCTCAGCGCGTCAAGCGACAAGACCGCACGCTGGATTGGCAAAGACGCGGTGCGCGAGCTTAGCAATCAGAAAATTAAGACGATTGTGGATCAGAAGAATGTGGCGACCAAACGCGATGGCGGCGTTCAGAGAAAGTCCTAAGCCGCACCTGAATCCTTTTCCAGAATCATATAATCCAGAGGCAATTGCGTGGTGTACTTTATCAGTTCCATCGCGAACGCTGAACTCACATCGCTGATTTCAATCTTGGCGATAAGCCGCTTATAGACGGCATCATAGGCCGCAATATCCGGCACTACGACCTTCAAAAGATAATCCACCGCGCCGCTCATCCGGTAAAATTCCACCACTTCGGGAAACTCCGAAATCACTTCCGAAAAGCGCCGCAGCCATTCGGGGTTATGTGAACTCGTGCGGATAGAGACAAACACCGTCACGCGTGTGTTGATTTTCGTCGGGTCCAGCACCGCCACACGGCGCTTGATAACGCCATCCTCCTCAAGCTTTTGAATGCGCCGCCAGCATGGCGTGGTGGACAGGCCCACCTTCTTGGCAATATCGGCAACAGCCAGCGTGGCATCTTCCTGTAACAGACGCAGTATTTTGCGGTCAAGACGATCCATGACAACTCCAGAATGACTTTCTTTGGTGGAGCCATAATACTCTTAGCAAAAGAAAACCATACCTGAATTGCGATATTTTAGAAAAATAATACCACTATGCCAGCGCGCTTGGTCTCGCCGTCAAAGCTGCTTTCCAGCGCAGCACATTGGTCAAATGTTCAGGAACCACAATTTTTGCCGGCTTCATGAAGTCCAGCGCAACGAGGCCTGTTATATCAGCAATCGAAAATTCATCTCCCGCCGCAAACTCGCGGGACTTGAGTTCGTTATCCATAATCTCCAAAAACGCCAGCGCTTTCGGCCTGTTTGCCTCGCCCCATTCCGGCACTTGCGGTACTTCCCAGCCCTGCATGGCCGGATGCGTATGGCGGAATGCCGCCGCAACAGAGTTTAGAAATACCAATTCCAGCCGCCTGTTCCACATTTCGACCTTGGCCTTGCCAAGTCCACTTTTGCCGAACAACGCCGGATCCGGATACAATTCCTCAAAATAACGGCAAATCGCAACTGATTCAGTGAGAATTGTGCCGTCGTCCAACTCCAGCACCGGCAGGCGCTGCAACGGGTTGCGACTGGTCACATCCTCGCGCTTATGCCCGTTTGCGCCCATATCAACCGGCACAAGCAGCACCTCGATGCCTTTTTCAGCCAAAAATATCCGTACACGGCGTGGGTTCGGCGCTTTGCCGCCATCAAAAAGTTTCATCGCAAATTCCTCCAAACCTCATTCAACGCCAATAAGTAATTTTAGAAAAGCCAGACTTTTGAACCAAAAATCATGGCGCACTTCAGTGATGCCGGCATGGCTTTGCCGCCATTCCTGCGGCTGCTCAAATGTGCCGCGCCAAATCCCCCGCTTGGCGGACTTTGCCGCCACCTCGTTGCTCAAATAAGAGCCGTATGAGACAGCCCAGCCATCTGCCACCATCTGCTGATTGATATTGGTAGTGAGCGCCATGCAAACTGCCAGAAACCGGCCATATTTATCCAAGCGCGATCCCGCGCAGGTCAGCGCCGCCTTGCCGATAAGATTGCGCAAATTCGCCCGCGCTTCGGCACCGCATTGGTAGGACTTATCCAAAGCCACGCAAGATTGTTTCATCTCCGGCGCATCAATACCTTCAAGGCGGATTTTCGTGCCATTCAGCACAATTGTGTCGCCATCTATCACATAAGGCACGCCATGGTGCGACTGCGCGGTAAACCTATCAAGCTTCAAAATGACAAATACCAGCACAGCGAAAAACGCCAGCGTCAGCGCCCAATCCAGCATCCGCCGCCGCAGCGGACGCGGGGACGAATAATAACGATAACGCTGGAATGCCATACTTCAAAAATTACCTTTGTTTTCAACCATTCTCCGCGAAAATGCACAGTTCATTAATCATGACCGTTTAGGCTTTATAAAGGTAAAAATCCAAACGGACTGCGAATAATAATAATGAGTGCGCCGCGATCTCCAATCGCTGACAAAAATATCCTGAACCTGGCGAAGCGCTCCCGCAATCCGGACGTTGCGCGCGCCATCAAACGAACCCGTGCACGACTGAATGAAGGCGGCCGGGCAGACTTTACTGCGGATCTAATGCGCATTCATGGTGAGGTTTTACGCTCACTTGAGTTGGTGATTCCGTTGGCAATCGTAGCAACATCAGTTGCTGCATTCTTTATTGGCTTTGGGTCACAATCCCTCACTTGGGCAGCGGTAACACTACTGACTTATGCGCTACTGGGCTTATTTGCACGGCGGCTGGCTAACACTGAAGTTGATGCGCTCAATGTAACTAATTGGTCCAACCTCATGTTTTTCCTGCATGTTGCAACCGGCCTTTGCTGGGCATGGCTGGCGGCATTTAGGTGCAATGAATGCGGGATCGCCCAAATTAGTGTGTTGCAGGCTGTAGTTTTATTGCTGGCGATGGCCGGAACCGCCGTCGCGACCGCCAATTTGCGTCGTGCGCTTATCCTGACATTCGTGATGCCGGTGGCTATTTTTATTGCATTTACCGCCAATTTAACAAACCTGGTCGAGCTGGCCATGGTACTTGTGTTAATTACCGGTTTGGTATTTTTTGCGGTTGTAGCAAATTATCTTAATAACATCGCCCGTGAAACCTTGGAACATCGAATTGAAAAAGATGCACTTATCGCCGAACTAGAGACCGCAAAAAGCATGTCAGACGAGGCGCGCTCACGTGCGGAAGAAGCTAATTTGGCAAAATCGCGTTTTTTGGCTTCCATGAGCCATGAGTTACGTACACCGCTCAATGCCATTCTCGGATTCTCAGAAGTCATGAGTCACGAGGTTCTCGGCCCTATGGGGAATGCTACGTATAAGGAATATGCGCAGGATATCCATGATAGTGGCGAGCATTTGCTCAATCTTATCAATGAGATATTAGACCTTTCGCGCGTGGAGGCCGGGCGTCATTCCCTAGCTGAAGAAGTCATGAAACTAGGCGACACAGCGGAAGATGCCATACACATGATGGCGCTTAAAGCCAAAAGCAAAGATATTAAAATCATCAGCAATTTTGAAAAAACGCTGACATCCATCTGGACTGATGAACGATCGGTGCGGCAAATCATATTAAACTTGCTATCCAACGCCGTAAAATTTACGCCTACGGGCGGCGAGATCACTGTTAAAATCGGCTGGACCGGCGGTGGCGGCCAATATATCTCCGTTAAAGACAACGGCCCGGGCATCGCCGCAGATGAAATCCCCGTTGTTTTGTCCACCTTCGGTCAAGGCTCGATTGCCATCAAAAATGCAGAGCAAGGCACAGGCCTTGGTCTGCCAATCGTTCAAGCCTTAATGCACCTTCACGGAGGCATATTCGACCTGCGCTCCAAGTTGCGCGAAGGCACCGAGGCGCTGGTCATCTTCCCGCGTGACAGGGTAGTAATTGCAGGTAGAAAATTAGCAGAGATGGCTGAAATGGACGACGCCAAGCCAAAAAAGATATTCCGCTAGAGCAGCGTTTGCTTTCGCATCGCTTTTGCAAAAAAACCGCTCACACTTTCTGGCACGTTGCTTTAATTTTCACCGATACAAATATCGCGGGTCTGACCGTCCGTGCTGATTTGCAAATGACACCGTTGTTGTTTGATGCATATCCTCTTGGAAACATTTTTTAACGTTCCACCGTTTTGCAAACATTGTGCGGCACTCATGCCCTCGAGTATATCTTTTGTTCTAATCGGGTTGGCAACTAACCGCTTAGCGGCGCTTTCCGTAGGTGACAACATGAGCATCGCGACGGTGAGAAAAAGAAATAATCTGTTCATAATACTTTCCTCCATAATCAGCCTGAATTCCAAACCGGGTTCAACAGCGTTTTACTTAGAGCACCGGTCGCCGATATAAAATCGGCGCATTGCACTAAGTCCTTGTTTTGTCGCATCGTTTTAGCGCAAAATCGCACACACTTTTGAGCACAATGCTTAGGGTCTTGACCTGTTAATTTTGATTAAATGGCAGGCGAATGACGAAACTATGCAAGCAAAACAGCGCAGGACGGGCTTAGGGAACGTTTAAGCGGTTTGACGCCGCAGAGTGAAGCCGGTTGGATGTTAGTACCAAAATCGCGCGCTTTCCGGCGATTGCATTATCGCAAAGGCTTGACGTCGCAAAGGCTTGAAGTCGCAAAGGCTTGCCACTCGAAGTGCCCGCAGGCAACATGCCCGCATTTCCTGCGCCTTCGCTCCTGGCACTCACCAAAAATCACCTCGACTATTTCGTCAAAATTAACAGGTCCAGACCCTGGTTTGTGAATACATTAATAGCATCGCAGCACCCTGCTGCAAGTTACTTTATTTCGTCCACCAAAATTGTCTGCCCGCCCTTCAAAAACGGCTTCAAATCGACCCAAGAAATCACAATCGGGTTGTAGCCATCCTGAAAATTACATACAGCCGCCGCGCTGGAAAAATCTGTACGCGTAACGGCTAAACCTTTTGGCGTGAGCGAAAAGGAGGCATTTCGCTCAGCCATTGGTTTTTCGTTTTCAAAACCTTCCATGCACTCACTCGCCAAGTCACCAGCATCACCACCCTTGGCCTCAACCGCCTTGGCAGCAGCGTTCCATCTATTCCACCACAATGTATTGAAACGCTCACGTTGATCAGCTGTTTTTAGCTCGATGAGAGTGCCGAGGCCGGATTTATTCATTTCCATACAATTGCCATCCTCAGCGCAGGCGTTGCTGGAAATATCGGTGAGAGTATCAAGATTAAACATTATTGGCTGCGAATAATTGGCCGGATGGGCGCCACCACAAAAAACTGAGCCACTTTCAACCATGCTCAGCACAGTCGGCGATGCATAGGTAAGTTCGTACTGATATTCCGGGTCCTTTGGCTTGCCGGCATTCAGTGTTGATGCATCTGCCGAGAAGCCAAGGCCCGACTGACACTCGCGAACCCCCAAAACAGCATCGCGATGTTTTTCCTGCAAGAATGAATTGATCTTGACTATCTTTGCGGCATCAGGATGGGTGAGCAGCATAGGATATGGTGCGCCAAAAACAGAGTCCTTGACCCAACCGATATTCACAGAACCAAATTTTTGAGGTTTCAGATTAGTTGCGGGCACATTAAGGTCCACATTCTTCAGCCAATAAGCTTCGTAGTTACTTGGTCCGGGAATATCTTCCTCTGAAGTGCTGGAGCCGACTAAACGTTTCAACGTGATCGGCGCTGTCTTGCCATTTTTTGCCGAAGTCCATATTCCAGTTCCGCCCTTTTCGTTAAGGCTTATTTGCCACGATCCTGTAATCGTGTCCTTGCGATCTCCGGCCAAATCTTCTGGAGTGGCATCAACGAACAGTGTCTCGGTAAATGTGAAACTCTTGCCGGATTTTGTTAGTAACAAGCCGATGTCTGACGGGGCTTTGGCATAGCTATAATAATTAGCCTTCCCGTCGAGTGATACCAAGATTTTGGAAGAGCCGATTGTGCCTTCAAACAGTCCGCCATTACCGTTAAAAGGGTCTGCAATGCCTTGAGCGATAGCACTATTTGCCACCAGCAGAAAAGCGCCGGAAATCATGCGGTACGACATGAAATTTCTCCAAATTTGAATACACACGTGCAAAAACTGCACCACTCACATCAGACTTATCGATTTTGATATGTACACGTTGATGCAGGTTATATGCTCTACACTTTTCAGTCTAGAGCTGTTACAACGTCTCAGCAAGCAATCCGGTAACAAATTCAAAAAGACCGGGGCGGCGATCGCGGCGCAGGCGCTCTGCTGCAACTATTGATACAACTGACGAGTACGCGCGATCGAGGTCATCATTGATGACGATATAGTTATATTCGCGCCAATGTTCGATTTCAACGCTGGCATTTTTCAAACGCATATCAATTGCGCTCTGGCTGTCCTCCGCGCGGCGTTGCAGGCGGGATTTCAGCTCTGCCATCGAAGGCGGCAGGATGAAAATTGATACGATATCAGCAGGCATTTTCTCCTGCATTTGCAGCGCACCCTGCCAATCGATGTCAAACAGCATATCGCGTCCCGCAGCCATCGCTGCCTCCGCAGTCTCACGCGGCGTGGCGTAAAAATTACCGTGAACCTCTGCCCATTCCAACAATTGCTCATTGTCGCGCAGGCGTTCAAACTCGCTCGTGGAAATGAAATGATAGTGCACGCCATCAATTTCACTGCCGCGACGCGCCCGGGTGGTAACGCTCACGGAGAGCGACAATGCAGCATCTTGCTCCAGCAAATTTCTGGCAATAGTTGACTTCCCCGCACCCGATGGTGAGGAAAGCACAAGCATCAGTCCACGACGCGCAATGCCGGTATCTTTCGAAACAGTGCTATCCACGCTGTTATTTTTTGCGCCATTTGCCATGGTCTTCTACTCCAAATTTTGCACTTGCTCTCGAAACTGATCAACAACTGATTTTAGATCAAGACCTATGCTGGTAATGCTCGAAGCGTTCGATTTTGAACAAAGCGTATTCACTTCGCGGTTAAATTCCTGCGCGAGAAAGTCCAATTTTCTGCCAACAGGTCCGGCGGATTTCAGCAGCGCACGAACAGCCTCAATATGCCCGCGCACCCGGTCAAGCTCTTCGCGAACATCGGCTTTTGTGGCAAGCAAAGCTGCCTCCATCATGAGGCGTTGCTCGTCAAAGCCTTGTGTAGAATATATCAAAAGTTTGACCTGCGCGGAAAGACGCTCGCGAATAAACTCAGCAGAGCGTGACGGATCTATTTCCGCTCGCTGAACCAGCATTTCAATTTGATCGATTTGATCACTCAACACCTTAACGAGAGCTACACCTTCCTTGGAGCGGAATAATTTTAACCCCTCCAAGGCCGCTGATATCACCTCGAGAAAAGGCTTATCAAGGCCGCTGGTGTGCTCGATGTCACTAGCGTCCAGCACGCCACGGACAGCCAGAATCTCCGCGATTGACGGTCTTGCCAACGCATGTTTAACCTCAAGTTTGGCGGATAATTCCAAAATTGATGCTACCATGCCTTCGTTTATTCGAAAGCCGGATGCCGTGTCGGCAGCCTCCAGTGTCACGCCAATCTGCAAATTACCACGCCCTATGCATGTCTGTGTAAGCTGACGGGTAGGGAATTCGAGGCGATCCATGCCACCGGGCAACCGAAGGCGCACATCGAGAGACTTGCCATTGACGGAGCGAATTTCACAAACCAAACGCCCGCCATTTTCCAGTGCCAACTCGTGGCGGGAAAATCCAGTCATGCTTTCAATCGCCATGCCAGCCGCACCCTCTACTATTGTGCAGGCACGTTAGGATCAAGCGCATCACCGGTAGAAGTTGCCGCCGGTTCCGTGGTACCATCACCTTTAGCCTCAGCAGCCTTCTTTTTTTCAACTTCGCGCCAGCGGGCCACATTGTCATTGTGCTCCGCAAGAGTTGCCGCAAACACATGGCCGCCTGTGCCATCAGCAACAAAAAAAAGTTCGTTGGTCCGGCTGGGGTTTGCGACCGCTTCAAGCGCGGCCTTGCCGGGGTTGGCAATTGGCGTTGGCGGTAGCCCGTCAATAAGATAGGTGTTATAAGGAGTTTGCTTTTCGAGATCAGATTTGCGGATTGGCTGACCTGCAGGCTTGCCCTTGCCTCCGAAAATTCCATAGATAATTGTCGGGTCTGATTGCAGACGCATGCCTTGATTCAGGCGATTGATAAACACGCCGGCAACACGAGGGCGCTCGTCTACCTTTCCTGTTTCTTTCTCGACTATAGAGGCCAAGGTAACGAATTCATTTTCGTTCTTGAGCGGTAGATTTGGAGCGCGGCGCGCCCAAATATCATCCACAAGTTTTTTCTGGTCCGTCCCGAGCTTGGTTATAATTTCAGTCCGGGTTGTGCCGCGCGAAAAACGCTGCGTATCGGCCAAAAGCGAACCTTCAACAGGCAATACAGCTGGTATATCACCGGTTAACACTTCATCAGCACTAATCTTAGCCATGATTTGATCGACGGTTAGGCCTTCCGCGATCGTCAACGAATGCAGGACCGATTTTCCACTGTTAAGAAGCGCTAATATATCGCGCATGGACGCGCCAGCTTTAATTTCATATTCGCCGACTTTAAGCGACTTGTCTGTCTTGGTTACTGACGCGCCTATTTTGAAAACCCTGGTGTCACTGATAAGCTGACGCCGTTCTAATTGAGTGGCGACATCCGATAGGTTTGCACCGGGTTTAACAACAAAAGTCGCAGCTTCTGTGGATGGGCCCGGCCCATCGAATTCCTGCTTACCAAGGTAGGCTGCTACGCCTGCGCCAAGCGCCAGGAAAACCGCAAGCGACATTAGAAAATTTAAGAAAACAACCGTCTGGCTGCGGGCATGGCGCGAGCGCTTTGGAGGCTGAACTCCCGGTTCCGGACGCAAAACCTGGCTTGCGGATTTCGGCACGATAGGGTCATTTGCTGGCGTTTCGCGCTGGCCGGAATTGCCTGATGGGTCATCTGAATTGATCGTCACACTGGCCTCACATCATCGCAATGTCTAATTTGCAAATTTCGTTTCCAAGATTGTTTGGAAAGACTCAAGCCTAACAAAAAATATGGCAAAAAGGCGAGTGCCTATTGCCATCACGCGCAACGGCGCAGCACGAGAGAGGCATTTGTGCCGCCAAAACCGAATGAATTGGAAAGCGCGATATTCACGATTTTTTTCTTGGCCTTATGGGGCACAAGGTCAACCAGTGTTTCGCGCTCAGGATTGTCCAAGTTCAATGTTGGCGGCACAATGCCATCGCGAATGGCCAACAGGCAGAAAATCGCCTCAATCGCACCCGCAGCGCCGAGCAAATGGCCCGTGGCAGACTTGGTGGACGACATCGTGAGCTTGGCGGCATCATCTCCCATCAGGCGCTCAATTGCGCCCAATTCGATGGTATCGGCCATTGTCGATGTGCCGTGGGCGTTGACATAATCCAGTTCGCACGGCTTCACACCGGCACGTTTCAAGGCGGCTGTCATGCAGCGGAATGCGCCGTCACCATCTTCCGCCGGAGCGGTGATGTGGAAAGCGTCACCTGACAGACCGTAGCCGACCACTTCGGCATAAATCTTCGCGCCCCTCGCTTTGGCGTGTTCATATTCTTCAAGCACGACAATGCCGGCGCCCTCGCCCATGACAAACCCATCGCGGTCTTTGTCATACGGACGCGAGGCCTTTTGCGGCTCGTCATTGTAAGCAGTGCAAAGCGCCCGGCAGGCGGCAAAGCCTGCCAGAGACATCCGCCCGATTGGCGATTCGGCGCCGCCTGCAACCATCACATCGGCATCGCCAAACATTATGAGGCGGCTGGCATCACCAATGGCGTGTGCGCCGGTCGAACAGGCGGTAACAACCGAATGGTTCGGGCCTTTAAGGTGGTGCTTGATCGAGACTTGGCCTGAGACCAAGTTAATCAAACGACCGGGGATGAAAAACGGTGAAACGCGGCGCGGGCCTTTGTCGCGCAGGGTGTAACCTGCTTCTACGATGCCCTCAATGCCGCCTATACCTGAGCCGATGAGCACGCCGGTGCGGGTTTGATCTTCGTAAGTTTCAGGATGCCAGTTGGCGTCGTTGAGAGCCTCGTCAGCAGCGGCCATGCCATAAATAATAAAGTCATCGACCTTGCGCTGCTCTTTCGGCGCCATGGTCAAATCTGGATTAAAAGTGCCGTCCGTGCCATCGCCGCGCTTGATTTGGCAAGCAATTTGACAGGCGATGTCTGAAACATCGAAGCTGGTTACGCGGCCTGCACCGTTTTCGCCTGCAATCAACCGCTCCCACGTAACCGGAGCCGTTGCGCCTAGCGGCGTAACCATACCAATGCCCGTAACAACAACACGCCGCATCACTATATCTCCCTCAAGTCCGGCTGACAGATGCCTGCCGGACCCCCCAATTTTCAGTAGATTTGGTTAAGCCTGAGCCTTGGTGATGAACTTTACTGCATCGCCAACTGTCAGAATTGTTTCCGCAGCATCATCAGGTATTTCAACGCCGAATTCTTCTTCAAACGCCATAACCAGCTCAACGGTATCCAAGCTGTCTGCGCCCAAATCATCAATAAAGCTCGCATTGTCCGCTACCTTGGCCATATCGACGCCCAGATGCTCAACTACAATCTTTTTAACCCGATCGGAAACGTCGCTCATTATATATCCTCATTGTTGCTTCACCACTGTGGTTAGCGGCATAAAACTCATCTATCAAGACTTAAGACACGATATTGCGAATGGCAACATCGCACTTGCGCAGATATAAACCGATTTATAAAGCCAATTGCCAATAAATCACTGCCCAATGCTTAGTCGAAGCGGCGCATATCATGGTTTACAGGCGCAAGCAAAGACAAATGCCGCTGCATTGCGCCTATAACCCGTATCAAATCATTGCCATGCCGCCATTAACATGAATGGTTTGGCCGGTGACATAGGCGGATTCGTTAGATGCCAAGAACACCGCAGCAGCCGCGATTTCCGCGCCGGTTCCCATGCGCTTCATGGGAATTGCGCCCATAATAGCTTCTTTTTGCTTGTCGTTGAGCTTTGTTGTCATGGCTGATTCGATGAAGCCGGGCGCAATGCAATTGACTGTGATATTACGCGAGGCAATTTCTTGCGCGAGTGATTTTGAAAAGCCAATCATGCCCGCCTTTGCCGCGCAATAGTTGGTTTGACCGGGATTTCCGGTCACGCCAACAATTGATGTGATGTTGATGATACGGCCAAAGCGGCGGCGCATCATCGGGTGGGTGAGTTCGCGGGTGAGCCGGAAAACAGAGGTCAAATCCACTTCTAAAACCGCGTCCCAATCCGCGTCGGACATGCGCACAAACAGGCCGTCTTTTGTGATACCGGCATTGTTGACCAATATATCCACACCGCCAAGTTCGGCCTCCGCCTTTGCGCCGAGTGCTTTGACAGCATCCCTGTCGCTAAGGTTTGCGGGGAAAATGTGGATGCGGTCGCCAAACTCTGCGGCCAATGATTCCAGCTTTTCGGCTCGTGTGCCGTGAAGGCCGACTGTCGCGCCAGCATTGTGCAAAGCGCGGGCAATTTCCTCGCCAATGCCGCCGGTTGCGCCTGTTACCAATGCCTTGCGGCCCGTGAGATCAAACATGATAAGTCCTTAAATTTATGCGAGCGAGGCCAGATAGGCGTCAACATCTTCCAATGAGTTGATAGCACTGCCGCTGACATCTTTCGAGATGCGGCGTGCCAGTCCGGTTAACACCTTGCCGGTGCCGATTTCCACGAGCGACGTGACGCCATTTGCTGCGAACCACTCCACAGTCTCGCGCCACCGCACTTGGCCCGTGACTTGGGCAACGAGGCGATCTACAATTTCTTGCGGATCGGAGGTCGGCGTCACGGTTACATTAGATACGACCGGGATTGAGGGCGCGTGTTTAGCAACAGTGGCCAACGCCCCGCGCATCGCATCTGCCGCCGGACCCATCAGAGCACTGTGAAACGGAGCGGAGACGGCAAGCATAATTGCCCGCTTCGCACCCTTGGCCGTAGCAATTGCAGCAGCGCGTTCCACGGCAGCCTTTGCGCCGGAAATTACCAACTGCCCGCCGCCATTATCGTTGGCAATCTGGCACACTTGGCCTTGCGAAGCCTCGAGACAAGCGGCTGCAACATCACCGTCTTCCAGCCAGATAATGGCCGCCATGCCGCCCTCGCCCGCTGGCACGGCCTTTTGCATGGCATTGCCGCGAATGCGTAAGAGCTTGGCTGTATCGCTCAATGAGAATGTTCCAGCCGCCGCAAGCGCGGAATATTCTCCCAGTGAGTGGCCTGCGACAAACGCCACATTGCTTTTAAGATCAAAGCCTTTTGATTCCATGACGCGAATGAGCGCGACAGACACTGCCATCAGCGCCGGCTGGGCATTAGCAGTCATGGTCAACACGTCTTCGGGGCCATTAAACATGATGGACGAAAGTTTTTCGCCCAGCGCGTCGTCAATTTCGTCAAACACCGCTTTGGCAACGGTGCTTTGTTCAGCAAGCAATTTGCCCATACCGACCGCTTGGCTGCCCTGGCCGGGAAATGTGAACGCAACAGACATGATCTTACCCCGTCATTGTTTTTATTACCCCCGAAATGACGGGAAGCGCGGGATGAGTCAAGAAGCGGGACGAATGCTTTCTTTTGAAAACCGAATCTTGCAACTCAGGGTCTCGACCTGTTAATTTTGGCATTTCTGAAACGGTCATCAGGCTTACAATCGCTGCCGTCAGTACCAGCCTGCCCGAATTGGTAATATCCATAACCGCCGCGCTAAAACTGCAATCCGATGTCGCAATGTGTATTTCGGGTATCACCACTTTCGTAAAAAAAGTTGAAGTTGGAGGCGGAATGGCGAATTTTGAAGTTCTTATAATAACCTTTTCGATACTAGTGGATTGATTCCAACATTTGGAACCCCCGATTTCTGGCAGCGATGATTTCGTCTGGGTTTGCGCGCCATGTGAAGGGTTTGGCTTCGCTGT
>JAYVRA010000101.1:0-15293 GCA_043776635.1 Phyllobacteriaceae bacterium
TAGGTGCAGGTGTTGACGCAAGAGGCGTTAACACCTGCCTTTTTTAGACGATCAACCGTGAAAGCCCACAGATCAAACATGCTGTGATCAGACTTTTGCGAAGCTATAAAATAGCGCTGATTTGCCTGATCCACATCAACAAAATTAGCGACGAATTCGGGTCCGACTTCGTAATTTTTCTGGCTAATCGATGGGCCTAGCACGGCAATTATGTTCTCGCGCCTTGAGCCGAGCGTTTCCATTGCTGTGATTGTGCTCTCGATTACACCATAAAGTGCGCCTTTCCATCCGGCATGGGCTGCGCCTACGACACGTTTCCTCGCATCGGAGAAAAGGATCGGGCCGCAATCTGCTGTGACGACAGCGATTGATATGCCGGCCGTCGCTGTGACTATGCCATCGGCATTAGGCCGCTCGCCCTCGAATGGCCTGTCGACGATCACCGTACGGGGCGAATGGGTCTGCCAAGGCGAGATGAGATTACCCGGCTGCAAACCAAAATATCCGGCAGCACGGTGGCGGTTTTCGTGGACATGGGCGCGGTCGTCATTTGAGCCGATGCCTACATTAAGGCCCTTATATATGCCTTCAGACACACCACCCTCGCGCGTAAAAAACGCATGAGTGAAAACGTTGCTGTCAATGTGCGGGCTGGTTATGGGGCGGAGCATCGATATTCCCGTCATGATTATGATTTGAACGTGGTGAACTTGCGCTTCGACGTCAAGCCTGTTTGTCAAATGCCGGTAGATCAATATCAGGATGCGAAACGCCCAACACTTTGAAAAGCCTGCCCATTTGCTCTCCATCAATCAGGCGGTTGAGAGCAGCGGAAATATTTTGTGATTGGTCAGGCGCGCTTTTCGTCAAGCGTTCTGTCCGTTCTTTAATGCCAATTCGCGCAAGAAACTCACCTTGCTCCAACACTGGCAGCGCCTTGGCACCGGCGAGTTTTGTGGCAAGGCCCAAGGCTTCAAAGTCAACGTGGCAGGTGATGTCGATGATACCAATATTGCTTAGTACATTGGCAAACTCATGTGACTTCAGACCTTGCAATGTGTCGCCAAATCCAGATTTTGCGTGACCATAGTCGATAAAAAGTCCGAAGCCGCCTTCCATTGCAATGCGCCGCGCCAGCGTTTGTATGAAGGCTTCGCGGGCAGGGGAATATTCAAAAATTGTCCCCGACGGCGCTGGCAAATTTGGTATAATTGCCTCGTCGAGTTTTGCTGTGCCGAGCGCAAAACAAAGCTCGTTTTGATCGTCTATTGCGATGCAGCGCTCCACCCAACCGGTTTGTGTTTTCTCAAATTGGCGTATGGCGATTGCATCGAACAGCTCGTTGGCGACGATGCCAAGTGGTTGTTCCGGCAGGGTTTCCGGTGTTTCATGCCATTCTACAGTGAAGCCGGAGTTAGCCAGTGCTTGTTGCTGAATTTTAGTCAAACGCGGGCTTGCTTCTACCATGTGGACGCTCAAACTATCGCGCAGTTTGGGGTCGATTTGGGCAATTGTGCGCAGCATATCAGCCATTAACGTTCCGCGCCCGGGGCCGATTTCGACCAGCGCAATGTTTGACAGACTGTTAGTTTGCACCGTGGCGACCCACCACGATGCCAGCATTTCACCAAACATTTGGCTTACCTCAGGGGCCGTAATAAAATCACCATTGCTGCCGAAGGGCTCTTTGGAAGTGTAGTAGCCATGTTGCGGGTCAAACAAAGCTTGCGCCCAGAAATTGGCAATGCTGATGGGGCCGCTCATCGCAATTTGGCGGCGGATTTTTTGCTCAAGTGGCGTCATGCTGCCACTATTTGCGGCTTAGCGGTAAGCATAGCCCAGCATCCGGCAAGAACCATTGGGAGTGACAATATCATTCCCATCGTGAGCCAATTGCCTGCCAGATATCCGATTTGCGCATCAGGAACACGGAAGTATTCGACAAAAATGCGGCTCAGACCATATCCGGCCACGAATGCGCCCCCGATGAATTTGGGTGTTTTTAGCTTAAATGTGGTGTGGGTGAGGAGGCGAAGGACGCAAAACAGGACTAGACCTTCAAGTAATGCTTCATACAACTGGCTCGGGTGGCGGGGGAGGTCGCCGCCGTTGGGGAATTTAAATGCCCAAGGCACATTCGTGGTGCGGCCCCATAATTCGGAGTTGATAAAGTTGGCCACGCGCACAGTGCCAAGGCCAAAAGGCACGCTGGCTGCGATGGTATCCAACATGCTCCATACTAAGATTCCCCGCTTTTTGGCGAAAAGAACCATGGCTAATATCACACCCAACATGCCGCCGTGAAATGACATGCCGCCATTCCAGACGGCAAACATCGAGAGTGGATCAGCGGCAAATTTGGCAAAGTCGTAGAACAAAATGTAACCGATGCGCCCGCCGAGCACGACGCCGAGTGCTGCCCAGGTTACAAAATCATCCAAATCAACCGCGCTCATGGGTGGTTTTCCATTTGCCCAAAGAGCGGGTGTGGCGATGAGGCGTTTGCAATACCACCAAGAAAAAAGGATCGAAACCACATAGCCTATGCCGTACCAATGTACGGAAATAGGCCCGAGTTGGAGCGCGACAGGGCTGATGTTTGGAAAAGTCAGCGCGGAAAATGTAACGAGCGCAGATGTTATCATATCTGTATCCTGAATATTGGTAAAATGTCGATTATTTCCAGCTATTAACTCTTGCCACCAGTTCAATATTTATGGCTTTCATCACGGCCATTGTGGTTTTGAGCGTCGGGTTCCCGGTGTTTCCAAACGAGCGGTATAATTGCTCTCGCGATAACCCGGATTGTTCCGCGATATGATTCATTCCCTTTGCGCGGGCAACAACACCTAACGCTTTGGCAATGTAGGGTCTGGACCTGTTTCCAAGGCGTCTGACATAAAAAACGTGATCTCCTCATCGTTAATTAGTGCCTTAGCTGGATCATAGGCCATAAGTTTTTCCATAATGTGCTCCAAATTTTTGCCGGGGATTTAGCTTTGTTTATGCCTTGTGCCCATGTTTTGTCACCGCCACAAAGCAAAATAATGACGACATCGCCGCGTTGTTTAAATTAAGTCTTATAACCGGGCCCGTAGTGAATTCGCAACTCACTCACACCTTCACCAACTGGCATCGCGTCGCCCATGTGGCCTTCAGACAGGCGAAACAACCGCGATGCGATAATTGTGCGTGCCCGATTATCACGCAACTTTCTTACCCACTTATGGAATGTTTCAGTTTACCTTATTTTCATTAAATAGAATCGTAGTTTTTTGACTACATATTTGCAAGTTTAATAATCCGAACAGCCCTGCGGCATTGCCCCGCCTTGAAAAAATGTGTTGTGCTTCTTAAATCAAGCAACAACCCGCTATGAGGAGATTGCCCATGACCACCGGTTCAAATCGTATTTTCGATGAGTTCGCTAAAATCATGACTGACGCTGCGGGTGCGGCGCAGGGTGTGCGTCGTGAAGTCGAGGGAGCGTTTAAGGCGCAGGGCGAAAAACTGATGAACACAATGGATTTGGTCAAGCGCGAAGAGTTTGATGCCGCGTTTGAAATGGCGCGTAACGCGCGGGCCGAAAATGAAACTCTTTTGCTGAAACTAAGCGCTCTTGAGGCACGTATTGCTGCCCTTGAAGGTAAGGACAAGCCGGTCAAGGTCTAGAATCTGGACCTGTTAATTTTGATGAAATTGCAGGCAACTGGCTTCAATCTGCGGCGTCAACCAGTTTGAATAGGCCCCGGCCTGTCCAGCACAGTTTTATTTGCATATCTTTTTTCCTTGCATATCTTTGTCATTCGCCTGCTATTTCATTAAAATTAACAGTTACAGATCTTTAAAAGTCTGTTTGAGCGGGTTAAAATAAAAAGTAATCCACAGGCAAATTCCCGGGCAATCTAATTGAAATTCAAGAGTCTTTTGAATCACTTGGCACTTTTTTCCGCCTCCCGGTTTTTGCTGTATCCACACCCAAAATCTAAAATTCAAAAATAGTGCATGGCAGGGCATCGTTCCTTCAATATGCTGAATCTATTGGTTGATTCGGAATGATGTTTTTGAATCGCTAATGCGGGTTCCAGCGGCGGCCATGGTTTGATTTCGGCTCATACGCTTCAGTTTTCTTAATGCTAGCGTTTTTTGGCGCGACGGGTCTGCTCCCGTCCGGATATTATGGATTTTGATATGACGCTTTTTGCGGTTGATTATACGCGGGATGCACATCCACTCGATGTGATTGAGACTGTCGCGAGTGCGCATGAATGGAATTTTGAGCGCTCTGGCGACGACGAAATTGCTATAGCTGTAGGCGGGCGCTGGTCGCAATATACGGTTTCCTATTCGTGGATGGAAGATTGCGAGGCGCTGCATCTGGCGTGTGCATTTGACATGAAAGTGGCACATAACCGGATGACTGAAGTGCTACAGCTCGTGACTTTGATCAATGAGCAGTTGCTGATGGGGCATTTTGATTTTTGGCACCGCGATAATGTGATTATTTTTCGGCAATCGTTGCTATTGTCGGGGGGGCTGGACCCGACTGAGCGGCAGGTTGAAGTGTTGCTATCAAGTGCGGTCGAGACTTGCGAGGCTTATTTTTCGGCTTTTCAATTTGTTGTGTGGTCCGGGCAATCCGCAAGGGAAGCGCTGGATTCAGCGCTGTTTGAAACGGTTGGAAACGCCTGATTTTCTGGAGTTAGATTTGATTTTCTGGAGTTAGAGATGTCAGACACGCCATTGGGTTTTCATGAATTTGAACGGGTTGATATTCGCGCGGGTACAATTGTTGAGGCCGAGCCGTTTCCTGAGGCACGAAAGCCGGCGATTAAGTTGCGGATCGATTTTGGCGCGACGATTGGTATCAAGCGCTCGTCTGCTCAAATCACCAAGCATTATACGCCGGAAGAACTGATCGGACGCCAAGTGATGGCCGTAGTGAATTTTCCGCCCCGTCAGATCGGACCGGTTATGTCAGAAGTTTTGACCCTCGGATTTCCCGATGAAGAAGGTCAGGTCGTGCTGGCTGCGATTGACATAAAAGTGCCCAATGGCGGCAAGTTATTTTGAACTAAGCCGGCACGCGCACAGTTGCTCGCAGTCCGCCGAGCGGGCTTTCTGTCAGAGTGATCGAACCACCATGAGACCGTGCAATGTCGCGGGCGATGGAGAGGCCAAGCCCGGTGCCGCTTTCGTCTTGGTTGCGTGCTTCGTCCAAACGCACGAATGGGCGGAACACATCCTCGCGGCTTTCCTGCGCGATGCCGGGGCCATCGTCATCAACGATGATTGTGAGCCAACCCTTAGTGTGGGCTGCTGTGATGGACACTGACTCGGCGTGGCGCAAGGCGTTTGAAATAAGATTATTAACCAGTCTCGTGAAGGCATTGGCGCGAACATAGACAACCGATTTTCCGGTTAATACATGATCGAGGTCACGGCCTCGTAGTTTGGCTTCGCCGGCCAAGCGGTCGAATAGTTTTTCTAAATCAAGCGCGTCGGTTTCCTCCTGTGCTTCGCCTCTGGCAAATGACAGGTAACCTTCAAGCATAGACTGCATATCGGCGATGTCAGCATCCATCGCAGTCGTGTCGATTTTCCGCCCCACGAGTGCCAATTGCAATTTAAAGCGCGTCAATATTGTGCGCAAATCATGACTGACGCCAGACAGCATGGCGGTTCGTTGGTCGATTTGCCGCTCTATGCGCTCACGCATTTGGATGAAGGCAAGGCCTGCACGGCGCACTTCCTCCGCACCGCGCGGACGGAAATCGCGGGGCATCGGCCGACCTTTGCCAAAACTTTCGGCTGCTTCGGCCAGTTTTTGGATTGGACGGATTTGGTTGCGCAAAAACACGATGGATATACCGATGAGGAAAAGCGATGTTCCCACCATCCACATCAGGAAGACCAAAGTATTTGATGCGTAGGCTTGGCTGCGCTTGGCAAATACCCGCATGACATGCGAGGTCAATTGCACCCGAATTTCCAGCAAGTCAGAATTGCCAACAGTGTCGATCCAAAACGGGCGTTGCAGTTGATGCCTCAGTTCTTCGGTTAAGGTATTATCAAGAAGTGAGAAAAATGGCTTAGGCCCTGGCGCGGGCAACGGCTCAAGTGGCAAAAAGGATATATTTAAATCCAGATTTTGGTCTGCAATCTTGGTGATAGTTTCAAGATTTTCATCTTGTGGATAGGTCTCCACAACACTGATGAGGCCGGCGATATCGCGGGAGACGGCAGTGGACAGTTTTTGCGTAACTGTCTGCCAGTGCCGCTCCATAATCACGAAGGAGACAATTGACTGGAGCAGGACCATCGGGATGATGATAATCGCAAGTGAGCGGGCATAGAGCCGCTTTGGCATATGGCGCGATACCCAGTTTGCAAATTGACGAAACACGGAGGGCCGATCGGAATAGAGCCGCGCCGCTTTTTGCAGGCGCAGCAGTTTTCTTGTCCGGTCCTTATCTGCAGTTGTCATCTACCTAACCAAGTTGCCACGTTGCTCAAAGTCAGGAACCCTGTCGCTCAATACTGAGACGATAGCCGACGCCCCGCACAGTTTGAAGATATATCGGGTTAGTCGGGTCTGTTTCAACTTTCCGGCGCAGCCGGTTGATCTGTACATCAATCGTACGCTCGCCCACTACCGAGTCTGATCCCACCAATTCATAGCGAGGAACAGTTTCTCCGGCTCGCTCCGCGAAAAGTACCATGATATCCTGTTCCCGCTCTGTCAGCCTGATCACGCTTATCCCTTGCTTTAGCTCACGGCGCGATATGTGAAACGTGAAGGGTCCAAAAATAACCTGCTCTTGTCGCACAACGGGGGCGGGTCCGCCGCGCTTAAGAATGTTATTCACCCGTAAAAGCAGCTCGCGCGGGTCAAATGGTTTTGCCAGATAATCATCGGCGCCAGCCTCAAGGCCTTTCACACGGCGTTCAGTTTCTGACAGTGCAGTTAGCATTAAAATCGGAACGCTATGCGTTTCCCGCAGTGACTTTGTTAGCTCCACGCCGGATTCGCCGGGCATCATGACGTCGAGAATGAGCATATCAAAATCGAGATTTTTCAACCGCCGCCGCGCTTCAGAAGCATTCGCGGCCACGGTCACGCGGTAGCCATTTTCGACGAGAAACTGCGAAAGCAGCGTGCGAATGCGCGTATCATCATCGACAACCAGTAAATGTGGCGCGTTGTCATCTAATATTGTTGGCGTTGCTGCTAAATTTGGAGCTGAATTAGCCATAAATCCTCCGCTTTGTTATATCCCCCCGGATAGCTCATCTGCGCAATATCATCATTCTTCCGACATTGATTTTAAAAAAGTCTCTATCGTGTTGCGTGAACCTATGCCAGCTTTCTCCAATGCGGCAGCGATGCGGCGGGATTGCGGCGTTGCCAGTTGCAGTGCCAGCTCGCGGCCTTTGGCGGTAGGGTAGAGTTCGCGATGGCGCTTGTCGAGTGGGCCGGTTACTTGGGCAATATAGTCTAAATCTATCAATTGTTTGAGCACACGGGCAAGGCTTTGTTTGGTAATTTTTAAGATATCCAAGAGCTCCGCGACGTTAAGCCCGGGCTTACGGTTGACAAAATGCAGCACACGATGGTGGGCGCGGCCGAAGTCCAGACCCTCCAGTATTGCATCTGCATCTCCGGTAAAATCACGGTAGGCGAAGAAGAATTGTTCGATCAAAACGAAGTCTATGCCATCTTGCCAGGCCAATGGCTGGCGCACGATCTCAGGGTTGATTGTCTGAATGCTCATTTTTTAGCCCCAAATTATGTCAGCACTATTGACATATTTTTTATCTCACGTAACCTCTTATTCTTGTTGGCCATAAATTGCATGGAACGTAAAGCGGCGGTGCCGTTTCCTTGTGTGTGAATTGGTCGAGACAAAATAAAAACTTTCGGGAGATAATCATGGCAACTGTTCCTTTTGACCAACTTAAAGGCACCATGTGGTTCAACGGTGAATTTGTTGATTGGCAGGATGCCAAGATTCATGTGCTGACGCATGGCCTGCATTACGGTGGCTCTGTATTTGAAGGCGAGCGTGCTTATGGCGGCAAGATTTTCAAGTCTCGCGAGCACTCCGAGCGCTTTTTGAAATCAGCGCAATATCTTGATTTTGAAATTCCCTATACTGTCGACCAGCTCATCATAGCCAAACAGAAATGCGTTGAGCTGAATAATTTTCAGAGCTGCTATGTTCGCCCTGTTTCATGGCGCGGCAGCGAGATGATGGCTGTTGCAGCGCAAAATGCCAAAATTCATACGGCGATTGCTGTCTGGGACTGGCCGTCAATGTTTGACATTGCCCAGAAGATGAAAGGCATCCGCCTTGATGTTGCCGAGTATCGCCGTCCTGACCCGATGACCGCGCCATGCTTCTCCAAGGCTGCCGGTCTTTACATGATCTGTACCATTTCCAAGCATCGCGCCGAACGTCGCGGCTATGCTGATGCGATGATGCTGGACTGGCAGGGCCGCGTAGCTGAATGCACAGGCGCCAATATTTTCTTCACGAAAAATGGAGAATTGCATACGCCGATTGCCGACTGTTTCTTGAGCGGTATCACACGGGCGACTGTTATTGATTTGGCAACACGTCGTGGCATCACAGTCGTTGAGAGCCGCATTATGCCGGAAGATTTGGCCTCGTTCGAGGAGTGCTTCATTTGCGGTACGGGCGCGGAAGTGACGCCGGTATCGGAAATCGGACCGTATAAATTCGTTCCGGGCAAGATTTCCCAGGGGCTTTTAGAAGATTACATGGTGGAAGTTCAACCTAAAAGCTGATCTTGCCCTACATTAGTAGTTCAAAATTAACCATAAATGAATGCAATTCCTGACTTACGGTCTTTTATGGTGAACAAAGTGTTAATCGTATTTGACTTTAGGCGCATATCGCGGTTGTCTTGTGCAGCGGCGAGAAGTCGTGACGGGGTAACAATAGGATTTACGAACATGGAAGCAATCATTCCGATCATCATTCAGGCTCTCTCCGGCGCAGCTGGCGGCGGCATCATCGGCAACATCATCAAGAGCGCAGGCATGACACTTCTGCCTAAGCTGCTCGCCGGGGCTGTAGGCGGCGTTGGCGGCAATGCTGCTCTTAGCGGCATACTTGGGCCCCTTCTAGGCGCGGTTGCCGGTTCCGGTACATTTGATCCGATGACAATTTTGACACAAGTCATCAGCGGCGGCCTCGGCGGCGGCGTTTTGACAGCCTTGGCAAGTGTTGTAATGAACGCAATGAAGAAGTAATTTCTCTGTATCGGTTGTTTTGGAAACGGGCGAAGCAATTTGCCCGTTTTTTTGTTTTTGAAAGTATCTATGCATGAGCACCCTGCAAGCTGTCATCGTTCCCGTTACCGCTTTCCAACAAAACTGCACCATTCTTTTCGATAGTGTGTCCAAGAAGGGCGTTGTGGTTGACCCCGGGGGGGATGCGGACAAGATTATTGCTGAATTGGTGAAATATGGCGTTGAGGCTGAGGCAATATGGCTGACACACGGCCATCTGGACCATGCCGGTGGCGCGATGGAGCTCAAACAGAAGCTTGGCATCGACATTCTTGGCCCGCACAGGGACGATGCGTCGCTGCTGAAAAATATTGAATTGCAAGCGGCGAAATATGGTCTCGGCGACAATATGAAAAACGCTAAGTCCGATCGCTATCTTGACGATGGCGATGTGGTTTCGTTTTCCGGCCATGATTTTGAAGTTTTCCACACGCCGGGCCATGCGCCCGGACACGTGATTTATTACAACAAACAAGCGGGCTTTGCCCATGTCGGCGATGTGTTGTTCCAAGGTTCGGTAGGGCGCACCGACTTGCCAGGCGGCGACCACGAAACGCTAATGAATTCTATCCGCATCAAAGTGCTGCCGCTGGGCGATCATGTAAGGTTTATTTGCGGGCACGGGCCGGGCAGTAAGATTGGCGAAGAACGCAGGACAAACCCATATCTAGTTGGCTTTTAATAAAAAATGGTCTGCGGACCAAGTCATAACATCACTCAGTGGGGGCATATCCGGTGATGGTTCGACTTGGCCCGCAAGCTGTTATCCTGCGGTGCAAGAATCTGTAGTGAGTACCGATGAGGCCGTGAACGGGAAGGTCTGCGGACCAAGTCATAGCATCACTCAGTGAGGGCATATCCGGTGATGGTTCGTCTTGGCCCGCAAGCTGTTATCCTGCGGTGCAGAAATGGTTGCGGCCGTCATTACCGCGATATGTGCCTGTTTGGGCATTGAACGAGCGATAACGATCCGAGCAATAGGCGTACCAATTATTGGTCCATGGCTCAATTTGACGTGTGTAACGAATTACGCGCCGCTGATGGTAAACTGGCGCTGCAGGATAGGCATTATAGTCCTGATCATAACCTTGGTCAGGGTAGCCGTCATGAGCTGGTTCTTGATAAATTTGGTTATGGCGATGCTGATTGCTTGCACCCAAGAGGAGGGCACCAGCTGCAACACCAAAAATTCCCAGTGCAATTGCTTCGTCGCGATGAAGCGGACGGGCGTTGGCTTCAGACAACGGGGCGGCCAATGCGGCAATGCCGGCAACTGCGGCAACGGCTAATTTTGTAAAACGGTTCATTTTTGTCTCCTTCAATACTTTCGCTTCCAAGCGTCGGGGATAACCCCTTACCGGTCATCCGGCTTGTTGTCGGGTATAAAGGTAGCTGTATGAACCGTAACTGAACGCCCTTGTTATATTCGGGTCATTTAACGCAATCGACATTGATGCTGGCGTGGTTATATTTTTTAAGTAATTGATTTATATAGATATTATCAGGAAATTAATTCACAATTTTGTGAACAGTTCAGAGCTGCCGCAGTAATTTAGTGCTTCTACCGGTTTTTCATGACCACGCATGAGCCGCCTGCGCTATGCAAAAGGGCGCAAATCTTATTGGCCTCACCACGGCTATCCGCGCCGATACGTACGGCATAAATGCCACGACGACCAATTGGCGTGCGCACTTTCGAAACAACCGGCTTGTGATCAGCCATGACGCTGGCAAACTGTCTGCGCACCCGCTCATACTGCTTTACCGCTGCTGACCGGCGGAAATTACCAGCGACCTGCACGCCCCAAGGCTTGCGGGCAATTGTGCTCATCGCAATCGTATTGAACTCAATAACCGGTAGTTTGCGGCAACCTTCATCAAATGTCATTGTCGCATCAAGTGGTTTTGGAACCATTGCCGTTGTGCGTCCCAAAAAATTATCAGCGGGCTCGCCTGTGATATCCAGCACATAATCTTCCGTTTCCAGTGGCAAAAATCCGCCGGAGCGCAGCCAGCGGTCAACGCTGGTTTCGCCTGCATTATAGGCGGCAGCGGCAAGTCCAAAATTGCCAAGTCCTTTCTTTAGTGACGATAAAAACGATGCTGATGCGGGAATGGCTTGGTCAATATTGAAGGGGTCAGCCAAGCCCACCAGTTTTGCCGTCCCGGGCATAAACTGCGCAATGCCCTCGGCTCCGGCAGGTGAGACGGCATTGATGTCAAACCGGCTCTCTTTCCAAATCAGACGCGCAAAAAACTCAGGCGGAATATCGTTCTTAGTCGCCTCGGCACTAATTAACGTGCAAATCCGGTCAACGATGGCGTCAGTATCTTTCGGCTGATCTTTTGACGCGTCTGGATTTGTCACAGCTAAGGGAGGTGTAACAGGAGCTATTAACGGCTCAACCGCAAACGTTGGTTTTATCAGCGCCAGTGCGATGACTGAGGCTGCGAAAAGACTGTTTTTTTGCATGCGAAATTCCGGAATTCCCTGCCGGGACATTACAAAAAACCATTCGCTTTGTTTGCCTCAAACCG
Source organism: Phyllobacteriaceae bacterium (assembly GCA_043776635.1). Lineage (GTDB taxonomy): Bacteria > Pseudomonadota > Alphaproteobacteria > Rhizobiales > Rhizobiaceae > JANMEX01. The sequence continues at coordinate 11,858 of JAYVRA010000101.1, forward strand.
ACGCCTCATAACAATATTCCACATTCTATCTCAGGGTGATTAGTACCCCATGATGAAATGTTTCCGCCTTCTAAAGCAGAGACAAATTTATCGCCTTTGGGCCCTTACCACGCTTATCGGGCTCGGTGTCAAACCCAACTTTTTGTCCGTCGTTCAGGCCGTTGAGCCCTGAACTTTGTACTGCTGAAATATGCACGAATACGTCTTTCGCACCGTCGTCCGGCGTAATAAAACCGAAACCTTTGTCTTGGTTGAAAAATTTAACGATGCCTGTCATCTGGCCCATGCGGCAAGTCCCTTTTAAACCCATATCTGCGTTGAAAATCTTCCCTACGAAAGACATTTAACATTCATATTTGTTACTATTTTTTTCGGTTTCGCAAGAGGCGAGTTGTGTGTGGTAATTTGACTTGCAATCAGCAAATCTAATGACGCGCTTTTACTTGGTAATGATCAAGACGGGCGATGAATATGGAAATGGCAGGCCAGGGTCTGGACCTGTTAATTTTGACGAAATGGGCGTGGTGATTTTTGGTGAGTGCCAAGTGTCAAGGCACAGGAGCGAAGGCGCCGGAAATACGGGCATTTTTAAGCCTTTGCGACAACGCAATCGCCGGAAAGCGCCCGATTTTGGTATCAACAGGCGACTGACTTCACTCTGCGGCGTCAAACAGTTTGAACAGGCCCTAAGCCCGTCCGGCATTGTTTTCTTTGCATATTTTTGCCATTCGCCTGACATTTCATCAAAACTAACAGGTCCGGACCCTAATTTAAATCGATTTAGATTTCTCATTAGACAAATACATGGCGTGGGTTTAGACGTTGCGGCATGTCCCCCAACTGGAGTTCTTCCCATGCAAAAGTCCGAAAAGCTGCTTAAAGTTCTCAAAGGTCAGCCGGTTATGCCGGTGCTGGTGATTGATGATATTAGCCAAGCTGTGCCTTTGGCGCGGGCGCTGTCAGCGGGCGGGCTGGTGGCTATTGAAATCACGCTGCGCACCAAGGATGCGCTGGAGGCTATCAAGCGGGTTTCCGGCGAAGTGGAGGGCTGCATTGTTGGCGCGGGCACGATTTTGGATACGAAACAATATGAAAAGGCTGTGAAGGCCGGCTCGAAGTTTATAGTCTCGCCCGGCTGCACGAGGGATTTGCGCAAAGTGGCAAGCGATAGCGATGTGCCGCTGCTGCCGGGCGCGATTACGCCGAGCGAAGTGATGGACATGTTTGACCATGGCTATTCGGTGCTGAAATTTTTCCCTGCCGAGCAGGCCGGTGGCGCAGCGATGCTGAAATCATTCTCGTCGCCGCTTTCCGGCGCCATTTTTTGCCCGACGGGCGGCATCACGCTAAAGAATGCCATGGATTATTTGGCGCTGCCAAATGTGGTTTGTGTGGGTGGTTCTTGGGTTGCGCCGAAGGCGGCGCTGGATGCGGGTGACTGGGCTGCCGTTGAGAAGTTGGCACGGGAAGCAGCAAATATTGGCGGGAAGTAATTTGCGGGATAGTCTTCAGATGGTTTTTGTTGATGGCGATCACCTGAAAACATGGTGGCAGATTAGCTGGCACATGAAGGTCACAATATTTTATGTTGCGTATCAATAGCTTTGTTCCCCGGGCTAAGCCCAGGGCGGTATGCACTCCAATAACGATAGGGCTGGATCGCTTTAAGCGACGGCAGCGCGTTTCAGATCATCGTTCATTTCTTTGCCACGACCGTCGCGGTTTTCCAGCATTTCTGCTTTTTTCAACTCTTCTTCAGCCTCTTCGAGCGTGGCTGCGGCGCCTTCGCGCTGGCCTTTCAGGTCGCGCTGGGAGACGAGGAGATTTTCGCGGCGTTGGCGGGCGGCTTTTGCAAATGTTGGATAGGCGAAATGGGATTGATCGGAAATTCCGGATTTTTTCTCTTCGAAGGCCACTTGGCCATCAAGATCGCCAGCCATTCGGTCAAATTCTGCAATCATCATATCGAGTTGCAACAACTGGCGGCGTTTTTCGTTGACTTGAAATAATTTGAGCCGAACAAGGCTGTCGCGTGACTTCATACTGGTTACTCCTGGTACGCTTACTCAAAACAGCGGCGAAACACACCTCTGGTGGCGAAATTTAAGATTCGGGGCGTTTTTTATTAAGAAAAAATAATTTTTCTTAATTATTTAGCGCTCCGGTAACCTTTCGTTTACGCGCATCATTAATCATACGCGTTAGGACTTAAGACGAGGTAAATCACAATCAACTGATTTGCCTCTAAGCCGGGGTCTTAGAATTGATTCAATTGAATCGGTTGTGTGAGTTTTCTCATGTAAAACATGAGGAAAGTGGGTTGCCGGATAATCGAGTGGATTCATTATAATGCAGCTGGTTGCTAAATAGTGGCTAACAAGACTTGCAAAACGGAATTAGAATTTGTTAACCATTCTTTGGCAATGTGTGAAGTATTGATTAAATGCTTCGCGGCCAGGGGCTTCCCGCCAGCGGCGGTGAATAAGGGGACTAAGAGATGCGCGTTCTGCTGATTGAAGATGACAGTGCAACGGCTCAAAGCATCGAGTTGATGCTGAAATCCGAGAGTTTTAATGTCTACACCACCGATCTTGGGGAAGAGGGTGTGGACTTGGGTAAATTGTATGACTACGACATTATTTTGCTTGATTTGAACCTCCCGGATATGTCCGGATATGAAGTGCTGCGCACGCTGCGGCTTTCAAAGGTGAAAACGCCAATTCTCATTCTCTCCGGCATGGCGGGCATTGAAGATAAGGTGCGGGGCCTCGGTTTCGGCGCGGATGACTACATGACCAAGCCTTTCCACAAGGATGAGCTGGTTGCCCGTATTCACGCCATTGTTCGACGTTCCAAGGGTCATGCGCAATCGGTTATCAACACAGGCAATCTGGTTGTTAATCTGGATGCCAAGACTGTTGAAGTTGGCGGTCAGCGCGTTCACCTCACCGGCAAAGAGTATCAGATGCTGGAACTCTTGTCTCTGCGCAAGGGCACCACGCTCACCAAGGAAATGTTCCTCAACCACCTTTATGGCGGCATGGATGAGCCAGAGCTGAAAATCATCGACGTATTTATCTGCAAACTGCGCAAAAAGCTGGCCAATGCCGCTGAAGGCAAGAACTTCATCGAAACCGTTTGGGGCCGTGGTTACGTGTTGCGCGAAGGCGCTCCGCCAATGGGTGGTGGCATGGAAGAAGATTTGGCCCACGTGGCTTAAATCGATGCGCGTCACACAATTGACATGATGCACACCTAGATAACAATTCGAGATCGCCCGATAGAATTGCGGGACAAGGCAAGTCAAAGTAACTGTTTCGGTTCATGACTTGCCGAAAAAATCAAAGGCCCTGAGCTGAACGCTCGGGGCCTTTTTGTTTGTAATCAGTTGCGAATGTTTACCAACGTGAGCAAGTTTCAACTTGCCAGCCTCGAG
>JAYVRA010000102.1:0-15292 GCA_043776635.1 Phyllobacteriaceae bacterium
CACAGCGAAGCCAAACCCTTCACATGGCGCGCAAACCCAGACGAAATCATCGCTGCCAGAAATCGGGGGTTCCAAATGTTGGAATCAATCCACTAGGCCAGAAATAGCGACCACCAAAATCCTTGTAGCAAAATCTCCTTTGAAATACGGAACTGAGATTATTGCGGATTTGGTGCAAGAGGTTGAGTGGCCCTCCAATTCATTACCCGAGGGATTTCTCACGTCAATGGACCAGCTGACAGGTTCTGGTAAACGCATCGTGTTGTCCGAGATCACGACCAATGAACCTATATTGCTCGCTAAGCTTTCGGGAAAAGATGGACGTGCGTCGCTATCTAATTTGCTTGAACCAGGCCAACGAGCGGTAACAATTCGCGTTGATGATATCACCGGAGTTGCCGGATTTGTTACGCCGGGTGACCGCGTGGACGTTATCCTTACTCGACAAAAGGTTGGCGTCACTGCGCCTACACCTGCTGAAACTGCAACTGGCGCTGTGCCACAGCCAACATCAGAACTGGCCTCTGAGGTCATATTGCAAAATGTCAAAGTTCTGACGTCTGATCAAAGTGCCGATCAATCGGCAACAGCGGCAACAGTGGCGAAAGCGGTGACAGTTCAGGTTTCAAGTCAAGATGCACAAAAGGTGGCGCTCGCTCAGCAACTAGGGACACTCTATCTTTTGCTACGATCAGCAGGAGACGAGGCCAATAGCGATAAGGCATCTATTTCGGCTTCTGACCTGGATGGCAAGAAAACAGCCGAGGCGTCCACGTCGTCGATTATACCGGTGAGTGCAGGCGCCGAAACACCTTCCATATTATCGTTGGAAAATGACGGACCAAAATTCCGCTCAATGATTGTTACAAGAGGGCACACGCCGGAAACATATTCGGTTTTTGACGAGAAAAGCGGCAAGATAAATCCTGAACAAAATAAGAATTAACACGCAAAAGCGTGACGTATCCTGGGGAATATAAGCATGAACATGCTAAATATAACAATCAGAAAGCGCATGGCCATAGCAGTTATGGTTGCGTTTCTTGGAGCGCCGCTTTGTTTGGTTCAAAACGTGCTTGCCGACGAGGGCGTTATAAATGTCGCCGCTGGCAGCATGTCCAACAACGTTAAAATTGCACGGGGCAAGCCTAAGACTATCCACGTCGATAGAGATTTTTTTGAAATTGTTGTTGGCGATCCTGAAATCGCGAATGTCACGCCTTTAACGGGTCAATCATTTTACGTACTTGGTCATAAGCTCGGCACTACAGGCATCGCACTTTTTGATGAAAACAAGAAGTTGGTTGGCTCATTCGATGTTGAAGTGACTTATGATACGCAACAACTAAACTCAGCGCTCAAGCAAAATCTACCTAATTCTGAAATTAGAGCCACGACCGCCAATGGGCAGGTGGTGCTTTCCGGAGCGGCTAAAGACCAAGTTGCCGCTGATAAAGCAAATAAAATTGCCAAGACATACACCGAAGGCCACGACGTTATTGACAGCGTTAATGTCACTTCATCGCAGCAGGTGCAGTTGGATGTACGCTTTGTGGAGGTGAGCCGTCAAAGTGTTATTGAGATGGGTGTCAAAGGCGCAGTTAATGTTGGAACGGGAATAGGTGCAGTTGCAAATTCATTTCTGACGGTCGGTCAGACCGGTACAAGTAATGCAGGGCAAATCGTTGGGCAGTTGCTGGGTTCCGGATTCTCTGTTGATTTGAGTATCAAAGCACTGGAAGAGCGCGGTCTTGCCCGTCGCTTGGCCGAGCCTAACTTAGTGGCCCGCTCCGGTCAAAAAGCAAGCTTCCTTGCCGGAGGTGAATTTCCAATACCGGTAAGCCAACAAAATGGCGTTACGACCGTTGAATATAAGAAATATGGGGTGGGGCTAGAGTTCACGCCAACTGTGCTGTCTGACGGCTTGATTAGCCTTGACATCGCGCCGGAAGTTTCATCAATCGATACAACAAATTCAATTAGAGTTGGTAATATTTCTGTCCCGGGTTTCATCGTCCGGCGCGCGCAGACATCAGTTGATCTTAAGGACGGGCAGAGCTTTATGATTGCGGGTCTCCTGCAAACTATGAATGATGTCGGTATAGATAAAGTGCCGGGTATTGGTAACGCGCCCGTGATAGGTTCTCTATTTTCAAGCAAAAACTATCAACGCCGTGAAACGGATTTAGTTATCATCGTGACGCCGCATTTAGTTCGTCCTGTTGATCCCTCGAAGAAATTTGCACTGCCAACTGACGGCACGCTGGCGCCGAGCACTGTCGATTTATTTGGCTCAAATATCGACGAAGTGAAGGTATCCGACATTAACCGGGCAAAGAGTGGTGCAGCCAAAATGCAGCAAACGCCAAATTCCGGCTATTTTCTTGATCTTCCAACTTCGAACTAAGGCGCTGTGAAAATGAAACCTAAAATGAAACTCGCGAGCCTAACGCTTCTAACACTACTGAGCAGCTGTGCCCGACAAGACTATATGCGCACCGAAAGTGTGACCGATGGAGTAGGCAATGCGTTAGCCGCGAATACTACGCTTCAGTTAGTTGATCCATGGCCGGCAGGTGTGGAAAATCCAAATATTATAGTTCCAGCCGTTCGTAACGCCGCAGGAGTCGCAGCGGCAACGCCAGCCCCTGCAAGTGCTCCCACCCAATGACGAGCACTTATTATAGATTGTCAGGACGAATATTATGAGTGATACCACTTCAAAAAGAATTGCCATTATATCCACGGATGCCGGGTTTTTGCAGGAAACCCGTACAGCTTTTGCGGCGTCCGATAAGATAGAACTAAGTGTGATCCCGAAGAATATCTCCGAATTGCGCGGTGAACTTACAGAAATAGAATGCGCGGTTGCCGTTGTAGACCTGGATACGCGCAAGTTGGAAGAGCTGGAATCTTTGCAACGAATCATGCGCAGGCTGGACGGGCGCGTACCTGTTGTCGTGGTCACGCAAGAATTTGATGCCGCTGCCGTTCGTATGATCGTGCAAATGCAGGTTTCGGACTTTTTGGTGAAGCCAATTTCAACCGCTGATCTCGTTCGCTCGTGCATTCGCGCCTTGAAAGGGCCGGAAAAAAACGAAGCTGCCGAAGCACAAATTTACACATTTATGCCAGCTGCCGGCGGCGTTGGTTCTACCACTATGGCGATTGAAACCGCATTTCTTTTGCACAATTCAAGACAACGTGCTTCCACGACGTGCATTGTAGATTTAAATTTCCAACAGGGTGTTTGTGCAGAATATCTTGATCTTGAGCCACGGTTCGATTTGACGGAAATTGAAAATCAGCCCGAACGTCTTGATCGTCAGTTGCTTGACGTGATGCTATCAAAACATGAGAGCGGCCTTTGTGTTCTGGCAGCTCCCGTTCAGCCAACTGAGATGCGCTCGTTCAATGCAGAAGTCGTGGTGCGTATGCTGGACCTTGTTTCTGCTTATTTCGATAATGTTGTCATTGATATGCCGCGCACTTGGTTTCCCTGGACAGAGACTGTTTTGCTTGGTTCCAACAAACTATACATCGTAACCGAAATGACCGTACCTTGCCTTCGACATACGCAGCGGCTGATCAACGCAATCTCGGAGAAGACATCCAAGCAGATCAAGCCGAACGTAATTGTAAATCGTTTTGAGAAGCGTGCATTTGAAAGCGGAATTCGCCAAGCTGACGTCGAGGCGCTATTAGGTGACCATTTTGCGGGCGGAATTTCTAACAATTACCGCCTTGTCCGCGAGGCAGTGGACAGAGGCGTCCCCCTCAATACGATTGATCCAAATGCTAACATTATCAATGATTTACGGAAAATTATTCTTCCTCATGAAGTCATTGCTACGGAGACAAAAAAGCAAGGTATTTTGCAATATGGCAAGTCTTTATTGAGGAAAGCCGGTTAGGCTAAATCCAGAATGGGGTAGGGGTTATGGTTAGCCGGTTTTCAGTATTACAGAAGCTGCCTGTTGAAGCTCATGTTAAAAAAGCAGCGGTTGCTGCAACTGTTGTTGTCGATAAAAGCAGAGAAGTGCAAATTCCCCGTGCCCATGGAATGAACCCAAAGCCTATCGCCGCCACTGCTCCGGCGCAGAGCCGCGCCAATGACCGGGTTTTAGATGCCAAAGTGCGGTTACATCGCAAGCTTATCGAAGACCTTAATCTTGTGGCACTTGAAACCCTGCCAAAGGATCAAGTGCGACGCGAAATTCAGGATTATGTTTCTGAGCAGGTTCGTGAAGAACGATTAGCATTGAACGTTGTAGAAATTGATGCGTTGGTGGATGATATCGTCGATGAGATGGTGGGTTTGGGACCGCTCGAAAGTTTGCTCAAAGACCCTACTATTTCAGACATTTTGATCAATGGTCACGAGAACTGTTTTGTTGAGCGCGGCGGCAAATTAACGCCCGTGCATATACCCTTTAAAGACGAAGCGCATTTGGTTCGTATTTTGAACAAGATTGTCTCTGCCGTGGGTCGGCGTATCGATGAATCCCAACCGATGTGTGATGCGCGTATGCTTGACGGGTCGCGGTTTAATGCGGCCATTCGCCCCGTTGGTGTTGATGGTCCGTTGGTATCCATTCGTAAGTTCTCCAAAAACAAACTGGGTCTTCATAAGCTGGTAGAATTTGGCGCTCTCACGTCGCCAATGGCTGAGGTAATTGCAGCCGCAGTTCATGCCCGTATCACCACTATTATTTCCGGTGGTACCGGTACAGGCAAAACCACGATGCTAAATGCCTTGTCGGCGTTTATTCCCGAAGACGAGCGCCTCATAACAATCGAAGATGCAGCCGAACTGCAACTTCAACAACCCCATGTTGCACGCATGGAAACCCGGCCTCCCAATGTTGAAGGCCATGGCGAAATCAAGCAGCGTGATTTGGTGAAGAATGCGCTTCGTATGCGTCCCGACCGCGTTATTCTGGGTGAATGTCGTGGTGAAGAAGCATTCGATATGTTGCAAGCCATGAACACTGGCCACGAAGGTTCAATGGCAACGATCCATGCTAACACCCCCCGCGACGCGGTTTCACGATTGGAACAAATGCTTGGCATGACAGGTATGCCGATGACGGTTCATTCCATCCGCAGCCAAATCTCCAGCGCAATTGGGCTCATTGTTCAGTTAACCCGTATGGCGGATGGAAAGCGTAAGATTACCTCGATAGCGGAAATCACCGGCATGGAAGGTGACATTATTCAGATGCAGGAAATCTACAAATTCGTCCGCACTGCAACCGAAAACGACGGTTCAATTGTTGGTCATTTTGAGGCCACTGGTATTCGTCCGCGCTTTTTGGAGCATTTGAAAGCCATGGGCATAGAGTTTCCGGGTGAATATTTTGAGCCTGGCAAACCGAAGGCTTAAATGATGTTTAGCGGCGATACTTCCCTCTATGTTGTTTATGCGGCGGCGGCGATCTGCGGTATCATCCTGGCTGAGGCGGTCTATCTGGTTTTCGCCCGGAAGTCAGACCAGCGGGATTCTGTCAACCGGCGCATGAAACTAGCAAAGAAGGAAATCAGTCAGCGCGATGTTTTGGTTCAACTGCGAAAAGAACGCGGCCTTCAAGACGGCCGGTTTTCGCTATTTTCATTCAAGTGGTTGAAGACCTTGCGCGTTCAATCCGGATTGATAATGGCCGTTCCGAAATTTGTTGGTATCACCACGGCTGTGGCGTTTGTGATCACGATTATATTGGCTATAAAATCCGGACATCCGCTCGAAAGCGTCGTTGCTTTCCCGATAATCGCGTCGTGGTTACCATTTTGGCTACTGCGTAGAATGCGAAAAAAACGGCATAATATGATCGGTATTCAACTGCCGGAAGCCTTGGACTTGATGACACGTGGGCTAAAGGCCGGTCATCCAGTGCCTGTTGCCGTCACGATGGTTGGCCGTGAAATGTCTGACCCTATAGGTACAGAATTCGGGCTGGTAGCGGATGAAATAACTTATGGCTCAGATATAGTGACCGCCTTGATCGGTATGTACGAGCGGGTGGGTCAAGAAGACATGCCGCTATTCATTACGGCGGTTTCTATTCAATCGACCACAGGTGGAAATTTGCGTGAAATATTAGACGGGCTTTCAATGGTCATCCGCGAGCGCGGCAAATTGCGTCGTAAAATTCGGGCGATTTCTGCCGAAGGTCGGATGTCCGCTTATATTTTAACTGCGGTTCCGGCGCTATTGATGACGATTTTGTTGGTTTTCATGCCTTATTATTATGGCGAAGTGGCTGATCAGCCAAAAACCTACTATTGGCTCGGATTTACCGCATTTTGGCTTGGATTGGGAAACTTTATCATGGCCAAAATGGCAAACTTTAAGTTTTGATGATGGAAAATTTTGTCGCACTTCTCATAAGTTATAGGCCTGATTCATTCCTTCCGCTTGCCGCCGGTATGCTGGTCGCGGGCGTTACTGTTTTGCTTTATGCTAATTTTAGTGGTCGCAAGACGCGAACTGCGGTTCAAAAACGAATGCGCATCGAACCGCTCTCTCCAAGCTTTGAGTTGTCAAAGTCTAATGTCAGAAAACCGGAAAAGGCGGCTGCCAGTAAAACAATTAAAAAGGCACAAGAAAAAGCTGCTGCATTTTATGCTAAAAGTGATCCGGAATCCTTGAGCAAATTGCGCAGCAAATTGATGCAAGCCGGTTATCTCAATACGTCCGCGGCCGGTATATTTTTAACCTCGCGTGGAGTTAGCTTACTGTTGTTTTTAGTCCTCGGGTTCATTTGGGTTCACACTAGCTACAGCGATGATACCAGTATGCGCCAATGGTCAATTATTATTGGGTGCGGCGGCGTTGGGTATTTTCTGCCAAACCTTGCATTGTGGAAGTTGGTTAAAGATAAGAACCGCGAATACCGTAACGGGTTCCCGGATTTTATGGATTTGATGATTGTTTGTGCAGATGCAGGGATGAGCTTTGAAGCGGCTATCGAGCGTGTGTCTCGAGAAATTGCGGCGACTTATCCATCGCTAAGCGAAAATCTTCAGTTGCTTTCAATTGAGCTGCGTGCGGGGCGCGCATTGGATGATACAATGCGGTCATTATCCGACAGGTTGGGGCTGGACGAAGTGCGCTCGTTCGCCACTTTGTTGCAACAATCGCGAGATCTTGGTACCAGTCTTTCCGGCGCACTTCGTGTTTTTTCCGATGAAATGCGTCACAAACGCATGTCAAAAGCGGAAGAAAAAGCACATTCACTTCCCGCGAAAATGGCCGTTCCAGTGACGATGTGCATTTTGCCGGTGGTAATGCTTATCGCGGTTATCCCAATTATTGTCAAAATGACGACGAAGGTTTAGTGAGCAATGCGCTTTAGATATATTTTGTTATCCATATAAATGTTCTGCAAGCTGGTCACCCATTGTTAGTTATGTCTATTGGCTGGAAGTTAAAACCCCTCATGTAGTCTGTCCTCATTAAACGAACCCGGAAAACGGGCGTGATACAGGGGACTAGCGTCAATGATTAAGATCCGCATCGCGGCACTTGCTGCACTGGTTTGTCTAACGGGATGTCAGACTGCCACAGTTGATGGAATGCAAACGACGTCTATAGGCAGTAAGGTTAAACCGACGGTTCAATCTGATTTAAAAATGGGTAAAGAACAATTCTATGATGCCAACTACGGACTGGCTGAAAAGCACTTCCGCAAAGCGGTGGAAATGCGTGCTGATGATGCCGAAGCTTGGATGGGATTGGCCGCATCTTATGATCAATTAGGCCGATTTGATTTTGCTGATCGCGCGTATGATCAGCTATTCAAAGTGGCAGGCCGCAAACCGCAGATCGTTTCCAATTATGGTTATTCATATCTGCTGCGTGGCGATAAGAAAAAGGCATCAAAACTGTTTCATGAGGCTGCAGCCGCACTGCCAAATGATCCCCGCATAACTGCAAATCAGAAACTCGTAGCATCAATGTAGAGTAAACCCGCCAGTATAACTGGCGAGTTCATCCAAAAAGTTACGCATAATTTTCCAGCGGCGGGCACGAGCAAATCAGGTTTCTGTCGCCATAGACATTGTCTATCCGTGCCACAGGGGCCCAGTATTTGGTCGTCATTTGTGAGTTGCCTGCCGGATAGGCCGCAATGGTGCGGGGGTATGCGTGGGTCCATTCATCGCCGGTTACTTCCTCTGCTGTGTGCGGGGAATTGACCAGCGGGTTGTCCATGCGCGGCCATTTACCGGAAACGACTTGTGCAATTTCATGCGCAATTGCAATCATCGCATCACAGAAGCGGTCCAGTTCGATCTTTGGTTCGGATTCTGTTGGCTCTACCATCAATGTACCAGCCACCGGCCACGACATTGTGGGCGCGTGGAATCCGAAATCGATAAGACGCTTGGCTACATCTTCGACGCCGATTCCTGCGGTTTCTTTAAAGCCTCTGAAATCAAAGATACACTCGTGCGCGACACGGCCATTTTTGCCCATGAAGAGAACAGGGATATGCTCGCCAAGACGTTTAGCTATATAGTTGGCTGAGAGAATTGCGATTTCTGATGATTTACGCAGGCCGTCCGGCCCGAGCATCCGCACATACATCCATGAGATCGCCAAGATGCTCGCGCTGCCCCATGGGGCACCGGAGACGGCTTGATGCCCTTTGCGGGTGACGTGGCCGGGCAGAAACTTTTTCAAATGCGCGGCAACGCCAATAGGTCCGACGCCGGGACCACCGCCGCCGTGGGGAATGGCGAAGGTCTTGTGCAGGTTCATGTGGCACACATCCGCACCAATATCACCGGGACGGGCAAGGCCGACCAGCGCATTGAGATTGGCACCGTCAAGATAAACTTGGCCGCCCGCCGCATGAATGGTGGCGCAGATTTCCTTGATGCTTTCTTCAAAAACGCCGTGTGTAGAGGGATAAGTAATCATCAGCGCGGCAAGATTTTTAGCATTGGCAGCGATTTTTACTTTCAAATCCTCAACATCCACATCGCCGGATTCATTGCAGCGCACGACGACCACATCGAACCCTGCCATGGCAGCACTGGCAGGGTTTGTGCCGTGTGCGGACGAAGGGATGATACAGATGTTGCGCTGCGCTTCGCCGCGCGAGGCGTGGTAGGCGCGGATGGCCAATAGGCCGGCGTATTCGCCTTGACTGCCGGCATTGGGTTGAAGCGAGACGGCGGCGAAGCCTGTGACTTGGCATAGCCATTCTTCCAAATCCGCGATCATTTCGCGGATGCCCTTGGTGTGTTTATCCGGCGCAAACGGGTGCAGGCCCGCGACGGAGGCGAACGAAACCGGCATCATTTCTGCGGCGGCATTCAGCTTCATGGTGCAGGAGCCAAGCGGGATCATCGTGCGATCCAGCGCCAAATCCATATCCGCTAAGCGCCGCAGGAAGCGCATCATTTGCGTTTCAGAGCGATTTTCGTGGAACACAGGCTGCGACATAAATGAACCCTTACGGGCACTTGGCAGCTTGGTCTCAGGTTCTGAATCAAGACTGGATGCGCCAAAGAGTTCTGCAAGTTCAAAAGCGTCAATTTCCGTCGAGGTTTCATCGAAAGCGATGGACACAGTATTTTTGTCGATGACGCGGATAAAGCGGCCTGACTTTTCGGCCTCGCTTTGAATGGCGGCGGCATTACCTTCGACTGCAATTGTAATCGTATCGAAAAATGTTGCACCGCTTACTTTTGCGCCTGCGCCCGTGACGGCGGCTGCGAAGCGGCAGGTGAGTTCATGGGTGTGGTAGGCGATGGATTTCAGGCCCTCGGGACCGTGATAGATTGCGTAAGACACGGCCATGTTGGCGAGAAGAGCTTGCGCTGTACAGATATTTGATGTCGCCTTATCGCGGCGTATGTGTTGCTCGCGGGTTTGCAGCGCGAGACGGTAGCCCGGTTTGCCCTTGGCATCGACGGATTGACCAACGAGTCGGCCGGGCATGAGGCGGGTGAGGGCGTTTGTTACCGCCAAATAGGCAGCGTGCGGGCCGCCGAACGCCATCGGAACGCCGAAGCGCTGCATGGAGCCGCAAGCGATGTCTGCGCCCCAAGAGGCGGGAGATTCTGTGAGCACGATGCCAAGCGGATCGCAGACCGCGATGACAATCGCGCCTGCTGCCTTTGCGGCTTTTATCTCTTTGGAATAGTCAACGTAAACGCCGTATGTATCGGGCCAGGGAACGATGAGTGCGGCCGTATCTGCACTTATATTTTCGCACTCGATTTTGATGCCTAGTGGTTTGGCGCGGGTGTTGATAACGTCTGTCACCTGCGGGTGCAGCGCTCCGGCGATAACCACTTGATTGCGCGTATTTTTGTGGTGGCGCAGCGCAATGCCGACGGCTTCGGCGGCGGCAGTGGCTTCATCGAGCAGGGATGCGGATGCCACATCGAGGCCGGTGAGTTCGCAGACCAGCGTTTGAAAATGGAACAGTAGCTCTAAGCGGCCTTGGCTGATCTCGGCCTGGTAGGGCGTATAGGCAGTGTACCAAGCGGGGTTTTCAAACAGGTTGCGCTGGATGACCGGCGGCACATGTGTGCCGTGGTAGCCTTGACCGATAAAACTCTTCAACACATTGTTTTGGCTGAGTTTATCGGCAATTTCTGCCAGCGCATCGGCTTCCGACAAACCTTCTGGAATATCCAAAGGCAAGTTATAGCGGATCGCGGCGGGAATGGTCTGGCTTATGATGGTTTCAACTGAGGTTACGCCCAGGATTTTGAGCATATCGCGCTGATCGGCATCGGAAATCCCGATGTGCCTTGAAGCAAATGTGGCGTTCATAATATCAATCACCCGACCATTTTGATGTATGCAGCTTGGTCCATAAGGCCATCAAGCTGGCTAACATTTGACAGCGACATTTTCCACAGCCAGCCATTGCTTTCGGCGGCGCTGTTTACGATCTCGGGGTTCGGGCCCAATGCACCGTTTACTTCTGTCACCGCGCCATCGACCGGAGCATACACATCGGATGCCGCTTTGACGGATTCAACGACGACACAAGCGCCGCCGGAAACTATGGATTTGCCAACGGCTGGCAGTTCAACGAACACCAGATCGCCGAGCTGTTCTTGTGCATAATTAGTGATGCCGACGGTTGCGATGTTGCCTTCAACGCGGATCCATTCGTGGTCATTGGTAAAATAGGTCGTGCTCATGGGTTTATCCTTTGAAATAAGTATGGGGAGTGAAGGGAAGCGATGAAATTGTCAGCGGGATTTTATTGTCCCGCACGGTGGCAAACAGCGGTGTTTTGGCATCAATGGCTGCACGGTCCACATAACCCATGGCGACGGGGTGGTTGACGCTGGGGCCAAAGCTGCCGGAGTTGATGATACCGAGCTCGTTGCCGTTTTCATCAACGACGGGTGTGTTATTGCGAACGGGCATCCGGCCCTCCGGTTTAAGGCCGACACGCTTGCGAAGCGAAGGGTTTTTGAGTGCCGCGCGGAAGGCTTCCGCGCCGGTGAAAGTGCCGGTTTCGCGGATTGATTTGGGAATTGCCCATAAAAGTCCGGCACTTAACGGAGTGGTAGTCTCGTCCAAATCATTGCCGTAAAGGCATAAACCTGCTTCGAGACGGAGCGAGTCGCGGGCAGCAAGGCCGACCCATTCGACATCGGGATACGCGAGAAGTTTGGCGGCGAGCGCTTTGGCTTGGTCCACAGGTATGGCGATTTCAAAGCCGTCCTCACCGGTGTACCCGGAGCGGGTGATAATGATGTCACCAGGTATCTCGCGTCCGTGCATGAAAGTCATGCCATGAACATCAAGGCCGCAGGCTAGAGCTGTTGCTTCTGATTTTGGTCCTTGCAACGCGAGAAATACGCGGGCGAGTGCTTTCAGCTTGCAGCCGAATTGGTACGCGGCTTTTTTGAAATGGGCCTCGTCAATGTTAGCGCGGGAGGCGTTAGAAACTATGATGAAGCGGTCGGGCGCGTACCGCGTGACTATGAGATCGTCAATGATGCCAGCACTTTCGTTCAGCAAAAATGTGTATTTGGATTCACTGATGGCAATGAGTGACGGATCGATGGGGCAGGCGCTGGATAGCGCTTGATCGACTTTTTCGCCTGTCATCTCAAACAATTGCATGTGTGAAATGTCAAACAGGCCAGCGCTTACGCGGGTGTGCAAATGTTCTTTCAGTACTCCAAGCGGGTAGGTTATTGGCATGTTCCAGCCTGCAAATCCGCCAAAGCGTGCATTAGCTTTATCATGCAATGATTTCAGGGGTAGTTCTTGAATATCGGTCACCTAGATCTCCAAACACGGTTAGGCACTGCGTGAAGATCACGCATCTACCACCCCTCTGTCTGAAGCCTGAGAGACTTGCGCCGCCGGAACTCTGTCAGCAACACTTACACCTTCGGCGCGGGAACAAGTCCCGACTTTCCAGAGTTGTCTGTACTGTTCACGGTTCGTGTGCCTGAGAGATTTCGGGCGATTTCCCCTTCGGCGGCCGCTAATCGGCGCTCTCCCGCGAACAGTCAGGACGCATTTGCGCGACCTCGACAATTATTGGCTACCTCATGGCAGCCTATTTGTCACGCGACATTTTCAGGTCAGATACCACCATACCAATCATAGCCTGCATCCTCCCAATAGCCGCCGCCGCCTTGCCCAAATGGCGCCAAATCATCCACCAGCGTGATTTTGCGGATATATTTTGCCATTTTGTAGCCGAGGTTACGCTCAACGCGCAGACGCAACGGTGCACCGTTTTCCACAGGTAAATCCTTACCATTCATCCCGTATGCCAAAATCGTCTGTTCATGGCGCGCGTCAATTAAATCATGTGATTCGTAATATTTGATTGAGCCGGAAAGAGATTCCTCAATTGTATCATAGCATTCGAACACCAGATAGCGGGCTTTGTCTTGTACATCGACGATATCCATAATTTTTGCCAGCGGTGCGCCGGTCCATTTCGCGATGCAGCTCCAGCCTTCCACGCAGTCATGACGGGTAATTTGGGTGCGTGATGTCATGGATTTAAGATCAGTTAGTGAGAAGGATTGCGGCTTGTTTACCAGACCTGCGACTTCGAGCTTATAGTCTTTGAAGCCGCTGTCTTTTAGCGCCACGTAATCTTCATCTGTAGGATCGGTGTCACCGTTGGCGCGTTGGCCTTGGCGGATTTCAGACTCGGCAAATTCCTTTGCCATCGAGTGACCGCCGCCGAGTAAGCGCTGCATCCGGTAGGTGAGGCTGTTGGCCTTTTCCAAAACGTTGCGCACAGCATCATCACGGTCCAGCAAGCGGTCAAAAGCGTTGCAGCCCGATAGTGTGATACCTGACACGCCAAGCGTGGCAGCTGTCATGAAACGGCGGCGGGCTATATTGGGTAAGTTTTTGGTAATGATGGACATTCTACTTATCTCCCTCGCCAAATTTGACCGGATCAATACGATACCAGCCAGTAATGATCGAACGGATTTCGTTAATAGGACCGGCGGCTACAATCATAAGCATGTGGAGAATGAAAAATAACACCAACAGTGTCATCAACACGAAGTGAATGGTGCGGGCGGTTTGGCGACCACCAAGAACATCGGTCAGAAACGGAATTATCGAATTCATACTAGGCGACATTGCCAGTCCAGAGAGGATTATCAGCGGGAAAAGCACGAATAAAACACCGGCATAAGCCAGTTTTTGCAACACATTGTACCTGTCTGAATGATGAAAGCGCAAGCGGGCGTGGTTGGTGATATCGTGCGGTAAGTCCTTCAAATCACTACCGGTTATTACCAAGTCACGCTTGATATGACCTGTGCGCCAGCTGGCGATCAGCCAGACAATCAAGGTTGTTACGAGAAGCCAAGCAAAGGCAAAATGCACGACGCGGCCAGTCGCCAAATCTTGCCGGCTTGGTATTGTTACGGTGCCGGGAAACGCTGTTGATACTGGATTATCGGCATCGCCATTGTAACCCAGAAAACCTGTAGTGTTGAACTTGTGGCCAAATATAGTGGTGAAACCTTTAACCACTCCACCCTCTTCGGCGGCACTGATTTCCAGAACCGCATTATCATATTCAAAGCCGGACTGCTGTCCTATGTAGAGCTTGGGATGAGCATTAAATATCGTTAAGCCACTGAGAAGCAAGAAGAAAAGACATATGGCCCACGTCCAATGTGTGGCGCGTGTCCAACGGTTTTGCCGGTAAATAAGCTCGCCTTTTGGCGTGGCAACTGGTGTTGTTTCAGACACTCCAAATCCCTCCTGTTATTTAACCGGCCACAAATATTGTGCGTACTGAAGTTTAACGTATTGTTTTACAAAGTAGTTTCATATTCCTGTGATAGATTGTGATGAGACATATTTATTGTTAAATAATTGCATTTTTGTGAAGTTTTTTATTTCGACCGGTGTATCAAATTGGAAGTGGCATCGTAAAACTGGTCACAGATGATTGAATTTTTTGTGATTGTGTTACTTAACCCTGCAACGGGTTTGCTTTAGGTTAAGCCGAATTGACGGTGACTGTCCGGCGAACGTCCGAAGATGATGCGTGAACAGTGCGAAGGCTGCCCAAAGTAAGGCCGGAGTTAAACCGTTTCCTTTGCCATCCAACAGCAATCGGGGTGAGACCCATTCCAATTTATATTCCGCTCAAACCAGTCCTTTTGTTGGCTTGAGTGCGTCGCTGTCTTTGCCTACACCTATGTGCATAGTTTGGGAGAGACGGGCTTGTTCACAAAAATTCTAATTGCCAATCGCGGCGAGATTGCTTGCCGCGTTATCAAGACGGCGCGGCGAATGGGGATTAAGACCGTCGCAGTTTATTCCGATGCCGATGTGGACGCGATGCATGTGGAGATGGCGGACGAGAAGGTTCACATTGGTCCTGCGCCCGCCGCGCAGAGCTATCTTATGCCGGAAAAAATAATCGCCGCCTGCAAGGCCACGGGTGCTCAGGCTGTGCATCCGGGCTATGGGTTTCTGTCTGAGCGGGCCTCGTTTTGCGAGGCGCTGGAGGCGGAAGGCATTGTGTTCATCGGGCCGAAGCCGAAAGCCATCAAAGCGATGGGCGATAAGATCGAATCCAAGAAGTTTGCCAACGTCGCGAACGTTTCCACTGTGCCGGGCTACCTTGGCGTTATCGAGAACGCTACCCACGCCCGCGCGATTGCGGATGACATCGGCTATCCGATAATCATTAAGGCGTCCGCCGGCGGCGGCGGAAAGGGGATGCGTATTGCTTGGGCGGCAATTGAGGTGGAGGACGGCTTTGACCGCGCCACGTCCGAGGCCATCAACTCATTTGGCGACGGG
>JAYVRA010000103.1:0-15118 GCA_043776635.1 Phyllobacteriaceae bacterium
AGTCGCCTACGGCTCCTTGCGGGCCGGTCTGCCGGTCACAACAGAAGCGGACAATTCATGTGGTACATAAACCGGACAATTCTATTTGTTCTCGACAGAGAGGCAGAAGACATCACGCAGAAAATGGTGATGCCGCATCCTCCTCAAGTGTTCGGGGATTGGATTGAAAAGGACTAAAATGATGAAAAAGGTTTCACTTGTTGCCATCAGCATTCTCATTGCCGCCACTGGTTTTGCCAGCGCCCAGAGCTTTGACATTAACACAATGCCGCTTGGAAATATTCCGTCAGCCACGGTAGATAAGGCGTCTACCGGTTCCATTGACGCGCCGCATTTGCAGAAGCGCGTGATTAAGCGCGCCGGTCCGGATTTGGTGCAGTATTTTACTGTGGACGCCAATGGCGTTGAAACAATTGTTCCGGAAAAGTTGAACTAACTTCAACTCGTTTTCAGAAATCAACAGCCGGTGCCCCCCCCCGCACCGGATGTTATCTAATCAAATGCTTGGTCAGCCAGCGTTCAATCCAATCCCAGAGATGGCGTTGGAATTCGACGATGGTCAGATAGATAAATGCCGCCCAAATATAAGTTTGGAAATCAAACGATCTGGCATAGGCGCGGCGGGTTTCGCCCATCAAATCATAGACTGTGATGATGGAGACGACTGCCGAGCCTTTTATCATAAGGATAATTTCGTTGCCATACGGGCGCAGCGCCACGATAAAGGCTTGCGGTAGTATAATCTTGAAAAAGGTAACCGTCTTTGAAATGCCCAGCGATGCCGCGCCTTCCCATTGGCCTTTTCCCACGCTTTCAATGGCGCCGCGCAGAATTTCGGCTTGATAAGCGGCGGTGTTAAGCGTGAATGCGAAGACGCCGCAGTTCCACGCGTCTTTGAAGAACTCCCATAGGCCAACGGCCTCCATTTGGGGCCGGAATTCTCCGAGGCCGTAGTAGATCAAAAATGTCTGCGCGAGCAGTGGCGTTCCGCGAAAGAAATAGACGTAAGCATAGGCTACGCCGTTCAATATTTTATTCGACGACATGCGCATGGCTGCCAGCGGGAAAGACAGAAGAGCACCGAGCAGAATAGAAGACACCACCAGCTTTACGGTTACCAGAAGGCCGCTGATGTATTTTGGCTTATATTTATCAAACAGTTCGGGGTTCCATGCCTCTATGAGCCAGTAGACCAGCGAACCGATAATGAATACCCAAAGCGCGACCATGCACCAGCCGATGATACGAGTCTTGGTCCACTCTCGCGGCGGTGCAGCGGGCTTTTGAACTTTTGGCATTGCCTCTATCGCGCTCATCGTGCAGCCTCGCTTTTGGATGCCCAGTCGCTGATGCGGTTGACGAAGAATGAGGAGATAATTGCCAGCAGCAGGTAAATTAAAGTGGCGATGCCAAAAAATAGAAATGCGTGTTTGGTGACACGAGCGGCTACGCCTGTCTGGCGCAAAATATCAGCGAGGCCCACGGCAGAAACCAGCGCTGTATCTTTCAGCAAAATCAGCCACAAGTTTGCAAGGCCGGGCAGGGCGATTTTGATGAGCTGGGGAAATACTACCAAACGCATCGTGTGCCACGAGGTGAGGCCGATAGCCCACCCGCCTTCATATTGGCCCTTGGGAATGGCGCGGAATGCGGAAAGGAACACTTCGGACGAATAGGAGGAAAACACAACACCAAGCGCAATCATACCGGAGACAAAGGCGTTGACCTCGATAACCCGCTCTGATCCAAAAATGGATGCATAGGCCATTTGAATGCCGATTTGCGCACCGTAAAACACGATGAACAGCGTCAGCAATTCAGGAAGCCCGCGAAAAATTGTGGTGTATATATTGGCCGCGAGGCGAAGCGATGGCTCATTGGACTGTTTGGCGAGCGCCACGAAGAAACCGATAGTGAGGCCGACAGGCAGTGTCGCCAAAGCCAGAGCAATGGTGACGCCGATGCCGGAAAGAATTTCATCGCCCCAGCCCGTGGGCCCAAATCCCAGGAGTCCCAATGTTTCCATGCCCACTTACCCTCTGTGGAGTTATATTAGTTAGAGTGAAGCACTCTGGCGGACGGCTGTCCACCGTCGCGGGCGACAAAAGACGACGCATCCACCGCTTCGAATATGCGTTGGCCGAAAAGGCTGGCGATTAGTTCTGCAAGCAGAATGGCGGTTTTTCCGCGCTCATCGAGGAACGGGTTGAGTTCAACCACATCCATCGAGGTGAGTAGCCCGCTGTCGGCCAGCATCTCCATAGCCAGATGCGCTTCGCGATAGGTTGCGCCGCCATTGACGGCAGTGCCTGTGCCCGGCGCAATTTGCGGGTCGATGAAATCCGCGTCCAAGCTGACATGCAACAGACCGTCGGCATCGCGCACGGTTTCCAGTACTTCGCGCAAGAGACCGGCAATGCCATGCTCATCCAGCGCTCGCATGTCTAATACATTGACACCGGCATGAGCCAGCGCACGGCGCTCATCACGGTCGATGGAGCGCACGCCCATGATGAACACATTTCGCGGATCGACGATGGCGCGGTCGTCTTTCAAAATGCCATCAAAGCCGGACGACCCTGTAAAGAACGCAACGGACATGCCGTGCATGTTGCCGGACGGCGAGGTTTGTGGCGTGTTATAATCGGCGTGGGCATCAAGCCACAAAACGAACAGAGGCCTGTTCACTTGTTCTGCATAACGCGCCGCCCCGGAGACTGTGCCCATCGCAAGAGAATGGTCGCCGCCCAGAAATATCGGAATGTTGCCAGCGGTTAGCGAGGCAAACGCGGCGCTATCCAAGGTGCGGGTCCAGCCCGCGATTTCCGGCAAGTGTTTAGTCATGCCTTGCAGCGTGATGTCCGTTACCGGCTTTGACGTCAAATCGCCCTTGTCAAAGATTGTGTGCGAAAGCGAAGTGAGTCGCTCTTCAAGTCCGGCCACCCGCATCGCGCTCGGTCCCATGGCGCAACCGGCAAGTCCGGCACCGAGCTGAACAGGTGCGCCAATAAGTTCGATGGTTTTCATGTTACGCGCTCAATCCAGTTGGCTTTGGTGCTGCCGATTTAATCAACCCGAACAGGTCTTTCGGATCGCCTGGATCAGGAAGTAAGTCGATTTCGCGGCCTAGTCCAGTTTCGTCCGCGAGGCGGCGCATGACGTGCAGCGTGGAGAAATCTTCGATGGCAAAGCCGACGCTATCGAACAGGGTGATCTGGCGGTCACTCTCGCGACCCGGCTTGAGGCCGGAAATCACTTCCCATAGTTCCGTGACTTCATGGTCTTCCGGCAATTGCTGGATTTCGCCTTCAATGCGGGTTTGCGGGGTGAATTCGGTGAAGATGTTGGCGCGCAGCAAAATATCGCGATGCAGCTCCGTTTTGCCGGGGCAATCACCACCGACTGCATTTAAGTGAACGCCAGACCCGACCATGTTGTCGCTCAAAATTGTCGCATTGCGCTTGTCTGCTGTCACGGTGGTGATTATGTCCGCGCCGGTGACGGCTTCCTCCGCGCTAGCGCAATAGATGATTTTGAGCTCCGAGTCGCTCATGTTACGGGCAAACTTTTTAGTGGCATCCGCGTCTACATCGAACACGCGCAGCGTCGTTATGCCAAGGATGGCTTTGAACGCCAGCGTCTGGAATTCGGACTGTGCACCAAGACCAATCAGCGCCATCGTCTTGGCGTCCTTGCGCGCCAGGTATTTTGCAGCGAGCGCGGAAGTTGCGGCTGTGCGCAGTGCGGTTGTGATAGTCATTTCGGCTAAGAACACTGGATAGCCGGTGTCCACATCGGCGAGCAAGCCGAAGGCAGTCACGGTACGAAGGCCGGTTGCTGTATTCTTCGGATGGCCATTGACGAATTTCAAACCGTAAGTATGGCCGTCGCTGGTGGGCATCAACTCGATGACGCCATTCAGCGAATGGCTGGCAACGCGGGCGACTTTTTCAAATTCGTCCCAGCGGCGGAAATCGGCTTCCGCTTCCGCAACTATGGCAGCAAATACAGTCTCGATGCCAACTTGGTTTACCAGCGTTATCACATCATGAGTGCCGACAAATTTGACCATTTTCTTGTTTCCATTCCGCTTTAGACTGTTTCGACAAACCTAATGACGAAAGAGCTTGTGATAAATCTCAATATGTTGCAAAATAGACCAAAGATTACGACATAATGCTAACTTAATTGGCGAAGTGAAGAGTATGGATGATTTAGACCGGGCACTGATTGCAGCGTTGCGCCATGATGGCCGTGCGCCCTTATCGAAACTTGCTGACATTTTGGAGGTCTCGCGCGGCACGGTGCAGAACCGTCTGGACCGGCTGATGAATGAGGGCACGATTACCGGTTTCACAGTTCGCACCAAGGAATTACCCGATGCGCACAAGGTTCGCGCGGTGACTATGATTGAAGTTTCCGGCAGACATACCGGCAATGTGGTGCGTCAACTGCGCCAAATTCCTGAAGTTACGCAGTTGCACACCACCAATGGTGCATGGGATTTAGTGGCCGAAATTGAGGCACGCGACTTGGTTGAGTTCGACCGCGTGCTGGCAAAAATGCGCACGTTCGATGGCATTTCGCGCACAGACACGAGCTTGTTACTGGCTCCAGCCTAGGGTCTGGACCTGTTAATTTTGACGAAATGGCAGCCAACAGGCTTCAATCTGAGGCGTCAAACAGTTTGAACAGGCCACGGACCGGTCTGCACTGTTTTCTTTGCATATTTTCGCCATTCGCCTGCCATTTCATCAAAATTAACAGGTTCAGACCCTAAGTGCTTAAAGCTTTAGTGAAATGCTTTAGCTTCGCTTATGGCGTATCAGGTATGGTGAATATCTATTGTTAATGTTGCCCCTGAGCGAAAATCAAATGATCCGTTATGCACTGCAATTTAACACAGCGTTTGATGTTGTCCGCCGCACATTTATACTTGTGATAGCAATTGCAATTTGCTCTGGTGTTTCCTTAAGCGTCATATCAACATTTTTTTGCGAATGATGCGCAAGGCATGGCGAACTATGCCTATTTTGTCGGGGCATTTGTAGGAGCGGTTATTGGTTGGCCAATCGTAATGGCTTTCTTTTTTGCAGCCAAACATATTTACGGCGTTCACAAGGAAGTTAAAAAAATGCTGAGGAAGACTTTCTAACCGGCCTGTTGAACAGACGGGAATTTTTTGCTCGATTGACCGGCACGAGTGCGGACACGAATACGCCCCCCGTGTTAATGCATGATGGTTTTTTACTTATGATCGATGCCGATAATTTTAAGCACATCAATGACTCACACGGCCATCTCAATGGTGACAAGGCGCTGATCGCAATTGCTAATGCGATTAATGGCGCGGTGCGCAGTCAAGACATGGCATCTCGCATCGGCGACGAATAGTTCGCGGTGCTCGTGTCGGATGCCGGCCGCGATATTGGCGCCGGGATCTCTGCCCGTATCTTATCAGCGGTTCATAAAATTGAACTGACGATTGATACACAAATTCTGGCTTTGTCAGTCAGCATCGGTGCTGTGCGGGTGGCCCGTGATCTTGCTTTGTCGCAAGCGATGAAGGCGGCAGATTAGGCGCTGTATCGCGCTAAACATACGGGTAAAAATAGGGTTGTCTTTGGGGTAGTGACGCCGTCTTTCGCGCCGCTGGGAACAGGCGGCGCATTGCCAAGTGAGCGACAGGCCGCGTAACACTGGACCACAGTTTATCGGGGACTGGCCTTTCCATAACATTGCCCTGCCGCTAGGCTTGGCTATGACGCCTTTGATGATTGCCACCGCATCACTTCTTATATTTCTTGCCGCTATCGTGCGCGGGTTTTCCGGCTTTGGCTTTTCGTTGTTAGCGGTGACGTCGCTGTCCTTGCTGCTGCCCGCGCAGGAAGTTGTGCCTTCTATTTTTATGCTTGAAGTGGCGGCCAGCCTGCATTTGCTTCCCGGCATTTGGAAAGATGTGCATTGGAAAAGCCTGATACCATTGATTGTCGGTTGTCTGATTGCCACACCGCTAGGTGTTTATCTGCTCGCACACGGGCCGCAAGAGCCGATGCAAATTGCGCTCGGTGTTTTCGTGCTGGTCGCGGTGGCGATGATGGCGGTGGGCTATGCTATGAAAACGATGCCAAATAAGCTCGTCTCAACCTTGGCAGGAGCTGCTTCGGGCTTTTGTAACGGGGCGTTTGGTATTGGCGGGCCGCCGGTTATCCTGTTTTATTTCGCCTCGCCTGCCGGACATATCGCGGGCAGGGCATCAGTTATTGCTTTTTTTCTCGCTACAGATTTGATCGGGCTGACATTTCAAGCGCGTGAAGGGCTGATCACTCAAACCGCGTTTGTGCGCGCGCTGATTTTTCTGCCTGCGCTGCTGCTGGGTGTCTGGATAGGAAGCCGTAGCTTTAAGTCGGTGGATCAAGAAATATTCCGGAAAATTGTGCTGGTCATTATGGCGTTATTAGGGGCAATTACTCTGATCAAAGGCGTTGCGGGCGTGATTTAGCGCTTGCCTATTGCCCTCAATCCTGTTCAACCCGCGCTTCGCAAATCAAGGAGCTTCCATGGGTTTCAGTATCGGCCTCGATTTTGGCACGTCAAATTCGACAGTGACGGTTTGCGAAAATGGAACGCCGCGTTTGCTGCCTGTTGAAGGCCAAAGCGGCACAATTCCCAGCGCATTGTTTTTCGATTTTGAAAGCGGCAAGGACCATTTCGGCCGCGATGCTATCGCGCTTTATTCCGATGGCGGCGGCGGGCGCTTGATGCGCTCGCTCAAAAGCGTGCTTGGCACCAGCTTGATGTCCGATTCCACCCGCATTCGCGGCAAATTGGTTTCGTTTGAGGATATTCTGGGCAAATTTATCAAGCATTTGAAGATCAAGGCCGAAAGCGAACTTGGCGTCGAAATCACCAATGTTGTGCTGGGTCGCCCTGTGCATTTTATTGATGAAGATGATGAGGCTGACAAACTGGCGCAGGCGACGCTTGAGAAAATTGCCCGTCGGCAAGGCTTCAAAAATATCAGCTTTCAGCTCGAACCCATCGCGGCAGCTCTGGATTATGAGCGGAGCCTGAGACAAGAAAGGTTGGTGATGATTGCCGATATCGGCGGCGGCACGGCGGATTTTACCGTTGCCAGATTAGTGCCGCCAAATGGTGCAACAAAGAGCCAAGTGCTGGCAAATGGCGGTGTGCATGTCGGCGGCACGGATATGGACCGCGTGCTCAGCGTTTCCCAAGTGATGCCGATGCTGGGTCTCGGATCGCACGCCAAGGATGGCAAGCGCAATTTGCCGGTCTGGCCGTTCAACGATCTTGCAACATGGCACCGCATCAACAGCCTGTCGGACGCCAAAGCGCTAAGCCAGATGAAAGCCATTTTGAGGGACGCCGCAAAGCCGGAATTGTTCGAGCGTTTGATTGAGATTGTCGAACACCGTGATGGCCACCGGTTGGCGGGGCAGGTGGAAGATGCCAAAGTGGCACTATCATCCCGCGACCGGCATTTTGCCAAATTAGTTGGTGTCGCCGCTAACGACATCGAGTTCCTGCGCGTTGCGTTTGAGTATGATGTGGCGCGGCTGGTGGAGCGTTTGCGTGAGACAAGTATAAAGACATTAGCCTTGGCCGGCGTAGCGTCTACGTCGATTGACGCTGTCTTCCTAACCGGGGGAACCTGCCAAATCCCGCTGGTGCGGCATATGCTTGAGGCTCTGTTTCCCACAAGTGAATTTGTCAGCGGCGACGTGTTCGGCAGCGTGGGCTTGGGGTTGGCGATAGAGGCGGAGCGGGTGTTCGGGTAGGGGTTAGCTATTAGAGCCGTTCATGCCAACGCTGACTCATCGTTTGCTTGCCTTATGGCCAATCCCCCGTGTGGCCGTCATGCCGGACAAGCGCAGCGTAGATCCGGCATCCAGAGATGGATGGCCGTACATTTTTCACAATGTTAGTCACGGCGAAACATTTACCGTAAAAACCCATTTTGACACTTGTCCACCTCCACACATCCGGATTCCGGATCTGCGCTGCGCTTGTCCGGAATGACGTTCCAACGACGATTTAAAACGTCAGCATGGGTGAGTATTTAGCCTTGCGTCGCAGCGTCTTTGACCGGGTCGAATATCAAAAAGACTGATCTTTCAGATATTAATTGGGCATATCCTTTGTTGGGATCCAGGCGAAACTGCGCAGCAAGTCGAGCGGCACATTTTTATAAAAACAGCGCGGCAGTTGCCTGCCACGCTCATTGTTTTCGCGTTTAGTGCTAAAATCAGCCGCCGTAAACATCGAAGTCGAAATACTTCTTGGCGATCTTGTCATATTCGCCGCTGGCGCGGATGGCGTCGATGGCGGCGTTCAGCTTGTCACGTAGTTCTGTATCGCCTTTGCGAACAGCAATGCCTGCGCCTTCACCATGGATTTTTGGATCTGGAACGATTGTGCCAAGCAGCTTGCAACAGGCCCCTTCCGGTGTTGCCAGCCAACCTCTGAGAACCATAATATCGTCATTGACGGCATCAATACGGCCATTGGCGAGGTCGAGTTTATATTCTTCAGCAGTTGGATAGGATTTAATGGTCGAATCCTTATAAGTGGCTTCCAAATAATTCTGGTGGATGGTCGAACCCTGCGCGCCAATTGTCTTGCCCTTCATAGATTCTGGCGAGATATCCTTGATGGTGGAATCTTTTGCCACCGCAATTGCCGGCGGCGTGTTATAATATTTATGGGTGAAATCGACCTTCTTCTTGCGCTCTTCAGTGATCGACATCGACGCGATTATCGCATCAAACTTCTTTGCTTCCAGCGCCGGAATGATGCCATCCCAATCTTGCGTGACGATAGTGCATTCCATTTTCATCTGTGTGCACAGTGCGTTGGCGATATCAATATCGAAGCCTTCGACCTTGCCATCCGCAGTGATGTTGTTGAATGGCGGGTAAGCGCCCTCGGTGCCGATGATCAGCTTCTTCATGTCTTGCGCAGAGACAGCGCTGATGCCGAACGCCATTACGGCGGCGGAAAGTGCGAGGGTAAAACGTCTGGAAATTGTCATATGGACCTCTGTGGTTCTTCGGTTTTTCTTAAGCCGGGTGGAGCACAAACCTTTGGTTTTAGATCGCTGCTTTTTTACGAGCCCCGTCTTGGGGATAATCCAATCACGTTTGGCATGAAATGCAACTGACAATTCGTTCAATACATTAGTAAATAATCACATGTTTGACGGTTGCGGCTATAAGTTTGGCTTAGCCGAGACAGGTCATAACGATGAAATCTGCGATTGCCTTTACGTCATTCACATCGAAAACTGGCAGTGATGTATCGGTTACTTCCACATCCGAGGCGATGGCGATGATGGATTTATCCGTGGGTGCCAGCGGGATCGCATCTGTAGCGGTCGCACGGCGCACTTCGATTTTCTTGTGGCCCTCCCGCTTATAACCTTCAATTATAACGAGATCACAAGGCGACAGGCGTGACAACACCTCATGCAACGGCGGCTCGCTCATCCCCTCAAGTTCGTGAATAAGTGCCCAGCGGCGCGACGAGACGATTGCAACTTCCGACGCGCCAGCTTTGCGATGGCGAAAACTGTCGCGGCCCTCGTGGTCGATATCAAATTCATGATGCGCATGTTTGACTGTGGCAATCCGGTAGCCACGGCGCACAAGCTGCGCCACCAGCTTTTCCGTCAGCGTGGTTTTGCCGGAGTTTTTCCAGCCGGTGATGCCGATGATGTTTTGCTTACTCATAAGTTTTTCAAAATCAGTTCTGCCGCTTTGAGGTCATCCGGCGTGTTGATGTTCAAGAACGGGTCAAAGCCTTGTGTGGCTTCAAAGTCAACAAAGCGATGGTTTTGGGTTGCGATAAAATCCATTAATTTCAGGCTGCCGTTGTTTAATAGGTAGGCCTCTAAGATTGGCGTAAGGCTGATTGGCAAGAGTGAAAATGTTTGATGTGTCACGCCGTTGCAGCGGGCAACTGAGATGAAATCCGGCGGCGTTTGGCGGCTCAAATTTGCGACCAGATTGCCTGGAAAGAACGGCGCATCGACAGGCACGATGGCGAGAAAATCCGGGCGGTCCGGCAGCGCATGTGCCCATTTCAGGCCCGCCGAAATTCCCGCCAGTGGACCGGCAAAATTTGGGATTGTATCAGACAATATCGGGCACGCCTTATCAACCTCCAGCGGCTCATTGGCGCTGATGGCAATCCGCGTGACTTGCGCACCCAGTCCGTGCACCACCCGTGCGATCAGCGTATCCTCTCCAAGAGCTTGGCGTGCTTTATTCGACCCCATTCTGGAGGAGCGTCCGCCTGCCAAAATCAGCCCGGCAATGTGCATCACGCACCCTGCCCGATGAGGCGGCGGGTGTGCACCCGCTCGCGGTGGAACGCATAGACGCCACTGCCAATGACGACTGCCGCGCCCGACAGAGTTGTCAAATCCGGTACTTCGCCAAGTGTAAAAAAGCCCAAAGTCAGCGCCCATAAAAGTCCCGTATATCGGAAGGGCGCGACAAAGCCGATCTCGCCTACGCGCATGGCTTGGATGACGAACAGGTAGCCAAACAGAAGGCAAACAGAAGCTACCGCAAGTTTGGAAAGCAAAATTGGCTCTACAGGTTGCCAACCCCCGAGCGGGATATACAGCACAAGACCCGTGAACGTAATCATGCAAGTGGTTGATAAAGCTAAGAAAGCGGAGGGAATATCTTTCGGCGCAGCGCGGGTTACGAGATCGCGAAACATGCAGAAGACCACGCAGGCGACGATCATCAGCGACCATGAACTAAATCCGGCAGCACCGGGCCTCACGACAATCATCACGCCAACAAAGCCCACGCAAATCGCCAGCCAGCGCCGCCAGCCGACTTTTTCATTCAAAAACAGCGCTGCCCCCATAGTCACGGCCAGCGGCAGTGCCTGCAGAATTGCAGAGGCGTTGCCTAGCGGAATATGTTGCAGGCCGATTAAAAACGTAACGGTTCCAAGCATTTCGCCGATGGAGCGACCGATCACTGCCGGCCGCAGCAGCATTTTCGGCGGGCGCAAAGCGCCGGATTTCCAGCAGTAGATAAACATCAAAACGGAGGCCATGAGCCCGCGTACCAGCATGATCTGCCCGACATTCAGATGTGCCGAAACCGACTTTGTGAACGTGTCATTGATGGTAAAACCAGCCATGGCTATGGCCATAAACAATGCACCGCGCATATTGGGAGACAGCACCAAATCAAATCGCCTTCTAATGTCCGTTAATGCAATGTGAAGCGGCTCAAACAGAATGGGGTAAATATATAGCCAATGCTTGGTGAGTATCGCTAAATTTTTTGGCGTAACGCTTCAATTTCGGGTGGCCTTTTTCCCAGCCGGGGAAGCGCAAAGTGAGGTAGCCAAGCGCAGCTGCCAGCGCGATATGCCCGCCATGAATCCGCGATGGAAGCTTCGGAGGATTAGCCTCCAAATAGTCCAGCGCAACGGTAACTTTGCCCCACTGCTTGTCCAGCCAGCCTTGAAATTGCAACGCCTCAGGACGCTGGCGTTTTTCATAGATGAACGCAATCGCGCAGTCACAAATACCATCAGCAATCGCTTCCATGCGCTCTGCTTCCAGCCGCTTGGCAGGGTTTTTCGGCAGCAATTTGCCGCCGGTCGCGCGGTTGATATATTGCAAAATCACCACACTATCAAACACCGCACCATCAGTCTCCGTAAGCAAAACAGGTATTTTTCCCAATGGGTTAGCGGCTGATAGCTCAGCGTTAGGCTTGGTTGTATCCACCAAAACCCATTCGCATTCATAGGTAGCGTGAACCGCTGCCATCCGGGCTTTAGCGCTGTAGGGCGAGGTCGTGGAGATAAGTAGTTTGGGCATCGAAATTTCCTTTCAAGGAGCCGGGATGGTTATGAGTTTGCTGCGGCACGCATCACGGTCAACCTCGGGGCAGGAATAAAACTCTAGATTTTTAGTCAGGCAAATGCGGACTTCGTTAAGATTTCCATGGCTGCAAGCTGTCGAAATTGCATTCGTGACGAGCCCGGGATTGGCGCGGATGAAGGCTGACTCAATAACATAAGGCGTCAACGAAAAATCAAGCGCCGGACGGCTAAACTGCGCCGGAATTTTCACCCGTAACCGCGCTTGGTGCATCACCTCAAAATAGTCATCGACAGATAGTCCGGAGCACCCGCCGTGCTTTTCCCACTCATGCCGCACTAGACCAGCTGATGGTGTTATGTCAGATATGGAACGAATTTGCTCACGGTTGGGATAGTCTCGGGTCTCACATCCTTCCGGATACCCGCGCTCATTTTGCGGCCATAGACCATGGACAATAAAGTCAAAGGGCTTGGATGACCGGCACTGCGCCGGGTCACTGTCCGCACCCTTGGCCAAGCAAAATGATGGCGACCAGGATAGAGACAGCACATAAAAATCAAACCCGCTTCCTTGTGGAATAGTAGTCGAAACAACTGGTTTCGGCGCGGCATTACCCGTCTGAGGGGCAGGGGCAGCCATTTGTGTGGCAGGCTTTTCCGGTGCGGCGTTGGCAATAGGTGTTGGCGCTTGTGTGGTCTGCGCCTCATGGCCGACCCTATCGTCACAGCCTTGCATAAATAGAAATATGGCCGCTGACAGGCTGATTTTTGTCCATAATTTCACTTGAATTTACCGTGCAACGCGGCAGTAGCTATTGTGGATATTCCAACGGTCAAATCCGCTCACGCAAAATTCCACATTGTCGCCAACCGATGCCAAGCCCATGCCGCCTTCTATAAAATAGCGAACCGGATAGTGATGCCCATTGGAAACACGGGCCGTTGCCATGCAATAGCGCCGCGCAATCGGGCTGGAATAACGCGCCGCCTCCAAGCGGTGTTGATGCACCTTGGTGTAAGATTCAATCACCAAATCATTATGGTAAACTTCGCGCGATTGATGGTGAAAACGCGAGGCTATTGTTGATAATATTGAGGGTGCATCGCAGCCCGAAACATCGCCCGCACGCGCCCCGGAGATTGGAGTCAATATTGCCAACGTCAAGCCAGCAAGTCCTGATACTGCATTTGCACCACGCATAAAAAGTGCCTTTCAAATGGGAGATTCGTGAATAATATCTTCGCTGAGAAGTCTAGTCCCGGTCAAGCGGTTCCGCCGCAATTTCGCCAGCCACCCACTCCACTGTCCAATAGGGATTCTGATCCTGTTTCATCAAGTCAATTAGCTTTGGAAATATTAATTTCAGCTCAGCTTCCAGCGTGTATGGCGGGTTCACAATAATCATACCGGTTCCCGCAAGCCCCGTATCAGGAGCCAGCGTGCGCACCACAAGTTCGGTATTCAAGATCTTGCCAATCCCACTGTCCTTCAGCCTTTTATGGAACAAGTTCAGTTCCTTACGGTTCTTGATTGGATACCACAGCGCATAAATCCCACCCGGCCAACGGCCATGCGCTTTGATAAGCCCGTCTACAAGCCGGTCAAATTCGTCATGCTCCTCAAATGGCGGATCTACCAAAACCATGCCGCGCTTTTCCTTCGGCGGCAGCTGCGAACCAAGTGCCAGCCAGCCGTCAAGTTCGATCACACGGGTTTGATAATCTCCGGCAAAATGGCCGGAAAGTTTGCGCGCATCGTCGGGATGAAGCTCAATCGCCGTCAACCGGTCCTGCTTGCGCAGCAGCATACGTATCAGCTTTGGCGATCCGGGATACTTCTTCAAACTGGCATCGCTATTAACACTGCGCACAATGTTCAGCCATGGCGCAACGAGCGGCGTAATTTTTGGCCCCAAATCAGCCGCCAATACCTTGTCTGCGCCGCCCTGCCATTCGCCGGTCTTCTGCGCTTCCGTGCCGGTGAGGTCATAGATACCAATGCCCGCATGTGTATCAATCACGCGGAACGCTTTGTCTTTTTGCTTCAAATATTCAACAATGCGCGTGACAATGATGTGCTTTGCGACATCGGCAAAGTTTCCGGCATGGTAGGCGTGGCGATAATTCATGTCCCGCTTTTTTCACACCATTGGCTCCATCGCAAGGCTGGATTTCACTTGGTTACGGTGCAAAGTTGGCTTTGCCTCTCAATTAAGCAATCGAGTCGTTATGCAATCAATCCCGGGTAATGTGCTGCTCATCGTATTAGCGGGCGCGTTTCTCCACGCCAGCTGGAATGCTCTGGTAAAATCTGACGGCGACAAGTTCCTCAATGCAGTGCTCATTATGTTGTTCGCCGCCCTGATTGCCGGCAGTGTTCTGCCATTTTTAGACCAGCCCGCCCCTGCAAGTTGGCCGTTTGTCGCCACTTCAGCGGTGCTGCAGGCACTATACGTGGTCCTTGTTGCCAGCGCCTATAAATCCGGTGACATGAGTCTGGCCTATCCGCTGATGCGTGGATCAGCGCCGCTGCTTGTCGCATTGGTCAGCCTGCCGCTCATCGGTGAACCGCTGCCTGCATTGCGCTGGGCGGGAATATTGATTGTCTCCGGCGGGATCATGATCATGGCGTGGGAATCATTGCGTCGCAGCGCCACCTATAAATTCACCGTCGCCACGGCCTTGCTCAACGCTTGCTTCATCGCCGCGTACACTGTGACGGACGGCATCGGCGTGCGCAAATCCGATGCGGCGATTGCCTACACTCTATGGATTTTTGTGCTCCACGCCATGCCTCTGGTGGCATGGGCACTCTACAACACACCCAACGAACTCGTCGCGGTCGTCAAAAAACGAGCACTGGCAGGTTTCTTAGGGGGCTTCTGCACCATCGGCTCTTATGGAGCAGCACTGTGGGCCATGAGCCTCTACGTGCCGGTAGCCTCGGTAGCCGCACTGCGCGAGACATCAATATTATTTGCGACCGGCATATCGGCGGTGCTGCTTAAAGAACATATCGGCAAATGGCGACTGCTTGGCATCTCATTTATTGTGGGCGGCGTGGTTGTGATTAGGCTGAGCTGAGCGGAGCGGTTTACACCCGATGGGTCTGAGCAGTTAAACAATAAATCCATCCGGCATTTTCACCACGCCTCTCAGCCTTCCCCTTGGCAGTGAAGGTGTCGACGGTAGTCGACGGACGGAGGTGGTGGTGGTGAAGATGCTATGACGGTGT
>JAYVRA010000104.1:0-14913 GCA_043776635.1 Phyllobacteriaceae bacterium
CACAGCGAAGCCAAACCCTTCACATGGCGCGCAAACCCAGACGAAATCATCGCTGCCAGAAATCGGGGGTTCCAAATGTTGGAATCAATCCACTAGAGCTACCTTTTAAGTAGTGCATATTGCCTTTAATAGATGTTTGTGGTATCAAATTAGCAGCAGCAGACAGTGAGGCTTCCGAAAGGTCGCTACTGCAAGCCCGCCCTTGAGGCCTGTACACCACGGTAAGGGGCACTCACACGGTGAAAGCCATAATCAAGGCCCTTTACGGGGCCTTTTTTATTTCGGAATCGAGATTTTTTCAAAATAACACTTTTTGATAATTTGTGTGACGCCCAGCTTTTTCAGTTTTCCTATATTGTTCACTTGCCCTTCGTAGGCACTTTTTACGACCAGTTCGACGCTTATATCCTCTGCTTTGCTTGGCAGCAGAGCATATAAAATTATGTAACGAAGGCCGTCTTTTGGATTCAGGTCGATGACCGCCATATTGTTTTTTCTGTTGTGATCTTGCGAAATCCAAGTTGGATAATTGAGCTTGATCATCTCCCCGCAAATTTGCGGGAGATTAAGCGAGAGTTGATAGCGCTTATCGCAAAAATATCGCCGCTTTCCGCCTTCATCGAAAAATTGATATGCTGCTGCGTTATCTTGGCCGGCTATTGAATAGACATGCGATTTATATGAGATACGAATTGTGATAGCTGAACCGTCTCGACCATGGCCTTCAATAATGACTCTATGTGGTTGTAAATGGTGGAGCGTGTATTTGGTATCGTTTGAATTGATTGGCCTATGAATGACGGGTAACATCGAGGCACATTGCAATCATGAATGGTGATAATTCAATTAGAGCTCTATGTGTTTATAAATCAAGTGATGGAAGAAATTTGAGATGACTGAAGAAGTAAATTCACCCGTAGTGGGCGACCTTGCCCGCCATGCTTCCAAGATGGCCAAGAAGAAAGCTGCGCGGGATAAGATTATGGCGACTAAGACTGATGAGAAGGGTCTGATTATCGTCCATACCGGCAAGGGCAAGGGTAAATCTACGGCGGCATTCGGTATGATTTTCCGGCATATTGCGCATAAAATTCCTTGTGCGGTGGTGCAGTTTATCAAGGGTGGCATGTCCACAGGCGAGCGGGATCTGATCCTCGCCAACCATACGGACATATGTTCGTTTTATACGATGGGCGAGGGGTTTACCTGGGAGACGCAGGACCGCGCACGGGATACGGAAATGGCGGGGCTGGCGTGGGAAAAGGCCAAGGAGCTGATACGCGACGAGCGCATCAAAATGGTGCTGCTGGACGAAATCAATATTGCGCTGCGCTATGATTATGTTTCGATTGATGAGGTGGTGGAGTTTCTGGCGACACAAAAACCGCACATGACGCATGTGGTATTAACCGGTCGCAATGCCAAGGATGAGCTGATTGAAATTGCCGATATGGTGACGGAAATGGAGCTGATAAAGCATCCGTTCAGGTCCGGTGTGAAGGCGCAAATCGGGGTGGAGTTTTGAGCGAAAGCTGGCTGTTTTGGGCGCTGCTATCGGCTGGTTTTGCGGCGCTGACTGCGATATTTGCCAAGATTGGCGTCGGGCCGATCAACTCTGATTTTGCGACGTTTATCCGCACGCTGGTGGTGATTGCGGCACTTGCGGGCTTTTTGTCATTTTCATCGCAGTGGCAAGCGCTTGGCACCATTCCGCTGAAGTCGTGGGTATTTTTATTGCTGTCCGGTTTGGCAACGGGCGCATCGTGGGTGGCCTATTTTCGGGCGCTGAAGCTCGGTTCCGCCTCGCAAGTGGCGCCGATTGATAAGCTTTCGATTGTGCTGGTCACGATATTTGCGGTGGTGTTTTTGGGTGAAAAATTGGCGCTGACGGGTTGGATCGGCGTGGCGATGATTGCTCTTGGCGCCGTGCTGGTGGCGTGGCGATGATTAGAGCCCGAGATCAAGCGGAACCGCGCTTCTCCGCAAGAAGCGGGCGAATTCCGGTGCCGATTGAACTCGACTTGTTTTGGAGCAAACATATTGGTTGCCAGTCGATATCCCCTGCAATTTGCCGGAGACGGGCGCATGAACATGGTGCGTTCATTTGGAATCTGAGTTCACCCCAAACAGGGTAAATTCTGATATTTACGAATCCAATTGAACGTATCTTACTCTAAAACTGCACTCCAACTTCACGCTATCTTAACGGCAGTTTGAGATATTGCCCATGAAGTATAGGTGAAACATGAAAATTGCACCGTTAAAGTCTGTTGAATGCGCGCTGTTGCATGACGAGTTTTTTCCCATAGACGGGGACGAGTTGCTCGCGTTGATCGCTGCGGCAGCGCAGAAATTCGGGTTTAAACAAGATTTGAGCCGTTTGCCGGCTGGCGCCAATGATGTGCAGATTATGTGTGGCGATTTTCACATTTTTGTCTCGCAACATTCCAAAGCAATGACGGGTGACCGACTTTCGAACTGCACATCATTGCCTATCACAAAATTGATGATGCCTGATGCCAGCTCCCGCGTTTCGCGCCATACTGCGCACAGCATCATCACGGTCGGGCGAGGGCCAGTGCCGGGCTTTAATCCAAATCGTTTTGTAAACGAAATAATGAGTGACCGCTATAGTTTGACCACATCGCAAGATGCAGAAAAGGCGATGAAGCTGTGTTATTTTCTGGCTCGATCATTCATGAAAAACAGCAAAGTGAGCGCAGTTCATTGGTACCCCAGTGATCATTTGGTAAGCCCTGAATTTTTTGTGGATGCCGAACAGGGCGGTTCACTATTGTCGCTTTTTATCCGGCCTGATTTATTTTCAAGCGCAGGGCAAATTCGTGCCGGTGCCACAATTGGTATGATTGGCAACGGTGCACAATATTTTATTGGCCGACCAATAATTTTTAATGAAGCGAAGGTTGACCTTGATTGGATGCTGTCGCGTATGAACGGGTTTGTTGCTCTGTGTCAAACACGGGGTAGCGTGCCAGCCGATGGTGAAAAGTGGGAGTTAGACGGACAAGAAGTTGTTGCGGTCAGGTACATTGCTCCGTCGGCGGATAAACCAATGGGTTCTTACGAATTAACAGCGATAAGAGTGCCTGCCTTTGGAATTGACGGCGCAGTGCAGCCGGCGCAGACCGTCTATTATGACCCGCGTAAGGATCCTGTAACCGGCCAAAGCCGCGAATTAGATGGTAATGATCCAGTAGACCGGGCAATTATGGCACGGCTTGAGGAGCGGGTAAAATTGGGGCTGGATAAGGCGGAAGGCAGCGCCGAGCAAAGCCGCCGTTCCGGTGATATAAGTGTGCCGGTGCCCAGCTTTGGCAAGCGTATGGCGAGCTTTGGCCGCCGCCAATAATTCCCGCCATGGTGCTTCTCGTTTTGATAGAATCAAAACGTCACTCTAACCCTATGTTTTATCTCATTATTCTTAATCATAACGTGTTCCACGTTATTCGAAAATGCTCTATTTTTTGTCTCATTATTCTTAATCATAACGTGTTCCACGTTATTCGAAAATGCTCTAGCCGCGATGGCGCCGGCTTCGCTTTTCATAAAACTGATTGCCGCCAGCCACAACGACATAGTGCATGTTATTGTATGGAAAATGCAGGCCCGCCGTGTGGAAGAACATGACCTGCGGCACTATTTTCGGGTGGCGTTTTCCGCCTAAAATTGCTACGGCTAATCGCGCTAAATCTGTGGTGTCACCCGTTAAGCGTCGCGTCATCACACCCGGAGCAAACTGTTGATATTGGCTGACAACACCGCAAACAGTTCGCGGGTAACGACCCGATGCGATGCGGTTCATGACAACGCTGCCGACGGCCAATTGCCCGTCCATGCTGGAGCGGTTGGATTCAAAATACATCGCGCGCATGAGGCATTCACGTGCGCCATTTGCATCTGCCACTGCCGGCGCAGATACGGCATGTGCGGTGGCAACACTTATTGCTTCTTCTGGAATGGCCTTCTTATTCATTTTCGCTGCTGTGTCTGGCGTCAATGCAGTCTCAACCAGTGAATTTGCGGCTAAAGAACCATTGGCGTCTGTCGAATAGGCGATAGTCGTTGGCTGCGAAATATCTTGCGCTTCAATATCGGCGGCGAGGCCTGCCATCGCCAAATCGTTAGTTGGTTTCGCTGTTGGAACCGGAACAACGGCAACATCAGGAAGCGCTGCATAGGAGGAAACTGTTGGAGCGATGGTAACGCCAGACGTTTCGCAGCCAGTGAGGCTTAGTGATAAAAGGCCGATTGAAACTGCTGAAATACAGCTTTTTAACATTTTACCACCCCTGTTACGCTTGCGTTAGAGAGCAAAACTGGCGAAAAATCAACAGCCAGCGCTTCACGTTGCCATTTCCGCCCGTCACATCATGTGAACAGCAGCTTTGCCGCGAGTACTAAACAGACCGTGACGAGCAGAGGCTTGATAAGCTTTGCGCCGTTTTTCATGGCGACGAGTGCACCCAAACGCGCGCCGAAAAACTGCGCTACCCCCATCATCAGGCCGATTTTCCATTGAATGGCGCCGGAAAAAGCAAAAATGATGAAGGCGC
Organism: Phyllobacteriaceae bacterium; assembly: GCA_043776635.1. GTDB lineage: Bacteria > Pseudomonadota > Alphaproteobacteria > Rhizobiales > Rhizobiaceae > JANMEX01. Next base: position 4,575 of record JAYVRA010000104.1, read on the forward strand.
CGATGTTGGAGGCAAAGTTGAGGAACTTTGTGTGGGCTGTGGATTTTATGATACCGTAGCCGGCAAGCAACACGAATCCCAGCATAAAAAATGAACCGGTGCCGGGACCGAAAATACCGTCGTAAAAACCGATTGCCGGAACCAGTGTGGCGCTGAAAAGCAGCGGTGTCATGCGTTGCACGCGGTCGTCGTCGGAGAGGTTTGGTTTGACGAGGAAATAAACAGCAATCGCGATCATGATGAAGGGGAGAAAGGTGCGCAGCCAATCGCTGGAAATATGAACGGCAACCAGTGCGCCGATTGCCGCGCCGCCAGCGGAAATGAGCGCCATTTTATACCGGGCTTTGAGATTGACATGCCCTTTGGCAGCGTAGGTGATGGTGGCGCTGGCTGAGCCGAACAGGGATTGGAGTTTGTTTGTCCCGAGTGCCACGACTGGCGGCAGGCCAGCCAAGATGAGGGCAGGCACTGTGATAAGCCCGCCGCCACCAGCGATGGAATCGATGAAGCCTGCGAGGAAGGCCGTAAGAATGAGGAAGAGGGGGATCAGGTCGGGCGAGATTTGCATGGGATATGGATGGCTTTGCTAGTGGCGCTTGACGCGGGAGCTTCGCTTGAAGTTCGTGAGCCAGAGCATAATCACTTTTTGGAAAAATGCCTTCGAAAACTCGCCGATTTTTGCATCCGGTTCTAATACCCGCAAGCCTGGAATTTCATGGGCATTGTATTCGCTCATGATAATTCATTGCTGGCGATCTGCATCCAATCCGGCCCTTTTGCGCTCAATTTGTGGGACTTCAATAGCAATAGTGTCTTGGCGTGGCGGCAGAGTGGTAATGGGCAGGAAATAGACAAAATCAGATTTGTTGCGAGATAGGCGAATGCCAACAACGACTGGCCGTTCTTTTCGCCCGGCAGTTTGCCCTGAGAGTGATTCACAGAGCCACAGATATTGGTAGGTCGCAACACTGCCGGTTTGGATTTCGTTAAAGGGCATTTTGATATAGTTTTCAAGAGCCGTTGCGAGCTCATCCATTTCGAAATCAGATAAATCATCCCGTGTGCCGGCTTTGTGCGGGGTGCCGGCGCTGCGCATTTGTTCAAATTTTTCATGAGATAGTATGACAAACTGCGGGCGTTTATAATGCGTGATGGTGACAGGATTTTTTACGCGCAGCTTCCAGCACTTCGCCAATGTTTTGTGAAAGCTCGCTGGAGGTGAATTGATTTGCCATTTTGCGCTCGCGTTTACTTCGCAGGATTTTTGTATATTTTATATATATTATATAAAATATGCAAACGCAATTTACATGAGACGACATTTCATCCTGTCGCAATCCGCTTCACAAAAGGCGTGTTCCCGTTTGACCTTATTTGTCTCACGCCTTAGAATGGTTCTATAGACGGCGCTTTTATCAAGAGCTCTGATGATCTTGGCAGATGCTGACCCATTTCGGGGGCGGACCTCAAGGCTGTCGAGTTTGGAACCTCTTATGGTGGTGTTCCTTTTGCCTCGTCATTTGAATTTAACGAGGCTATCCATGTTCAAGCGATACGGAATTATGATTTGCGGGCACGGCAGCCGCAACCAAAACGCGGTGCGGGAATTCGCCGTGCTTTCCGAGCGTCTGCGCGAGCGGTTTCCACATTACATGGTTGACTATGGCTATCTGGAATTCGCCAATCCGGTGCTGGCGCACGGGCTGGATGCGCTGAAAGCCAAGGGCGTGAACCATGTGTTGGCGGTGCCGGGTATGCTGTTTGCCGCCGGACATGCCAAGAATGATATTCCCTCCGTTCTCAACACATGGGCCGCGCAAAACCAGACCGTGAAGCTGGACTATGGCCGTGAACTTGGCATTGATCTGAAGATGATCCGCGCGGCGGGTGATCGGATCAAGCAGGCGCTGAAGGCCAATGGTTGGACCGAAGGCGAGCCGTTGCATGATTCGATGCTGGTGGTGGTCGGCCGCGGATCGTCTGATCCGGATGCCAATTCCAATGTTTCCAAAGTGATGCGGATGTTATGGGAAGGGCTTGGGTTCGGCTGGGGCGAGACAGCCTATTCCGGCGTGACATTTCCGCTTGTTGAACCGGCGCTGGAGCATGTTGCCAAGCTCGGTTTCAAGCGGATTGTGGTGTTTCCTTACTTCCTGTTTACCGGCGTTTTGGTGAAGCGGATTTATAGCCAGACCGATGAAGTCGCGGCGCGGCATCCCGACATTCAATTTATCAAGGCGGACTATCTCAACGATCATCCGTTGGTAATCGACACGATGGTGGAGCGGGTTGGCGAAATCCTCGAAGGCACCAATAATATGAACTGCCAATTGTGCAAATATAGAGAGCAGGTGCTGGGCTTTGAGGCTGATGTCGGGCGGCCCCAAGAAAGCCATCACCATCATGTTGAGGGCATTGGCGGCGGCTTGGAAAACTGCCCGTGCAAGGGCGACTGCGATGCGTCGTGCCGCAATGAGGCTTTTTGTGTGAAGCATGGATTGCCATGGACACCGCTGCATAGTCACGCCGACGATGCACCGTTGACGCCAGCGAAGCATGAGCATCACGGGCACTCGCACGACCATCACGACCATAGGCATTCTCATGCCGGTCATGGGCACACTCATGCGCCTTATCCTCATGCGGACCATCCGCTGGGGCCGAAGAGTTTGAAGAAGTGATCTGTCAGATTATGCCGCTATTCCAGAATTATCTGATGGTTGACTGGTCCGCCCGCAATGTTCCGGCATCTGGAGCGGACAGCATCTGGCTTGCCCATTTCCGGCGGGACGAGAGCGGCGAGATTACCCGTAATGTTACAAATCCAAGAACGCGGGTCGAGGCGATGACGCTCATCGCGTCAATAATCCGTACTGCCATTTCATTAAACGAACGCATAGTGACCGGTTTTGATTTTGCGTTGGGCTATCCGCTGGGGGCTTTGGAAATAATTTCGCAAAAGGAAGATTACCGCAGTCTGTGGAAAATTTTTGCTGAGCGAATTCAAGATGATGTAGGCAATCGTTCCAATCGGTTTGAGGTTGCCGGGCAGATAAATAATGAGTTTTTTGCCGATAAGCCGCTGTATTGGGGGCAACCAACGGGGCAGTTCTTTTCCGGCCTGTCTGCGACTAAACCGAAACATAATTATGAGGGTGACATTGGTTTCAGGGCAACAGAATTAGCTGCCAAAGGGGCAAAATCAGTTTGGCAACTAATGGGTGCGGGCTGTGTGGGCAGCCAATCTATGCTCGGGATGAAGCATCTTCATCACCTTTTGAACCATGATGATATTGCCGCGCATACTTGCGTGTGGCCATTGGACAATGGTTTCACCCATGACCTCTCCAAACTTTCGACGATTGTTGAAATTTACCCCTCATTGAAACTATTTGACGGCAGATTCAGTGACGCGAGATACAAGGACGAGCGGCAAGTAAAATCTGTGTGCGATGTTTTCTGCGAGATGGATCACGCAGGTACGCTGCAAGGATTGTTTGAAGTACCAGCGGGACTAAGTCGCGAAGACGTTGATCGCGTCATGCGCGGTGAGGGATGGATATTGGGACTTGGTTCAGTGGAAAAAAATAAGCCACTAGTTCTGAATTCAAATGCAACCAGCTACATCCGCTCTCCCGATGCCATCTATGCGGCATCCTTTGCGATTATCAGACATGAGGCCAACCTCGAGCGTTTTCCTACGGGTATTGCCCATGTTGCCGAGCGGATGATTCACGCTTGCGGCATGGTGGATTTGGCGGATGATTTGCTGTTTTCCGACGGAGCAGCAGAGGTGGGCAGGGTGGCGCTTTTGAATGGTGCGCCGGTGATTTGCGATGCTGAAATGGTGCGCCATGGGATCATCAAACGGTTGTTGCCACAGGATAATCAGCTGATTTGTATCATTGGCGATGAGGCAGTGGCGGCCCATGCCGAAGAGATCGACAACACCCGCTCAGCCGCGCAAGTGGACTTGTGGGGTGACAAGATTGGCGGCGCGATAATTGCTATTGGCAATGCGCCCACAGCGCTGTTTCGCTTGATGGAATTGATCGACAAAGGCGCACCGAAACCGGCGCTGATTTTGGGCCTGCCTGTTGGCTTTGTCGGCGCCGCGGAGAGCAAGGCGGAGCTGGCGGCGCACACTCGCTGTGTGCCATACATTACAGTGCGCGGACGGCGCGGCGGCAGCGCCATGGCGGCAGCGGCGGTGAATGCATTGAGCACAGGGTGGACGAAATGAGCGGCGAGTATGGCGTTTCACAGCATTGGTTGACCATCATAGGCGTTGGCGATGACGGGCTTGACAGCCTGTCCGAAAAGTCCCACGCGACATTGCGCCATGCCAGCCTGATAGTGGCGCCTGACAGGTTGTTATCCACTGATGATTATCCGCAAGCGGAAGTGCATTTGTGGAGCGCAGGCTTTGAAACCGTTATGGAGACGCTGCGCGAGCGGCGAGGCACGCCTGTGACCGTTATTGCAACAGGCGACCCGATGCATTTTGGCATTGGCGCGACGCTGGCTAAGTTTTTTGGTGCAGACGAGATGCTGGTTGTGCCTGCTCTTTCCGCATTCTCGCTGGCCGCAGCACGTCTCGGTTGGGCGCTGCAAGATGTCGATTGCATCTCCATCCATGGCCGCTCGTCTGCAAGATTGGCAAACTTCCTGTCACCCAACCGCCGGATTTTAGCACTGACATCGAATGCCGGGACGGTGCGCGAGGCGGCGGAAATTTTGGACAAGGCCGGTTATGGCGCGTCCAAGATTGCCGTTCTGGAGCATATGGGCGGCGCATCCGAGCGGCGGGTTGCGCTTACAGTAGAAAACGCCAAACGGCATCGCGGCGCGGATTTCAACACGCTGGCCATTGAGTGCTTTGCTGATTTGCACTGCCGCGTTTTGGCAAGTGTTCCCGGTCTGCCGGATGGTGCGTTTGAGCATGACGGGCAGCTGACCAAGCAGGAAGTGCGGGCGGCATCGCTGGCAGCGCTGGCGCCATTTGCGGGTGCCGTGCTGTGGGATGTGGGTGCGGGCTGCGGCTCAATTTCTATTGAATGGCAGCGGGCGGCACGGGGCACAAAGGCGTTTGCGATTGAGGATAATGCCGCGCGGCGCTTGATGATGCAGCATAATGCGATTGCGCTTGGCGTGCCGGATTTGAAAATTATCGAAGGCCGTGCGCCGCAAGCGCTTGTCGGCTTGGCGCAGCCGGATGCGATTTTTATCGGCGGGGGTGTGACGGAACCCGGCCTGTTTGAAGCCTGCTTTGAGGCGCTGAAACCTGGCGGGCGGTTGGTGGCTAATGTGGTCACTGTCGAAGGCGAAATGAAGCTGATTGCTTATGCGCAAACCCTTGGCGGACAGCTCTCGCGCATCGCTGTTTCGCGGGCGGAAGCGGTCGGTAAGTTTATGGCGTTCAAGCCGATGATGCCGGTGACGATGTTGACGATAGTCAAGGAGCGGGCATGAGCGGAACTCTTTTTGGTATTGGCGTCGGGCCGGGCGATCCTGAATTATTGACACTGAAAGCGCACCGCATTTTGCGCGATGCCTATGTGGTTGCTTATCCGCAGCCGGATACGGGCCCGAGTTTTGCACGGGCAATTGTCGAACATTTTATCACCGCCGAGCAACTGGAAATTCCTATAATTGTGCCGATGGACACCAACCGGTTTCCGGCTCAAGAAGTTTACGATCGCGCTGCGGAGACGATATCGCATCATTTGGATGCGGGTTCGGATGTTGTGGTTTTGTGTGAGGGTGATCCGTTTTTTTATGGCTCTTTCATGTATTTGCACCAGCGCTTGGCCGGGAAATACAGGGTAGAAATCGTGCCCGGTGTCTCGTCCGTCATGGCAGCGGCTGCTGCTATCGGGCGCCCGCTGGCAGCGCGTAATGATGTGCTGACGATTATTCCGGGGCCGCTCGATGATGACGCGATGAAGGCGCAATTGGACGCCACAGATGCGGCGGCGATTATCAAAGTGGGGCGGCATTTTGCGCGTATCCGTGCGCTGATTGAGGCGATGGGATTGATGCCAAATGCGGCCTATGCCGAACGCGTTTCGCTGCCGACACAAAAAATTTCTTCCTTGGCCGAAGTGCACGAAGACGCCGCGCCGTATTTTTCGATGATCTTGATTTATAAGGGCGCGGAAAAATGGGTGCTCGATTTGAAAACTGGAACGACACTATAATGACGCCTGCAATCATCATTCTATCGCCGTCGGCATTGCCGGTGGCGGGCAAAATTCAAGCGGCAATTGGTGGCGAAATTCACGGACTGAAGGGCCGCGTGGATGCTGGGGTTTTGTTTGAAAATACCGGCAATCATGTGCGCGATTTATTCGCCGGCGGCAGGCCGATTATTGGTGTAATGGCGGCGGGTGCGCTTGTGCGGCTGCTTAGTTCTGTGTTGGATGACAAGCACTCCGAGCCGCCGGTTTTGGCCGTTGCTGATGATGGTTCCGCCGTTGTGCCGCTGCTGGGCGGGCATCATGGGGCCAATGATTTAGCGCGGGAAATCGGCGCGGCGCTGGGTGTTGCGGCCGCAATTACCACTGCTGGCGATGTGCGCTTACGCGTGGCGCTGGACCAGCCGCCGAAGGGGTATGTTCTTGTTAATACAGAGGCGGCGAAGTCAGTTATGGCGGCACTGGCCGCGGGAGAAAAGGCGCAATTGTTCGGCGACGCGACTTGGTTGGTTGCAAGTAATATTCCGTTTGATAGCAATGGCTTGGTTAAGATTCATGTGACTGAGAATCAGATTCAACCGGATGACAAAACACTTCACTTTGCACCCAAAATAATTGCCCTGGGCATGGGTTGCGAGCGCGGGGCTGAGACTTCAGAAGCTATCGAACTAGCGACTGAAATACTCAACGCTACTGGTCTGTCGCCTCATGCTTTGGCGGGTGTTTTTTCGATTGATGTAAAGGCGGACGAGGCGGCAATCAACGCTGTTGCGGCGCATTTTAATGTGCCTGCCCGCTTTTTTGATGTCACAACTTTGGAGGCTGAAACGCCACGCTTGGTGAACCCGTCTGATGTGGTTTACGCCGGAGTGGGCTGCCATGGCGTGGCGGAAGGCGCGGCGCTGGCGGCGGTTGGTTTGTCTGGAAAACTTATCGCGCCGAAGATGAAAACCAAGCGGGTGACGGCGGCATTAGCGCAGGCGCTCGCGCCTTTAAACGCCAGTGAGATTGGCCGTGCTCGGGGCAAACTATTTGTCGTTGGCATTGGCCCCGGCTCTGATGGGTGGCGTTCGCCGGAGGCTTCCGCCATGCTGCGCGAGGCTACGGATTTGGTGGCTTACGGGCTTTACATCGATCTCCTCGGCAATCTTGCCAACGGCAAAGTACGTCATGATTTTGATCTTGGTGCAGAAGAGCTGCGGGTGCGCCATGCGCTGGATCTGGCGGGGCAGGGCAAGAGTGTTGCGCTGGTATGCTCTGGCGATGCGGGCATTTATGCGATGGCGACGCTGGTGTTTGAACTGATTGATCGCGGCGGACTATCGGACGCGGCGCGGCGCGTCGAGGTGCAATGCACGCCCGGAATTTCGGCGTTGCAAGGCGCAGCAGCGCGGGCGGGTGCGCCGCTTGGTCATGACTTTTGCACGATCTCACTGTCCGATTTGTTGACGCCATGGCCATCCATCCAGATGCGCCTGAAGGCGGCGGCTGAGGGCGATTTTGTGATTGCGTTTTATAATCCGGTTTCCAGGAAACGCCGCACGCAGCTGGCCTATGCGCGGGATATTTTGCTGGAGCACCGTCCGTTTGATACGCCGGTGATTTTGGCGACCAATCTTGGCCGTGAGGGCGAGCAGGTGCGCGTCGTATCGCTGGTCGATCTGGACATCAATGATGTGGATATGTTGACGGTTGTTGTGGTGGGCTCGTCCGAGAGCCGCACCATGAAGACGGGCGATGGCAAGACATGGGTTTACACGCCGCGCGGTTACGCGGGCAAGGCGGGCGCGGGGATTGCGCCTGTGGCAAAGGAAGCAGCAGAATGACCGTCTATTTCATTGGTGCCGGACCCGGCGCGCCGGACCTTATCACAGTGCGGGGCCTGCGCTTGATAGAGCGGTGCACGGTTTGTCTTTATGCGGGATCTCTGGTTCCTGAAGAAATTGTTGCGGCGGCTCCCGAGGGCGCAAAGGTGATGGATACTGCGCCGATGGCGTTAGGGGAAATCATCGAAGAAATGCGGCTTGCCCATGAAGCGGGGCTGGATGTTGCGCGGGTGCATTCCGGCGATCCGGCGATTTATGGTGCGGTGGCTGAGCAAATGCGACGCCTTGATGCGCTCGCAATTCCCTATGATGTGGTGCCAGGGGTGCCGGCATTCGCCGCCGCTGCGGCGCGGCTGAAAACGGAATTAACGTTGCCGGAAATCGCCCAGACAGTGATTATCACCCGCACTGGTATGAAGGCCTCATCCATGCCCAAGGGCGAGGAGTTGGAGACGCTTGGGCGTTCCGGCGCGACGCTGGCCATTCACCTGTCGATCCGCAATCTTGCCTACATCCGCGAGGCGCTGGAGCCTTATTACGGCGCGGATTGCCCCGTGGTCATCGCCTACCGTGCGACGTGGCCGGATGAGTTGTACATCAAAACCACGCTGGCCGGGATGAAAGAAGAGGTCCGCAAAGCCAAGATCACACGAACCGCGCTGGTGATGGTGGGCAAGGTTTTTGGCGATGTGGAGTTCCGGGATTCAGATTTGTATAATGCGGATTACAGTCATGTGTTGAGGAATAAGGGGAAGAAGAATCAGTCATAATTCTACTCCGCTGGCCAACTAATGAGATTTTCTGCGCTTCCAGTGCTGACGTACTTAAGTACGCTCCGCTCCGGTTCTTAAGAGTCACATTATTTGACTCACCAGTGCTAATTCTGCCGTGCTTCCTTGGCGCTTAAAAGATTTGCTCTAGCTTGGCGTCCAAGGATTAATCACCTTTACCCCGCCGCTTCAAACGGGGCGACATCGCGGGTGGCGACGGATAAGCCGTGTGCAGCGGTGATCGCGGCGATTAGGCAATCTGCGACGGAAATTGCGCGTCCCCTCTTCTTTGCCCCCGTTGCTATCGTGGCGTAGAACGGTGCTGCTTGAGCATCGAGGGAAAGTACGCGTCTTTCGAAAAGGCGGATGATCGATATCGTCATGTTGTCTGAAAGGCCATTTTTACGTTTGCCTTCAGGAAAATAGGCTACACCAGTCAGTAATTCTGCAAGACTAACCGCCGAAAGAAAGAGTGTCTCCGGATTTTGCCAGTAGAGCCAACTCGTGACGCGCGTGGCTGCCGGGTCGTTCAGAGCCTTTGAAACAACGTTGGTTTCGAGGGCAATCACGAGAAATCGGGCGCATCAGTGCGCGTTTGGTCGCGGGTAATATCAAGTTCCCACCCGCCAAATTTGCGACCAAAAGCGGCCAGTTCAGCCCCGATTTTTTACGCCTGCTTTGGCAGATCAGCTTCTTCCAGAATCGCTCGCGTCTCAGCTTCTGTGCTACGCTCATGCTTCTTTACACGTAGCTTCAACGCGCGATGGGTTTCATCGTGGATGTTGCGGATGGTAACGGCGACAATTTGATATCAACCTTGCTTGTTTGATAGAATTTATATCATAATTTGGGATACAAAGTGAAAATGATATCAATCCACTCCCTACCAATACCAATCCCGCGCCGAGTCATGCCACCGTGGGCGGTAGATTACCGGTTTTCCACCACAGCTTGGGTAGGACGAGCGCGGATGTAGTGGCCGACAGAGTGGCGATGATGCCGACTTCGCCGCTTTACATAGTAAACAGGAACAGACAATCGCTGGCATCAAACGCAGCGTTTAGAAGTCCAAGATTTTCATCTTGCCAGGTGTTTTTATCGAGGGGTTGCAATTTTTCTTGTATCAGAGTCCCCCCGGTCCGTCATTCACTTCCACCTTCACTATCGTGCCAGCCTTTTTTCCAGTAACTTTGTCAACCAAATAGCCACCGCTTTGAAATGCAGCGCCTGAAACATTCTTGAAGCCAGCCAAGTTCGTTGGAGCTTTTCCTGCTACTTTGACAACATAGAAATCGAATCTTTCTTCTGCTGTTGCAGAAGCAAGTGTGCCAAACAGCAAAAATAAAAGGTAGGTCATTCTCATATATTTCGCCCTCAACTATTTTTTCCAAATTTCCAGTATTGAGTCAATCATAGTTTAACAACCGAGTCTAGTGCACATCACCTCGCATGTCGAGAACACACGATATGACCGGTTTATGTAACATGTCATCTGTCCGGCTTTAAGCTTCGCCCTTTTTGGGGCGGGGCGATGAGGCGGACGGAG
>JAYVRA010000105.1:0-14812 GCA_043776635.1 Phyllobacteriaceae bacterium
CAGCGAAGCCAAACCCTTCACATGGCGCGCAAACCCAGACGAAATCATCGCTGCCAGAAATCGGGGGTTCCAAATGTTGGAATCAATCCACTAGGTTCAACGGCCTCGACTGCACCAGCCGGCTTCGCGCCAATTGCCATCGGTTTTGGTCTCACACTGATCCATCTGGTGTCGATTCCAGTGAGCAATACATCCGTCAATCCAGCCCGTTCGCTGGCCGCAGCTGTGTTCGCGCAAAATGGAGCGATCAGCCAAGTTTGGTTATTCTGGCTCGCGCCACTTGCCGGTGCGGCACTCGGTGCCGTCATCTGGAAGTCCTTGCTCGGCAAAGACTAATCCGTTTAAAATTGCACTTGGTGGATCAATTCGCCGAGTGCTTTTATATCACGTTTCATCGTTGATGACTTTCGCCACAAAAGCCCGATTGTCCGGCTTGGCTCCGGCTCACTGAAACGTACAATACGCATCGCGTTGCGGGTTGCCTCCACTTCAACAGCCATTTCCGGAATGAGCGTCATGCCCATGCCGTTGCTCACCATTTGCAGCAATGTCGAAAGGCTGGTTGCGCCAAAATTCGCACGCTGGCGCGAGGCTGGCAACTGGCAAACTTCCAGCGCTTGTTCGCGCAAGCAGTGGCCTTCCTCCAAAAGCAGCAGCCGTTCCGGCGCAAATCCCTCTTGCTCAATCGGCCCCGCCAGCACATCGCGATCATTATCCGCGACCGCCACAAGAAAGCGGTCAACGAACAATATCACATGTTCAAAATTAGCGTTGGCAATCGGCAGCGCGGCTATAATCGTATCAATGCGCCCGAACAACAGCTCATCTATCAGCGAAGCCGTGACCGCCTCGCGCAGTTCAATCTCAAGTTCCGGATAGTGCTGCCGGATAAGCGGGAGCAGTTTGGGAATGATATACGGCGCAACCGTTGGAATAATCCCCAGCGATATCTTGCCGGATAGCGGCTCGCCAAATGTAACATGTTCATCTTCAATCGCCTTGACTTGCGCCAAAATCGCCCTGATTTTCGGCAGCAGGGATTGCCCCGCCTCAGTTAAGCGCAACGCAGAATTTCCGCGTTCAACCAGTTGCATACCCAGCGTTTTTTCAAGTTCCGCAATCTGCGTGGAAAGCGCGGGTTGTGAGATGTGCACAAGACTTGCCGCCCTGCCAAAATGCATCGTGTTTGCCAAGGCGTCGAAATAGCGCATATGCCGGAGCGTCATCATAGCGATAAGAGTTTCCTATTGCATTATCTATAAATTAAGATTGGAAACTATCGCAACTTCGGTGCATTACCAAACAGATTTACTTGAACGAGGAGAATTATCATGGACGCGAAGACCAACAGCGGCGCAGGCAAATGCCCTGTTATGCATGGTGTAAGCCCGAATGCCATCAACCAAGTGCGGTCTAATCGTGACTGGTGGCCAAACCAGCTGAACTTGAAAATTCTCCACCAGCATTCCGCGCTTTCCAACCCGATGGGCGCGTTTAACTATTCTGAAGCCTTCAAAAAGCTCGACCTTGCCGCACTTAAAGCCGACCTGTACGCGCTCATGACCGATAGCCAGGATTGGTGGCCGGCGGACTATGGTCACTACGGTCCGTTTTTTATCCGCATGGCGTGGCATTCCGCCGGCACCTACCGCACCGGCGATGGTCGTGGCGGCGCGGGAAATGGTACGCAGCGCTTTGCGCCGCTCAACTCGTGGCCGGATAACGTCAGCTTGGACAAAGCGCGCCGCTTGCTATGGCCGGTAAAGCAGAAATACGGCAACGCCATTTCATGGGCCGATTTGATGATTTTGGCGGGCAATTGCGCCATTGAATCCATGGGCCTGCCCACATTCGGGTTTGGCGGCGGACGCTCAGACGTGTGGGAGCCGGAAGAAGACATCTACTGGGGCGCGGAAGACACTTGGCTTGGCGATAAGCGCTACACCGGCGAGCGCGAGTTGGAACATCCACTCGCAGCCGTGCAAATGGGCCTGATTTACGTTAACCCCGAAGGCCCGAACGGCAACCCCGACCCGCTGGCTTCCGCCCGCGACATCCGCGAAACTTTTGCCCGCATGGCAATGAACGATGAAGAAACCGTTGCGCTCACCGCTGGCGGCCATACATTCGGCAAAACCCACGGCGCTGGCGATCCCGCACTCGTCGGCAGGGAGCCGGAAGCAGGTCCAATCGAAGATCAAGGCCTTGGCTGGATGAACAGCTACGGCACCGGCAACGGTGCTCACACAACGTCATCCGGTCTCGAAGGCGCATGGACCTCAAACCCGATTGCATGGGACAACGGCTATTTCGATATGCTGCTTGGCCACGATTGGGAGTTGACCAAAAGTCCATCCGGTGCGCAGCAATGGACGCCAAAAAACATTGCCGAAAAGGACTTGGCCCCTGATGCCCACATTCCTGGCCTGCGTCACGCACCTATGATGTCGACCGCCGATATGGCCATGAAAGCCGACCCCGTTTATTTTGAAATCTCCAAGCGCTTCCATGCCAATCCGGACCAGCTCGCCGATGCGTTCACCCGCGCATGGTTCAAGCTGACCCACCGCGATATGGGCCCGAAAGTGCGTTATTTGGGCTCAGAAGTGCCGACGGAAGATTTGATCTGGCAAGACCCAATTCCAGTTTTGGACCATGCTTTGATTGACGCCAATGACATCGCAGCCTTGAAGACGAAAATCTTAAACTCCGGCCTGACAATTTCGGAATTAGTCTCTACCGCCTGGGCGTCGGCCTCCACCTTCCGTGGTTCCGATAAGCGCGGTGGCGCAAACGGCGCGCGCATTCGCTTGGCCCCGCAAAAGGACTGGGACGTCAATCAACCGGCGCAGCTCGGCAAAGTGCTGGCCGCACTGGAAAACATCCAAAAATCATTCGGCAAGAAAGTCTCGGTGGCTGATTTGATCGTGCTCGGTGGTTCCGCCGCCGTCGAGCAGGCGGCGAAAGCCGCTGGTCATGCTGTAACCGTGCCGTTCACCCCTGGCCGCATGGATGCAAGCCAAGAACAAACAGATGTAGAAAGCTTCGAATATCTCGAGCCAGTCGCCGATGGTTTCCGCAACTATCAGCCTAAGACCTACAGCGTTTCATCAGAGGAACTGCTGGTGGACAAAGCGCAACTCCTGACGCTGACCGCGCCGGAATTGACGGTACTCGTCGGCGGACTTCGTGTTCTAGGTGCCAATAGCGGCGGCGCGGCGCATGGTGTCTTTACCAAGCGCCCGCAAACACTCACTAACGATTTCTTCGTGAACCTGCTGGACATGCGCACCGTGTGGAAATCAGCGGCGGATAACGACGGCGTGTTCGAGGGCCGTGACCGGACGTCCGGAGACTTGAAATGGACCGGCACCCGCGTCGATCTCGTTTTCGGCTCCAACTCGCAGCTTCGTGCGCTGGCGGAAGTCTACGCACAGAGTGACGCATCGAAAAAGTTCATTGGCGACTTCGTGGCCGCATGGACCAAGGTGATGAACACAGATCGCTTTGATTTGGCGTGATATCTATTGGTGCTTTGAATAAATCCTGTACCCGGCGTAGCAATGCGCCGGTTTTTCTTTTAAATCCCGATTATTTGACCCGCTATTTGACCCGCTATGGATCATCCCGCTAAATGAATGTTAAATTCTTCGCAGCCTGAGGTTTGGACCTGTTAATTTTGACGAAATGGCCGGGGTGATTTTTGATCAGTGCCAAAAGCGAAGGCACAAGTACGAAGACGCCGGAAATGCCGGCATTTTGCTATCGGTGGCGAGCCTTTGCAAGTTCAAGCCTTTGCGACTTCAAGCCTTTGCGACAACGCAATCGCCGGAAAACGCCCGATCTTGGCACCAACAGGCAACTGACTTCACTCTGCGGCGTCAAACCGCTAGAACGGGCCCTAAGCCCGTCCGGCACTGTTTTCCTTGCATAGTTTCGCCATTCGCCAGCCATTTTATCAAAATTAACAGGTTCAGACCCTAACTAATAAAGTGAGCGTAACTTGATTTCACAACGGGCAAAATATGCAATGCGGGCGCTGGTCATGCTGGCCAAGATCGCACCCCGTCAATCCCTGTCTATCACTGAAATTTCTATCGAACAGAAAATTCCCAAAAAGTTTCTTGAACAAATATTACTTGAACTGAAGCGCCATGGCCTTGTCGATAGTCGTCGTGGTAAGGGCGGCGGGTATTTGATGCGGCGCGCGCCGGAAGATGTAACCTATGGCGAAGTGTTGCGACTGGTTGACGGGCCGCTCGCTCTGCTGCCGTGTTTAAGTAAGATTGCCTATAAAAAATGCGGGGACTGCGGCGATGAAGCGAGTTGTGAAGTGAGGCGGGTGTTTGCAGACGTTGCACTGGCAACACGAGCCGTCCTGGATAGCGCAACGCTTCAAAGCTCAATTAAGAATGACAATCCCGTATCTTCAGTTAATTTGGAATGAATTTCCTAAATCATGGCAAAAATCGGGCAATGGGAGTTTTCTTTATCACTATCAATTAAGTAGTGTTTGACATGTTCAACACATGGAGGCTGATATGAATAGACGAATTTCTTCATTCCTGCTCGCAGGTACAATTATTGCATCAATGATTTTGCCAACAATGTCTCCAGCGTTTGCAGATGCGACAATCTTAAACGTTTCCTATGATCCAACCCGCGAACTCTACAAGGATTTCAACGAGGCCTTTGCGGCCAAGTGGCTGAAAGATACCGGCGGTAAGGTAACAATCCAAGCCTCGCACGGCGGCTCCGGCAAGCAAGCACGCGCAGTTATTGATGGTCTGGAAGCTGATGTTGTAACACTCGCGCTTGAAAGTGATATCAACACTATCGCCGCAAAGTCCGGCAAAATAGCCAAAGACTGGCGCTCAAAACTGCCAAACAATTCATCACCCTATACGTCAACGATCGTATTTCTCGTGCGTAAGGGCAACCCGAAAGCTATCACCAACTGGGGCGACCTGGTGAAAGACGGCGTTGAAGTCATCACTCCAAATCCGAAAACCTCAGGCGGCGCGCGCTGGAACTATCTTGCCGCATGGGCATGGGCGAATAGTGAGTATAGCGGCGATGAAGCCAAGATTAAGGACTATATCGGCCAACTCTATAAGCATGTGCCCGTGTTAGACACCGGCGCGCGCGGCTCAACAACAACGTTTGCCCAGCGCGAAATCGGAGATGTGCTTTTGGCCTGGGAAAACGAAGCCTATCTGGCGCAAGATGAATTTGGCGTGGATAATTTTGATATTGTTGTGCCACCGCAATCAATTCTCGCCGAGCCGCCGGTTGCTGTTGTTGATGAAAATGTGGATGCTCATGGCACACGCAAAGTATCGGAAGCTTATCTCAACTATCTCTATTCTGAGGAAGGCCAAAAGCTGATCCTTAAACATCACTATCGCCCGTCAAAGCCGGAATTGGTCGATCAAGCAGAGCTTGCAAAGCTGCCAAAATTGAAGCTCATCTCTATTGATGATCCAATTTTCGGGGGATGGGCGAAGGCGCAGCCTTACCATTTCGATGATGGCGGTGTATTCGACCAAATATACATGCCCGCGAAATAAAAGGCTAACGCATGACGAAACTCTTCGCACCCGCGAAGTCAAATTGGAAAAAGCCAAGCGTTCTACCCGGATTCGGGCTGACGCTTGGCTACACACTTATCTATTTGACACTTGTTATCTTGATTCCACTGGCAGCGATGGTTTTGAAAGCCGCTACGCCGGGCATTGCCCCTTTTATGAAAATCTTGACTGATGAGCGTGTAATCCACGCGCTTTTGGTTAGTTTTGGTACGGCGCTGGTTGCCGCGCTCATCAATGTCGTGTTCGGCGTCATCATTGCTTGGGTGTTGGTGCGCTATAAATTCCCCGGCCGAGGCATCATTGATGCCATCGTGGATCTGCCATTTGCGTTGCCAACCGCCGTTGCCGGTATTGCGCTCACTGCGCTTTATGCGCCCAATGGCTGGATTGGTCATTTTCTGAAACCTTTGGGCATCAAAGTCGCATTTACTGACATTGGCATTGTCATTGCACTCATATTCGTCGGTCTTCCGTTCATTGTGCGCACTGTACAGCCCATCATGGAAGAAATTGACCACGAGGTCGAAGAAGCCTCCGCCACGCTCGGCGCAACCCGCTGGCAAACCATCTCGCAAGTTCTGCTACCGGGTCTCGCTCCCGCCATTTTGACCGGCTTTGCGTTGGCGTTTGCGCGCGGCGTTGGTGAGTATGGCTCCGTCATTTTCATTGCCGGTAACATACCCTATGTCACCGAGATTGCGCCGCTTCTCATCGTCATCAAGCTCGAAGAGTTTGATTATGCCGGCGCCACCGCCATCGCCACCATCATGCTGTTGATCTCATTTACGATTCTGCTCATCATCAATCTTATCCAATCTTGGAGCAGAAGGAGGTACGGTTATGGCGCGTGACCTCAATGAAGACCCTATCCGCGTTACCCCGCGTCGGGCCACAACTGAAAGCCGCCGCTGGCGCTTCATTCTCACATCGCTCGCACTGGGTTATCTCGCGTTCTTCTTAATCTTGCCGCTGGTTGCTGTCTTCACAGAAGCCTTCCGCAAAGGGGCCGGCCCGTTTTTTGCGGCACTTGTGGACCCGGAGGCTGTATCGGCCATCTATCTCACACTGTTCGTCGCGGCCATTGCTGTGCCACTCAATCTGGTCTTCGGCATAGCCGCCGCATGGGCCATTGCCAAGTATGAGTTCAAGGGTAAAGCGCTGTTAACAACACTGATTGATCTGCCGTTTTCCGTCTCGCCTGTCATTTCCGGCCTCGTGTTCGTGCTGCTGTTCGGCTCCGGAAGTTTGCTTGGCCCTTTTTTGAAGTCATATGGCGTGCAGGTATTGTTTGCGGTTCCAGGGATTGTTCTGGCGACAATATTCGTCACATTCCCCTTCATCGCCCGGGAACTAATTCCGCTGATGCAGGAACAGGGCACTACTGACGAAGAGGCGGCTCTGTCGCTTGGTGCCAATGGCTGGCAGACTTTTTGGCATGTTACATTGCCCAATATTAAGTGGGGCTTGCTTTATGGCGTGTTGCTCTGCAACGCCCGCGCCATGGGCGAGTTCGGCGCTGTATCCGTAGTTTCAGGCCACATTCGCGGCCTTACCAACACGATGCCGCTGCACATCGAAATCCTTTACAATGAGTATAATTTCGTTGGCGCGTTTGCCGTTGCCACGCTCTTGGCAGTGCTGGCGCTGGTCACGCTTATTCTCAAAACATTGCTCGAGCTGCGCTACGCAGACGAGCTTTCAGCCCTTAAAAAACACTAGGAACGCTTCATGGAAGTACGCATTGATAACGTTCGCAAAGAGTTCGACCAGTTTCCGGCGCTCAACGATGTTTCGCTGGATATTCGTTCTGGCGAGTTGATCGCACTGCTTGGTCCCTCCGGTTCTGGCAAGACGACACTATTGCGCCTCATCGCCGGCCTTGAGTATCCCACCCAAGGCGCGGTGTTTTTTGGAGATGAAGACGCCTCACGCAAAACAGTGCAAGAGCGCAATGTCGGCTTTGTATTTCAGCACTATGCCCTGTTCCGCCATATGACAGTGGTCGAAAATGTCGGCTTTGGCCTCAAAGTTATGCCCTCCAGTACCCGCCCGGAAAAGGCGGAAATCCGTCGTCGTGCGATGGAGCTGCTGGCTCTGGTTCAATTGCCAGGTCTTGAAAACCGCTATCCCGCCCAGCTTTCAGGTGGTCAGCGCCAGCGTGTTGCGCTTGCCCGCGCTATGGCAATTGAACCGAAGGTGTTGCTGCTCGATGAACCATTTGGCGCGCTGGATGCGCAGGTGCGCCGCGAGCTGCGCTCATGGCTGCGCGAAATCCACAATAAAACCAAGCATACCACAGTGTTCGTGACGCACGATCAGGAGGAAGCGTTGGAGCTGGCAGACCGCGTTGTGGTCATGAATAAAGGCAAAATCGAGCAAATCGGCACACCGGATGAGATCTATGACAATCCGCGCACGCCATTTGTGTTCGGCTTTATCGGCGAATCCTCGCGCTTGCCTGTCACAGTTGGCGGCGGCCAAATCCGTTATCACGGCACACAAATCGCCGGTGCTACTGATGATATGCCTTCGGGCGAAGGCACTTTGTTTTTCCGCCCGTATGATATTGAAATCGCAGACGGCATCAGCGCTGCAATAGAAGGCACAGTGGTTGGTCTGCGCCGCACCGCCGGTACACGCCATCTGGAACTAGAGCTCCCGGCAGGCCACAAAATGGAAATCGAGTTGTCACCGGATCATATTGCGCCAATTGGCTCCAAAATCGCCTTCCGCCCCAAGAAATGGAAGTTCTTCCCGCTGGAAAGCTAAACTTAGCCTCATCAGAGGTGGTTATTTTGTTTGAATGTCGATAGAGAGCGACCACAAGTGCATTTCCAAGTGATGCGACAAAACAAAAAATAAGTTGGAGTTACCCCATGCGCTTAGGCGGAAGAATTGCTGCGGCCAGCGAAGTATTGGCCGATATGAATGCCCGCAAGCGCCCGGTCGCTGATGCCCTCAAAGATTGGGGTCTGTCACACCGTTTCGCAGGCTCCGGCGACCGCGCTGCAATTGGTAATCTGGCCTATGATGCGCTTCGAAAGAAATCCTCGCTCGGCTGGTGTATGGGCGATGATGCGCCGCTCAATCTTGTGGTTGGCGTCCTGTTCGACGGCTGGAACGAAACGCCGGAAAGCTTGGCTGCCAAGCTGGACGGTGATAAGTTCGCACTGGCGCTGCCGGAAAACCTCTCCCGCTTCCATACGGTAAACTTGGGCGACGCCCCCGCGCATATCCAAGCCGACTTGCCGGAATGGGCGATGGCGTCGCTTGAAACAACGCTTTGTGATGATCTCATCCAAGAGGGCCAAGCCCTAACCCGGCGCCCGCCAGTCGATATCCGCGCTAACCGCTTGCTGTCATCGCGCGATAAAGTGTTGGCAGATTTGCCAAAAGACATCGGCGCGGTCGCCTCCGATCTCGCGCTCGATGGCATACGCATTCCCGCCGGTCCGCGTGATTACCGCCAGCCGAACATTCAGGCCGAACCGGCGTTTCAAAAGGGCTGGTTTGAAATCCAAGACGAAGGCTCGCAAATCGTGGCGCAGCTTATCGGCGCAAAGTCCGGTAACTCCGTGCTGGACTATTGCGCAGGCGGCGGTGGCAAAACATTGGCGCTGGCCTCGATGCTCGAAAATAAAGGTCAAATTTATGCAACCGATAGCGATAAATCCCGCCTCGCACCAATTTTTGAGCGCCTCAAACGCGCCGAAACCCGCAATGTGCAAGTCCGTCCTGCAAAATCAGACCTGTCAGACTTGCTCGGCGCAATAGACCATGTGGTAATTGACGCGCCTTGCACGGGAGCAGGAACATGGCGCCGCCGCCCCGATGCCAAATGGCGCCTCGGCGAAGGCCAGTTGCAACAGCGCATGAAGGAACAGGCGGAAATTCTGGACGCTGCCAAAGTCTTCGTCAAAACCGGTGGCCATTTGGTTTACATTACGTGCTCACTTTTCGCCGAAGAAAACGAAAACCAAGTCGCCAGCTTCTTGGCCGCTAACCCGACTTTCACAGCCTTGTCATCTGCCCAGGTACTAGCCAGCGCCATGCCGACCGCTAATCCCGCGCAATTCATTCTTGGCGCAAATGGACTGACGCTGACCCCGCATCGCACCGGCACGGATGGTTTTTTCCTTTCTCTGATGCAGAAAAGCGCTTAAGCCGAAAGTCACAAGTGTCTCCCATGTCCACACAAAAAGTAGCCAAAATCACCGCAGGCGGCAGCGGTATGGGGGCGGATAGCGCCCGCAAGCTGGCGCAGGATGGTTTCAAGGTTGCCATTCTCTCTTAGTCCGGCAAGGGCGAGGCGCTGGCCAAAGAACTGGCGGCATCGGCGTCACTGGCTCCAACCAATCCAATGAAGATGTGAAGCGCCTTGTGGATAGCGCCATGGAAAAATGGGGCAGGGTGGACGTGCTGGTCAACAGCGCCGCCCACGGACCCCGCGCGCCCATCGTGGAAATTACAGATGAAATGTGGCACACCGGCATATATGTCTATTTTCTCAACGTCGTGCGCCCGACGCGCTTTGTAACGCCCGTCATGCAAGCCCAAAAAACCGGCGTTATTATCAACATCTCCACCTTTGCCGCCTTCGAGCCGGACCCGGTATTCCCAACCTCCGGCCTTTTCCGTGCAGGGCTTGCCGCCTATACCAGGGTCAGGGCCTGTTAATTTTGATGAAATGGCAGGCGAATGGCGAAACTATCCAAGGAAAACAGTGCAGTACGGGCTTAAGGCCCGTTTAAACTGTTTGACGCCGCAGAGTGAAGTCAGTTGCCTCTTGGTGTCATGATCGGGCGCTTTCCGGCGATTGCGTTGTCGCAAAAGTTTGAAAATGCCCGCATTTCCCGGCGCTTTCGCTCCTGTGCCTTGACATTGGCACTCACCAAAAATCACATCGATCATTTCGTCAAAATTATCAGGCCCGGACCCTAAGCTTTACGCCGATAAATATGCCGCCGGAAACATCCGCATGAACAATGTGCTGCCGGGCTTCATCGATAGCCTGCCCGAAAAAGAGGAGTGGCGAAACCGCATCCCCATGGGCCGCTACGGCAAGTCCATGCAGGAAATCGCTTCAGTTGTAGCATTCCTCGCCAGCGAAGGTGGCGGGTATATCACGGGGCGGAATATTCGGGTCGATGGCGGAATTACGCGGTCTGTTAGAGTGAATGGAGAAGTGCGCGCAACGAAAGTTGCGCCTAACCCCCTTCAACCATACCAATCACAATCAAAACCTGAAAATCCTCCGCCTTGCAGCCTGATACTACCGGCATCGCTTCGCCCGGTGGCACGGGTATGCTGGCAACCTGCGCTTTGGCAGGCGAACAGGAGTTGACACTTTCCGGCGTGTAGCGTGCCGCTCTGCATCTCAGATGTGTCACATCATAAAGCGATGCGCCTTGGTCGAGTTCCCATTTTTGTGTGCCATCCGCGCCTTTGGGGTGGATGGTGAGCACAGCTGTTACCTCGCGTGCGCCTGATACCACATACTTGCCCGCCGGAATTGGAAAAACCGGCTTTTCCATCAAAAGCCCATGCTCTTCCAGCCACCAGTCAGCAGCATCAAACCGCCAACCGGCAGGCGCAACGCCGCCTTGCGCACCAACTAATGTTTCATAATCGCGCAACTTCACCCCGCGAGGGCCGGGATCTATTGCCCAAAGCCCCCAGTTTTCAGCGCCGGATCCGGAATTCAAATTTTTATCACCCAGTGCTGCAACATATTGTGTCGGAATGCGCTTATAATCTGTCCCGGCAGTTGCGAAATGGGGCAGCAAAAAAAAGCTGAGCGCGAAAAGCGCCAGGTGCAAAAGCCTTCTGGTGCTGATTATTCTTATCTGGTTCATCATCTCTCTCCCTATCTGTAGTACTCATACGGTGCTGAAACAAATTTAGACCAATCCGTAACTTGTCAGCTACCGTAGTAAAATTAAGGAGCTTCACTATGCAGAAAAACTGGCTCACCCTCATCGGATTCATCATACTCGCCCTCGGCGGCGGTACGGCTATCGGGTTTACCACGCTTCCCGGCGAGTGGTATCAAGGCTTGGTAAAGCCAGTCTTCAATCCACCCGATTGGATTTTCGGGCCGGTCTGGACCATCCTCTACATTATGATTGCGGTCGCGGGTTGGCGTTTGTGGGAAAGCCATAGCTCCAGCATCGCTATGAAAATCTGGTGGGTGGCATTGGTACTGAATTTCACGTGGTCTCCAACCTTCTTCGGGATGCAGCAAACGGGTCTGGCACTGGTGATCATTCTGGCAATGCTTGCCAGCATCATCGCGTTCATTTTCCAAACGTCAAAAATCGACCGGATATCAGCCTTACTGTTCGTGCCTTACGCCGCATGGGTCAGCTTCGCAACGCTGCTCAACGCCTCACTGTTGTATCTTAATTGACCACGAACAACCCGATCAGAATTTGTGCCGCCACCGTGCTTGTTCCGCATCATTTCCATACTCATTGCGTACCCGCTTCGCATCGTTCTCGTGCGTTTGCCGACCGTTTCCCGATCGCCAAAAATCTGTGAATTTCGGTTTCCCCACGTTTACCGCATAGCTTGTTTGCGTCATGGTCTATCCATGAAATCTCAAGACATATTGGTCAAAATCTCCGGCAAAAAACTACTGTTCGTCATGGCAGCCGAAGCCGAATACGGACCGCATTTACGGGGCCGGTTTGTCCCGCTTTTAACGGGCGTCGGCCCCGTCGAATCGGCCATTTCCCTGTCCGGTTTTTTGGCCGGAATGACCGCCGGAAACAACCTGCCGGACATTGTGATTTCGCTTGGTTCTGCGGGCTCCCGAACACTCAAACAGACCCGCATCTATCAGGTAAAATCAGTCTCCTACCGCGATATGGATGCAAGCGCTTTGGGCTTTGAGAAAGGTGCAACGCCATTCCTCGCAGTCCCCAAAGTCCTCGAATTACCACTGCTGATTCCCAACATTGAAAGTGCGACTTTGTCCACTGGCGCCAACATTGTTTCCGGTGCTGCCTATGATGATATCGACGCCGGGATGGTAGATATGGAGACCTTCGCCTTGCAGCGCTGCTGCATGATCTACGGTGTCCCGCTTATCGGTCTGCGCGGAATTTCGGATGGCATCTCAGAGCTAAATCACGTCTCGGATTGGACCGAATATCTTGACATTATAGACGAAAAATTAGGCGGTATGGTGGATATGATGTTACAATCAATTACGTCTGGAACGCTCATCAGGCGTTTATAGTCACTAAATACATTTGAATCATTTCATGAACAAGTTGATTTAATCTACGAAGATAGTGAATCATTCAGTTCACATTGCGACGTAACCCGTTGCATTGACTCATGTTTTTCACTAAATGCTCGCTATGAGCACACAGCCCCACCAAGCCATTTTAATCATTGATTTTGGAAGCCAGGTCACGCAGTTAATCGCGAGGCGTGTGCGTGAGACAGGGGTTTATTGCGAAATTCACCCGTTTCAATCAGCGCAGAAAGCCTTTGAAAAGCTCAATCCTCAAGGCGTTATTTTTTCCGGCGGACCGGCCTCGGTATTGGACGAAAATTCCCCGCGCGCGCCGCAGGCAGTGTTTGATTCTGGCGTGCCGATCCTCGGCATTTGCTATGGCCAACAAACTCTGTGCATGCAGCAAGGCGGAACGGTTGAAGGCGGCCACGCCCGCGAATTTGGCCGTGCCGAAGTCACTATCAAAAAGGCCTCGCCGCTGTTCGAAGGCTTATGGGAAGTGGGTGGGCACTACACAGTCTGGATGAGCCACGGAGACCGGGTGACCAAGCTTCCCGAAGGCTTTGAAGTTATCGGCACCTCAGAAAATGCGCCCTTTGCCATCGCCGTAAACGAGGCAAAAAAATACTACACCACCATGTTCCATCCCGAAGTCGTCCACACCCCCGACGGCAGTAAATTGCTGGCGAATTTTGTCCATGAAATTGTCGGACTGAAGTCCGATTGGTCAATGGCCGCATATCGTAAAGAAATGGTCCAAAAGATCCGCGATCAGGTCGGCACCGGAAAGGTCATTTGCGGCCTCTCAGGAGGCGTGGATTCGTCCGTCGCAGCGGTGCTGATTCACGAGGCAATCGGCGATCAGCTCACCTGTATTTTTGTTGACCACGGTCTGATGCGCAAGAATGAAGCTACCGAAGTTTTGGAAATGTTCAGCGGCCATTACAACATTCCACTAGTCCATGTGGACGCTTCAGATATGTTCATCAACGCGCTTGAAGGTGAGGCGGACCCTGAGAAAAAGCGTAAGACAATTGGCCGCCTCTTTATCGAAGTGTTCGAAGCAGAAGCCAAGAAACTTGGCGGTGCGCAGTTTTTGGCACAAGGCACACTTTACCCCGATGTCATTGAAAGTGTTTCGTTTTCCGGCGGACCGTCCGTCACAATCAAGAGCCACCACAATGTCGGCGGCCTGCCGGAGCGCATGAATATGCAGCTTGTTGAGCCGCTGCGCGAGCTGTTCAAAGACGAGGTGAGGGCGCTTGGCCGCGAGCTTGGCTTGCCCGCTCGCTTCATAGGTCGCCACCCGTTTCCCGGCCCCGGTCTCGGCATTCGCCTGCCCGGCGGCGTAACGCGCGAGAAGCTGCGCATCCTGCAAGAGGCGGATGCCGTCTACTTGGATGAAATCCGTAAAGCTGGATTATACGATAAAATCTGGCAGGCATTTGCCGTGCTTACAGAGGTTCAAACAGTCGGTGTCATGGGCGATGGCCGCACTTATGAATTCGTCTGTGCACTCCGTGCCGTCACCTCGGTCGATGGCATGACCGCTGATTTCTATCCATACGATATGTCGTTCCTGGGCCGCGTCGCCACGCGCATAATCAATGAAGTCCGGGGTATAAACCGGGTAGTTTACGATATAACCAGCAAGCCGCCGGGGACGATCGAGTGGGAGTAGCAAAACGCGGTTTTACTAAAAGCATGGCAGACTGCGGCATAAATATTTCTTTTGGGGCTGACATAGATAGCAAGAAAAAGCTATTTATATCATGTGGTTACGTGTCATCGTCGCAGCAGGCTGCTTACAAGTATACAAATTGACTTTATCAAGTATTTCTGTGCGGCTTTAACAGCCCGTGTGACTGCCGCCTTGACGGGCGCGAAATCGCAGCGATGGCAGGCGCAATTCTGGCTGCCCGTATGCAAAAAGTGCCGGTGATTATTGATGGCTTCGTGGCCTCATCCGCCGCTG
>JAYVRA010000106.1:0-14726 GCA_043776635.1 Phyllobacteriaceae bacterium
GTCGGCTCGAGTGCAGTGGATTGGATGGAGTTCATATCTGTTCCCTCATACTGCTTCAGAGGCCGAAGCCGCGTGGATAAGGCTGGCGGTGGTCAATGCCGGGCCTGCTAACTCTTGAACGATAGCACCGCGCGAAAACACCAAAGCGCGGTGACAAATATGCGTGACTTCTTCAAAGTCAGTCGAGACCACAATTACTGCCAAACCTAACTCCAAGGCCCGTGCAATCAACCGGTAAATTTCCGCCTTTGCGCCCACATCGACACCTGCCGTCGGGTCTTCGGCGATCAGTAATTTGCGGCCAGTCAGCAGCCAGCGGCCCACCACCACCTTTTGTTGATTGCCACCGGAGAGCGCTTCAACCGGCAGCGCCGGATCATTGGGACGAAGGCCGACATGACCGCCAACTTCGCGGGCGCGTTCGGCTTCTTTGCGGGGGGTCAGCAGCGAAAATAGCCCGCGCCCGGACGCGCCGGGGTTGATAAATGTATTCTCTCGAATGGATAGCGACAGCGCAACAGACTCTTCCGTGCGATCACGGGCGATGAGACCGACGCCGGATTTCATGGCCGTTATAGTGGACGAAAGGTCCGGCGTCTCACCATTCAAAAGCACGGAACCGGTAAACGGTTCAGCACCAAACAAGGCGCGGCCGATCAATTCCTGTCCAGCACCACGTAAGCCTGCAAGGCCGAGCAATTCGCCTGCGCGCAATGAAAATGATACGGGGCCGACACCCGAGCAGACCATACTTTTCACCGAAAGCCGCTCATCGCCAACCTTGGTATTGGCTTTGACGAAAAGGTCTGATGCCGGACGACCGACAATCATTTGCACCAAATCGTCTGACGAGGTTTCGCTGACTTTTTTCGTTCCAACCAATCTGCCATCGCGCAGTACGGCGACACGGTCGGCGATTTTGAATATTTCATCCAAACGGTGTGAGACATAAATCATGCCGACGCCGCGTTCCTTCAAAGGGCGCAGCGCTGCAAACAGCCGTTCCACTTCGTCTGCCGGAAGGCTTGCCGTCGGCTCGTCCAGCACAAGCACATCGGCCTCAACGGCGAGCGCGCGGGCGATGGCCACAAGCGATTTCTCTGTGCGGCTCAAATCCTGGACACGGGTTGCCGGATCAAAATCACAGCCGACCAATTTCAGCGCCGCCTTGGCACGAACCTCTGTGCCGCGCCAGTCAATCAAATTACACTTGAGCGAAAACCCTTGCGCGAGGCCGATATTTTCCGCCACCGTCATCCATTCAATCAGCCCCAAATCCTGATGGATGAAGGCTACTTTCTGGCGCTCATCTGGTTTAGGCGGGCGGTGCGAATAAGGCTCGCCCTTGAAAAGGATTTGCCCTTCGTCTGGCTTATGAATGCCAGCAAGTGTCTTGATAAGGGTGGATTTTCCAGCACCATTTTCGCCGAGCAGGGCCAGTATTTCGCCCGCATGAAGGTCAAGTGAAACATTACTGAGCGCCCTGGTCCCGCCAAAGCGCTTGGTGATTATTTGAAATTCGATCAACTTGTCCGGCGACACCAAATGCTCCTCCCAAAGCCATTGGATTGGAGTTTTGAGGCTCCGTTATCGATAACATGTTAGCGATAACATTTAAGAAAAGTCAACAGGATGCGCACAAAATATTCATTTGTATTTATGCACCGGGCAGATGTGGCCGCTGATAACGGCCAATGCTTCGCCAATTATTTATCATAGCGGCTATTTATGCGTTTGATTATCTATCTTAAATAGAATATTTACAAAAAAAAATCATAAGTTGATTTTATCCATCTTAAAACGTGTAACACGCCAAGATTCTAAGCATGCCACTAATTCGAAGATGCCAAAGTTGTTAAAATATGGCATTGATGCGATCAGGGGTGCTTCCAAAACTTGGAACCATGGGAACAAAAAAGATGACCAGACGATATTTTGGTACCGATGGCATTAGGGGCCGTGCCAACCGCTTTCCTATGACGCCAGATGTTGCGATGAAAGTCGGGATGGCAGTCGGCGTTGCATTCAGAAATGGTGATCACCGCCATCGCGTGGTGATCGGCAAAGATACCCGTCTTTCCGGCTATATGATTGAAAATGCTCTTGTTGCCGGTTTCACGGCTGCGGGCATGGATGTGTTTCTGCTCGGACCCATTCCGACGCCGGCAGTGGCGATGTTAACTCCGTCGCTGCGCGCTGATGTTGGCGTGATGATTTCTGCCTCGCATAATCCTTACTTTGACAACGGCATTAAGTTGTTCGGGCCTGATGGGTACAAACTTTCTGATGATCTCGAAATCGAGATTGAGCGCTTGATTGATCAGGACATGTCGGGCGCGCTGGCTGATAATGGTCATCTGGGCCGGGCAAAGCGCATTGATGGCATTCATGATCGCTACATTGAATTTGCCAAGCGCACCATGCCGCGTGACATGTCATTGGAAGGGCTTCGTATCGCGATCGATTGCTCGAACGGTGCTGGCTATAAAGTTGCTCCGGCTGTGCTGTGGGAATTGGGCGCCGATGTAGTGACGCTGCATGATAAGCCGAATGGGATCAATATTAATGAGGATTGCGGGTCCACACATCCGCTGAGTCTACAAAAGAAAGTGCGGGAAGTGCGCGCCGATATAGGCATCGCGCTGGATGGCGATGCCGACCGGGTTGTGATTGTTGATGAGCTGGGCAACGTCATAGATGGTGATCAACTTATGGCAACCATCGCTGATGAGTGGCAGCACACAGGCAGACTTCAGGCCAACGGCGTTGTTGCCACCATCATGTCCAACCTTGGCTTCGAGCGGTTTTTAAATGAGAAGGGCCTTGATTTGATCCGCACCAAAGTCGGAGACCGCTATGTTGTTGAGCACATGCGCGAACATGGTTTCAATTTGGGCGGAGAACAATCCGGCCATATCGTCATGTCTGAATACTCTACTACTGGTGATGGACTGGTTTCTGCGCTGCAAATATTGGCCGTCAAACAGCGGCTGGGTAAGCCTGTCAGTCAAGTTTGTGCCAAGTTCGAGCCGGTTCCGCAATTTTTGAAAAACGTGCGCTTCACGGGCGGTAAGCCGCTGGAAGACAGTCATGTCAAAAATGCAATTGATGAGGGTCGCAACCGCCTTGGAAAATCCGGACGCCTTGTCATACGTCCTTCAGGCACAGAACCGCTTATCCGCGTTATGGCTGAAGGCGATGACAAGATTTTAGTAGAAACAGTGGTGGATGACATTGTGGCCGTCATCGGTTCATTGAAGTCTGCGGCATAAGCGAAAACCGTGCAGGTCATATGTTCTAATTTACAGCACCATCAACCGATATATAACTGGCGGGCTGCTCTAAACATTTATTGTCGGGCAACTTGCCGTGCTGTTAAATGGCGTCAACGTTGACGGCGAAGATAGTTTATTCGCTTATTCTTGCACCAAACCGCAGTCAATCGTGAGCACGGAATTTACAGATGCGTGCAAGTTCTATCAAAATCAGGTCTTCCTCGTGCGTTTAACGGCTTTAATCGCTAACTCGGTCCGGCTGCGGGCATGTAGCTTTTCCATGATTTTGCTGACGTAATTTTTCACTGTGCCCTCCGCCAGAAATACCGTATCGGCGATTTCTTTATTTGAACGACCGTCTGCCACCAAAGATAATATTCGCTCTTCTTTGACGCTCAAATGCTCCGGTGGCGCATCGTCTTGGTTTTCTGGAACGTAACCTAGTGGCCTTGCGCGGCGGAATTCTTCAAATACTTTTCGCGCAATAACAGATGAAAGTCGTGACTCTCCACGATGCACCGCTCTAATCGTATCAAGTATCTCATCCTCATTTGCATCTTTAAGAAGATAAGCCTGCGCACCGGATGATATGGCTTCGAAGACTAACGTGTCGGTATCAAATGTGGTAAGTATTATGATTTGTGCCGCCGGCACATCAGACAATATTCTTTTCATAGCAGCGATGCCGCCAACGCGCGGCATTTGTAGATCCATCAATACGATATCCGGGCGCCATTGGCGAGCCATCTCGATGGCTTCCGCCCCGTCGCTTGCCTGAGCGACAACTTTAATGTCCGCCTCCAGTCCGAGCATCGTTACAAACGCGCGCCGGATGATCGGCTGGTCTTCAGCAACAAGAATTCGAATGCTATCTATATTTGCTGACATCAATCAGCCTTTTCGTAATAAGTGAATCTACAGAGCCAATTAGAGCAAGATGATTACATATGAACTCATCATTCTCTAGTGATGCTTGTATTTCGTAACAAATTCTGCCGGCATCGCATCATTCTGTTCGTCAAGAAGCGCCTGCCTGATCTGCCCCATCACGGGTGAAGGCATTTTAGCGCCTAAAAACCCAAGCAAGGCAGCGACAGCAAGCATAGCTTGATCCGTGCTTATACCACTCTTGCGGCTGATCTCCTTAACAAGGGCGCTTATATTTGTATCATCTTTCATGTGCATCACCCATGCGGCTCACCCGTCCAACTCTTAATAAATTTCAAAGAGTAACATCAGAGCTTCCCGTCACTTTGTCATGTGACTTTCGTCACTGATAGTGTGTTAGGAAAGGAAATAATGCGTCCGCCTTTGGGTTTGAAAGTTATGTTGACATTTTTTCACCGTTTTGATCCGCGTCGCCATCTCGCTGCTGCGATAGGATGGGGAATAGCGTTGCTGTCGTTGCTGGCTGCGCTCGGAAGCGGTTATTTGGTTGTCAACGCGACAAATTCAGACCTTGAACACGACATAGGAAGTTTGTTCGCATCCGAATCCAGTCGTATTGGTGACTCAATCGTCACCTCGTTGGAACAACACATGCAGTGGATATCGGCGAGTGCTGCGCAAACCGGTGCACAGGATAGCGCAGATAATCCGACAGAAAAGTTGCAGGCGCTGAAAATATTGCAGAACGCACAGCCTGATATTCAATGGATCATGCAAGCCAATAGGAAGGGTATCATTTCTGCGGGCGTTGGTAACTTTCCTAAAATTTTGGACGCCGATCAATCCCAATGGTTTAGTGGCGGACAAAATGCACCTTATATAGGGAATGCTGACAATAAGGGTGCTGCGCCGGCTGCACAGCAGGATGATAATGCTATCAATATCGCCGCACCGGTAAAGAGTAGCGAGGGAGTCGCTGACGGCGCTATTGTTGCCAGACTTGGGTTGGGCTGGTTGCAGAAACTTGAGCAATCATCAGAAGCCTCATTATCAAAGCAGCACGAAGTTGAGGTCGCCGTGGTCACGCGCGACGGGCGTATTTTGGCAGGAAACTGGCGGGAGGAAAGTGAAGGGCTGCGCACAAGAATTGATCATTTCAACAGCCTTCTTGCCCAGGCAACAGCCAGTCAGAATGACGGTTATCTGGTAAGTGACAATTACTTGATGGGATTTTCTCGTGTCATGGCACCAGACGCCGCCGCTCAATTGGATTGGTGGGTCGCTATTCGCGAGCCAACTGCCACAGCATTTGCTCCAGCAAAAAAAGCCTCCAGTAATATCTTCTCTACCATAATGTTGTCCGGCCTCGCGACCGCATTGGCCATGGCGGGGTTGTCCTCACTGCTCCTTCGCAGACTTAGCCGAATTGCGCAAAGTGCTGATGATTTACATCTTGGCCGCTCGCAACACTTTGTCGCTTCTGCCGGAGATGATGAAATTGGCCGGATTGGCCGTTCTATTGCCACACTCATTAATGGTTTGCAGTCATCCAATAATGCGCTGACAGTGCTAAATCAGGATCTGGATGAGCGCGTGGAGGAACGGACAAAGGAAGTGCGACGGCTTTATGAAGAAACCAAAGTGGCAGCGGTAACGCGCGAGCGTCTGCGTATCTCCCGCGACCTACATGATACGCTTGCGCATTCGATGCTGGCAGTTCTGTCGCAGCTTCGGCTAATCCGTAAGCTTGAGCGGGTCAAGCCGGAGCTTGTAAGCGCAGAGTTGGCTGAGGCCGAACGAGTGGCTAAAGCGGGGCTTGATCTAGCACGCAACGCCGTCGTGCAATTGCGTTATCAAGCCGTAAGGGATGATGGCCTTGGGCCGGCGCTGGAACGACTTATTAAAAAGCTAAAAGAGCGTGTGGTTATCGAGGCAAATCTGACTATTGACGATACGATTGCGGAAATGGCCAGCCAGAAAGCGGAAACAGTTTATCGGATCGCTGAGGAAGCGATGCATAATATTGAAAAACATGCCGATGCGCATCACGTGGAAATGCACATTTCTATGAATAAGGACGGTGTTGCCGGGCAGCTTTTGATGCTGATCAAAGACGATGGAAAAGGGTTTGTTACGGGCGGGAAAAAAAATGGACATTTCGGTTTGGTCGGTATGCAGGAGCAGGCCGACACCATCGGTGGCAAATTGAAGATTAGCAGTACCCCCGGTGAGGGCACCGCCATTCAACTGATAGTTCCATTGTAAAACCATGGAACGGGGGTAACGCCGACCATAGTCTACACTGCTGAAGGAAGTGGCGCTGGTTCAATGGTAATGGCCGTTGATTCGCAATTTGCCATCCTCGCCGGCTGTGCCGGTGATCCAACCCATGCTGTCCCGGCTGGTAATTCCTCACCCTTCATCACCAGTGTCAAAGGTCCAATGACTGAACCATCGCCAAGACGGGTATCGTAGAGTACCGTTGAGCCGGCGCCGATAGTCACGTCATTGCCAACATATATCCGCCCGACTTTCATTAAGCGGTCCTCATAAAGATGCGTCTGCAAGCACGCTCCGGTGTTGACGGAAACATAGTCGCCAATGGTCACGCAGTCGAATTCAGTAATGTCAGTTGCATCCATATAGACACCTTTGCCGATTTTGACGCCAAACAGACGCATAGCCATCGGCAGCAGCGGTGTGCCACGCAGATGTTCCAAGATTGCCTTACCCGCCATGCCCCAATAAAGAACCGCAACAGCCTCTGTGCGAAGTGCCCACCATGACCACATTGGCTTGACTGTCGGGCGATAGACACCCATCGCAATCCACTTCAATGCAGCGGCGATAAGCAGCTGTATCAAGTCTATTGCCACAACAACGACGATACAAAGCACGGCAAGTCGCCCCCAAGCCGCATCTTCGACTGACTCGTTGAGAACTTCCATGCCAAGAGTCGCCAGCGTTATGAACAGTGCCGTTGGCAGGCTGATGTTAAACGCCTCAAACAACGCGCGAGCAAGTTTCATCTTCCAGCCCGGTTCAAACGTCGAATTTGCGGCAGCGTCAAACTGTTGGCGCACAGGCATTTGGATTGGCGGTGAACCAAACCATATCTCAGAGGCTCCCACTTCGCCACCTTCAGGCGGGCGGGATTTCACGCCTATCAACGCGCCGGATGCCACAGTGTAGTTCATCGGTACAACTGCTTCGTTGCCGATAAAGACTTTGGAACCGGTTTTAATATTGCCAAGTGTCATCCAGTTACGGCGCATGGCTTCGTCGCCGAGCTGAACATCATCCGCAATGAAATTGCCTTCGCCGATATCAATCAGATCATAACGACCGGAGAGATTGGTGGAGATTTCTGAGCCGCGCCCGATGCGCGCGCCCATCAAACGATACCAGCCGCGCATATAGATGGTCGCAAAGATTGATGACAGCGTGTCCAGCATCACTTCGGTTGCCAGCGACACGATCCATTTGCGGACATAAATGTTGCTGAAAACTGAATAGCGACCGGCAGTCAGTCTCGGCAATACTGCCCAGCGGATGGCCACGATCAACATAGCCGTGAAAAATACCAATGCGGCAGCGGCAGGCAAGGCAAGAATTGGCATGTACCAAAGGTAATTGATGCCACCCATGAGCGGATTCACATAAGTATCAAGCCATTCCATCAAGCGGAAAGCGGGCACCACAGGCATCAAGCCAATAGGCGGCAGGAGAATGAGCAAAACGGCATAAAGGGTTGTTTGTGCGAAAGCTTTTTTGCGGGATGTTGTGGCCGGTTCAGGTATATCCTTGGGGTTAATGTCCGCGATTTTCACAGCGGGAGATCCGCTCCAGCTATCGTAAGCCGGGATGCTGTGACCGGCCTGCACCGACGTCAAATCAGCAAGCTCTGCGCCATCGCCAATAACAACATCATTTTCAATAACGCAGGATGAGCCGATGACGACATCATTACCGATTGTAACTGCGCCGATGATAAATTGGTCGCGCTCGACACGGGTATTGGCAATAATAACCTTGCCGCCAATAGAAGCGTGTGCACCGATGGAAATGAGATCAATCGCACCGGCATCAATTTCGCAAATCAGTGCGTCATGGCCGATTTTAGCGCCGAACAAACGCAGGTAGATGCGGATCAGCGGCGTTCCCTGCATCCACTTAATGTGCGCAAGGCTCACAAGGCGCTGCACGAGCCAAACGCGGTAATAATAGCTGCCCCAGAGCGGGTAAACGCCAGGTTTTGTCTGGCCAAGAATTAGCCATTTTGCAATCGGTGCAATTGCGAAATTTAGAATACTGACGACCATGAAGGCCGAAAAAATCCATGCCATATCAACATAGAACGGCGCATTATCTCCTGTAACAAGCGTATAGGGAATGAAAATAGCCAGCCATGGCGCCGCCTGAAGCGTCAAAATAAACGGTAGCGTCATACTTTGCGCGATGCCACACCAAATACGATTCATTTTTGAAATGCGCAAAGGAGCGGCCTTCACAGTTTCGTTTGAACTTTCACCAACATAGGCATTGCGGCCTTCCAGCAATTTGGTCATGCCACGCATTGTGCGGGCGGCATAAACATCTTGCAGCGTAATGCCAGCGCAACCCTTAGTCTTGCGAACGATTGAAATAAATTGTGCGGCAAGCAGCGAATGACCGCCTAGCTCCGTGAAAAAATCCCCATCCAGCGGGATGATGCTACCGGAAAACACTTGTTTGGCGGCATCCAATAATACGGCCTCAATAGCGTTTTTTGGCTCTTCCTGGCCGGCTGAATTATCAATCGTAATGAGCGACATCGCTTTTAAGATTTTGCGGTCCACTTTGCCGGATACGAGACGGGGAACCTCAAGGATAATTTCAAACCTCGAGGGTATCATGTAGGGCGGCAGGCGTTTGCGCAAATCACTGCGCAGAATGGCAACATCAATTCCAGCGTTTGCACGCGGTGTCATGAAAGCAACCAGCGCATCAACGCCGTTGACATTACGCAAGACTACGGCCGCATGTTCAATGCCCGGCTGCTCAGCAATAACAGTTTCAATTTCGCCCAGCTCCACGCGGAAGCCACGGATTTTAACCTGATCGTCGATACGCCCGTGAAAATGAATCTGACCGTTTAAATCCACACTTGCAGAATCGCCCGACCTGTAGAGAATTGGGTCAAGGCTGGATTTACCGAAAGGGTTCGGAATAAACTTCTGAGCCGTTAGGTCGTCTCTGCCGACATAGCCTTGCGCAACGCCGGGTCCGCCGATCAACAATTCACCCTTTGCACCGGATGCGACAAGGTTCATTTGCTCATCGACAATGTAGGCGCAATGATTGGCTATTGGTGTTCCGATCGTCACCTCATCGCCTGGATGCAGCTCAGCCATTGTGGCAACAACTGTTGTTTCTGTCGGGCCGTAACTATTAAACAAGCGGCGTCCATTTGTGGCAAAACGTTCGGGCAGCGAGGCGGGACAGGCTTCGCCGCCAACAATAACAGTGCGCAGTGAAGGCACATCGCCCATCAACATCGCAAGCAATGTTGGAATAGTATCTATGACCGTAATGCCTGCGGCACGCATTTTATGTGGAAGCGCCTCGGTGTCGGCGAGCGTATCCGTATTGGCTATCCAAAGCGTTGCCCCAACCATCAGAGGAACCCAAATTTCCTCCATTGATAGGTCAAACGCTACGGAACAGCCTTGGAACATCACGTCTGCACCGGTTATTTGGAAGCTATCATTGGCTGCCCGCAAATAATGACAGATGTTGCGGTTGGTGATGGCAATGCCTTTTGGAACGCCGGTGGAGCCGGACGTGTAAATCATGTAGGCAATGTTGGAAGCGGAATGGCCGCGCGATCTGGCAGATGGTAGTTTGCCCTGCTTGCTAGCGCATATGCTGCCGCTAATTGACCAGACGTGCACATCAAGTCCCGTCACGCGTTTGGCAAATGCTTCGCTGGTGAGCAGACCTTTGGCCTTTGCATCTTTAAGGCAGACGGCAATGCGGTCTTTTGGCGTTTCCGCATCAAATGGCAACCAAGCGGCACCTGACTTTGCTATAGCGATCTGCGCGATCAAAAGGTCCGCGCCGCGCGCAAGATAAAGGCCTACAACATCGCCGGGACCAACGCCCTGTGCCACGAGCTCCCGGGCGATATTGTCGGACTGACTATCCACTTCGCCGTAGGTCAATTTCCGGTCGCCTTCGATAAGGGCAATGTTGCTGCCCATACTTGCCGACGTCGCACCAAATATTTCGGCAAGCGTTTCATCGCGAATAAAATCCGGTCGTGCGACGCCTCGTAATGGATTGACGTCAACCGGCAAATTTTGGATGAGTGAGTTGTCACGGCTCAGGGAGATATTCATGGCGGAAGCCTTTTGTTAAGGTCCGCACCTGTTCGTCTTTGTTGACACGATTAGGACGTGCCAAAAGTCATTTTTTAATGTTACTTTTAGGTAATGTTGAGCATTTAAGTACAAATTGGGGGTGAATTTTGTCACCTAAGGGCTTCCAACAACCAATTTAGGCTAAAATGTGAATTTCGCGCCGTTTTTTCATAATTGTGTGAGCATGCGCCGCGAGTGCGATGCCAACAATCAAAGTGATTGCGCCTGCCCGTTGACGAACGGTAATCTCAAGCAGCCTAACGTCAATTTGCGGGTGAGGGGCGCTGGCACGGTCACTGCTGTCCACTCTAAATAAGTCAGGAGAGACAATGGATACGACCAAATCGCACGGGTCCACCATAACCTCGCCTGTGCATTTCAAGGCAGCTTCCTTGATTACCCATAAGGCTATTGCCGCATCCCGACCGGACTTCCCGAGTAAAATAAGTGCGGCGCTATCTTGCGCGCATGATACAGTTTTGAGGAGATCAGGATCGGCGGCTTGTGCAGGCCACGGCTCTACGTCCACACCTATTTCCCGGCCTCTTACTATCCCAATAAGGGACAAAGTGCTCTTGAGTCCCCGGACATGGCTGTGCGCATAGCCCACAATTGTTTCATCAGGCATTATCATCTGTGGTTTGCCATTTGCGTCCGGCAGTAACGAAAACTCAGGATTTTTAAAACCCATGAAACCGAGTATTCCGTTGATCAAAGCGTTTCGTGAAGAGGGGGGGCAGGTTTCTGAAACGGTTAGATAAATATCATCCATCATCAGGGTAACTTACACTCAGCGGCAGCCGTCAGCCGCTTCAAAAAGGCAGCATTCATCCGAATTTGCTCCAGTGTTTGGCGCAGTTGGACTTCGCCGCCGCGAAGTGTGCCAAGCAACGGCCGGATTGTTGCTTCCACCCGATCAGCCAACTCATCGGTTGAAAACTCATTAGCAATCTGGATCAGTGTGATGTCCAAATCACCATCAAGTCGCGCCAGTAATTCCGGCGCATGGCGCTCGACGATATCCCATGTTTCACTTCCAAAGCCGGGCGAGGCCGCCCGTGCAAAAAGCAAAGTAGGAATTTCCTGATTGCGAAGATCCTGCGACAAAAGCAATTGCTCTACCACACGGGAAGAATTGGCGGCGTCATTTACAGCGATTGCTTCAAGCCACTGCTCTCTTTCAAACAGATCGTCAGTTGCTTTCAAACGCGACACAGCCAAATTTAGAAAAGGGTCTGCACCCGTAAGAGATGCTGCAATTAATGCCGCGCCCACTATGTCCCGGGGAGCAATATCACTATCGGCCAGGTCTTCATCAGGATTTGCAGCAAGTGCGTTTCCCAGCGCGGCCAGTTTCGATTGTAACGCTAAATCCGCGCCGGTTTCAGCAAACAGGATTACCAAATGTTCGCGTTTGAGCTCATTAAGCCAAGCGTGGACATCATCGCCTTCAAATTCAGTTGTCAATCCAATTTTTGTCAGGATGTTCGCATACTGCTCGTTGATTTGCCGCATAACAGGCCCGGATATGCCCGCGCAGCGTTTCGTCTTGCCCGCCAAACCATGGAGCCGCGCCACCGGAAACCCTGCGACTTCCCAATCCGGATGTTTGGCAATTTTGTCGATCCCCTTCAGATAGGCGTCCAAACTTATACGGCCATCCATGAAGGCAATGTCGAAATTTATTGCGACCGCTAACGCACGGCTTCCCGGCATCGTAGCGATGCCCTGAAGCGCTGTTTCCCAATCTGCCGGGGCCAAATCAAACGCATAATAGCGCGGCACTTCATCGACGGGGATGATGGCTGCTTTGGCAAGTTTGGCATTGCCGATATATTTTTGATTGGTTTCAATAGTGTAGCAATTTGCATCCGCTCCAGTTGGTCCGGCAAGGCACACCGGCACATCCCAAACAGCACTACTTTCAGCGCTGCCACCAGACTTCGTTCGTGCCTGTGTAAGCTCAAGACCATTGTCATCGCGCTTGACTGTAATGAGCGGCAATCCGGTTTGGAAAACATAGGAACTTAGTGAACGTGCGGCATCCGCGCCGCCCTTTCGCATCTCCAGCGCTGACAGGAATTTCACGGTATCCATGCTGCCGTAGGCATTGGCGGAAAGAAAATCATGCGTAAAGGCGCGAAACTCTGCCGCGCCAATACTCGCCTCAACCATCGCCAGCAGAACAGATCCTTTTTGGTAAGTGATGGCATCAAACGCCGTTGAGATGCCGTCCAGCGTTTCCACCGGCTCATTGACGCGGCGCACGGATTGCAGCCGGTCGAGCATCATAGCCTCGTGGGCATTGCTTAAAATATCCGTCTCAAACCGCCACCCGGGCTCAATTATCGCTGCGAATTTGGACTCCATGAAGGTCGCAAACGACTCGTTTAGCCACAGATCATCCCACCAGTGCAATGTCACTAAGTTGCCAAACCATTGGTGGGTAAGCTCATGAGCATGGATTGAGAGAAAGTCGCGCCGCCGTTTTAAGCCGGCGTCATCATCCATCAAAATGATGCTTTCATCGTAGGTAATCGCACCTGCGTTTTCCATGCCGCCTGCGCCAAAGTCCGGCACCGCAATAATGTCCAGCTTGTCGAACGGGTAGGCGATGGCGAAGTAATCTTCTTCCACCGCCAGCAACCGCGCGGTAAAGTTCAGCGCGATTTTCATTTCTTTGCCCTTACCGCGCATCGCAATGCCGCGCAGCGGAATTGGTGTTGCGCGATGTGCGCTCGCGGGAATGTCGGGCGCATTCACAACATCAAAATCGCCGACAGCAAACGCAACAAGATAGGTTGGCAGCGGCTTTGTGGCGGCAAAAATATGGGCGACCATCCCGTCTTGACTTAGCTTGGCAGATTGCTCGCCGGTGTTCGAAACCGCCTGATATTGAGCGGGCACATGTAACGTCACATCGAATACCGCTTTGAAGCCGGGCTCGTCAAAACAGGGAAATGCACGGCGCGCGCCTATCGCTTGAAATTGCGTGAAGGCGGATTGCTGCCCGCCTTCGATGACACGGTAAAGCCCCTCAAGACCGTGTGCGTAGGGTGCACTATACTCAAATGACAGTGAGGCTATGCCCGGCCCGATAGGCTCATCAAACTCCAGCGCGACTGTGCCATCGCCCGCCAGTTCTGTGAGACGGGCTATTTTATTACCGCCGTTATAGCTGGCGTTCAGCTTGCTGAACGTCATGCCTTGAGCATGGAGAATGATGCGGGTTTGCGGCTGTTTCATCTCAACATCGATAGCCACAAGTCCGTGAAATACTTTGGCACGCGGATCAATTCTCAGATCGATCCCATAGTGTAAGGGCCGCGTTTGCGGGTCCAGCCGGATAAGCGGGGCAAGACCGCCTGCATATGAGCTGGAATGTGAGCTAACTTGGGTCATGATCATCAAACAACAGAGCGCCGCCAAAAGTCGCCAGAGTGATAATTGAGTTTGCGCCATAATCGACACCACCCTTTCGATACCAGTTTGTTGCCATTCCGGTGGGCTTGGCAATACTGAACTGCACGATTTTAATTAAGTGACGAAAGTCACAACAAGTCGTGCCACCGGTAACTCGTGATAGGCGGCACGCCGTGCGAATTAGTGTGCATAAGTTTCGCCCCGAAGCTTAATCGCCCCGGATGGGGTTCAATTGAAGGATATTAACATGCGCAACTCACTCATTCTTGCAACTCTTATTGGCGGTTCAGTTCTTTCACAGGCAGCCTTCGCCGCCACTTTGTCTGATACCGGCCCGATCAAGGCGATTGATGCCAAGTTGAGCTCAATCACGCTTGATGACGGCAAGGTTTTCGAATTGCCAAAAGGCTTCAAGATCGAGACCGTTAAGGTCGGCGAAAAGGTTGTCGTAAATTATGCCATGAAAGACAAGGCAATGATGGCATTGGATGTAACCGCAGCGAAGTAATAGTCCGCGCCGCGTTTATTGTAAGCGTAAGGCTGCTGCAATCCCAGGGGGTTGCGGCAGCTCCGGCAGGCGTGAAATCTTAAGGTGTACTGAACGCTTCTTGTTCAGCGCCACATGCGTGACTGTCAATTCCCTGTCGAGAACAAATAGAATTGTCCGGTTTATGTACCACATGAATTGTCCGCTTCTGTTGTGACCGGCAGACCGGCCCGCAAGGAGCCGTAGGCGACT
>JAYVRA010000107.1:0-14703 GCA_043776635.1 Phyllobacteriaceae bacterium
CGAAGCCAAACCCTTCACATGGCGCGCAAACCCAGACGAAATCATCGCTGCCAGAAATCGGGGGTTCCAAATGTTGGAATCAATCCACTAGGGTCTGGACCTGTTAATTTTGGCGATGCTTTGCATAATAAGTTTCTCCTGAATGTCAGGCGAAAAGCCTTCCCAGCAATTGCCGAATGAGTTATCGCGAGAGCGCCATTATTTGTAAGGAGTAAGTTCTTTGACAAAACCGCAATAATGGGAAAATCTGCACTAACACCAGTTCGCGCCTGCTGTCAGGCTCCATTTTCTTAGCTGAGTTGATGCGACGCAACGCCTGTTGCAAGCCGCGCCAACTCCTCAAAATGGTGAGCGCGCACACTGTTTTTGCGCCAATAAAACCCGATTTGCCGCGTTGCATCCCATCCGGTTATACGTAAAAGCTTGACACTATTATCTCTGGCGAATTCAGATTTGGTGTAAAGCTCCGGAAACAGCGAAAGTCCCATTTCGATGGAGACCATCTGGCGTAATGCGTCCAGACTGGTGCCCTCGTAATTTTCCGCGAGAATGGCACCGGTCACACGTGCCAATTCACGAACAGTCTCAAACAGGCGATGCCCACGGCCGAGCGTGAGCAGTTTTTCACCCTTCAGCTGGCCTACGTCAACCTCGGCAAACGGGGCGAGCCGGTGAGTTGCAGGTACACCCAAGAATATCGCCTCAGTACAAATCGCTCTGAATTCGAAGGCTAGATGCGGCGAAGGGCGTGGTCCCAATGCGCAGTCATTCGTACCAGCGGCTACTTCATCCTCCAATAATAGCGGGCGGTCTTCGCGAATATAGACTTGCAAGTCGTGATAACGCTCATGCAAAACAGGCAGAAAGCGCGGCAGAAAATAGGGGCCGAATGTTGGAACCACGCCAAGCCGGATAAGTCCGCCCAGATTGGTCTGGCTGGTTTTCGCCAGCGCGCAAATGTCATCAAGATCGTGCAAAATAGCCCGCGCACTGGCAACAATGCGGCTGCCGACATGGGTTGGAACTATGTTTCCAGGTGTTCGATCAATTAATGCCACGCCCAATTGCCGCTCCAAAAGCGCGAGCTGTACAGACAATGTCGGCTGTGAAACATGACAGCGCTTTGCAGCCTCGCCAAAGTGCCGCGTTTCGGCAACGGCCACGAGATACTCCAGTTGGCGATGAGACGGGCGGTAGGGCATTTCCAAAATCCAGTACAAACAGCGAGATGTTCAATAGACAAAATCTATCAGATATATTCAATCAATCAATTAGATTTATCGGATAAATTCCGTGTAACGGAGGGCGCAAACCTGCGACGGGATATGTTTCATCAAAAAAGCAGCATCCCATGGTCAATTAACATCTGCTGACTGCAACACTTATGACATCATACGGGTAGCGCTGACTTATGCCCACGCTACTCGCAATACCAGTTAAGCCGTGTCTCACAAAAAGTGTTCCAGCTTATTTTTGCACGCCTTGGGCACGTGCAACCTGAGGGGATATTATGGATTTGTTTTTGGCAATCGCGACAGACAATCTTTTGTCAGCGCCGGTACTCTTTTTTATACTTGGCTTTGCGGCCACTTTTGGCGGCGCACATTTGGCGATGCCCGAAGGCGCGGCAAAAATGGTTGGCGTCTATCTAATGCTCGCCATTGGCTTCAAAGGCGGCGTTTCGCTCGCTGCCCATCCTTTTGAATGGACCCTGATTTGGGTGATCGTCGCCGGAGTTGCACTCTCAGCGTCTATACCTGTTTTGGGCTTCATGCTGCTTGGCAGGTTAACAGCATTAACCGTATCAGAACGCGCAGCAATCGCCGCCCATTACGGCTCAATTTCCATCGTAACCTTTGTTGCGGCGAGCAGCGCCTTGATCCAGCTTGGCATTAAGTTTGAGGGCTATATGGTGGCCGTCGCAGCAGCGATGGAAACGCCTGCCATCATAACCGCGCTTATTTTATATTACCGTTACAAGTCAAACAGCGATGGTGGTTTGAAGGCCGCGCCAAAACCCTTTAACCGCGCTGCATTAAACGAAGTCTTCCTCAACGCCACCATCGTGATTTTGCTCGGCGCATTCGCAATCGGCATGATTACCGGCGAAAAAGGCGGCCAGGAGCTTGCACCATTTGTTAGCGCACCGTTCAAAGGCGTGCTGTGCCTGTTCTTGCTTGAAATGGGCGCCATAGCCGCCAAAGGCGCACGCACCGGTATGCGTGACATGACCAAGGGATTGATAGGCTTTGCCATCCTCATGCCGCTGATTGGCGCGACGTTAGGCACGGCGATTGCGGCGATGATCGGTCTGTCCACGGGCAGCACTGCCCTGCTCATCACCCTGGCCGCCAGCTCATCCTACATCGCGGTCCCCGCCGCAATGCGGCTTGCGATACCGGAGGCGAGGCCATCTATATACCTTACCCTGTCACTGGGCGTGACATTCCCCTTCAATCTGATGATCGGGATTCCGCTTTATGTGAGCGTGGCAAATGCTGTTGCGGGGTAGCTACCCCGCAATCGCCGCTTCCAATATCTCCAGCGCAGCTTTCTTCGTCAGCTTCACCGGATTACCGCCAGCGGTCGGATCAACAATCGCCATCTCTGCAATCAGCGTTTTGCGCTTTTTATCCGGGGCGAAATCTTTGACCAGCCCGCCCAGCGTATGCGGCACTTTCAGCTCCTTGCGCAGCTTGATGACCGATTTGCGGAAGCCGTCGAACCCGCCTTTGATATTGAGATAACGTGCTGCCGCCTCAATACGGGGTTCGATGGCTGTGCGGTTGAAATCCAAGACATAGGGCATGAACACGGCGTTCGTCATGCCGTGGTGGGTGTGGTAAAGTGAGCCGATGGGATGCGACAGCGAGTGGATAGCGCCGAGACCTTTCTGGAACGCGGTTGCGCCCATCGCGGCGGCGGACATCATATGGGCGCGGGCGTCTAAATCCTTGCCATCGGCAAAAGCCTTCGGCAGATTTTCAAACACAAGACGCATTCCCTCCAGCGCGATACCATCGGCCATCGGGTGATAGCCCGGTGCGCAATAGGCTTCCAAGCAATGCGCAAGCGCATCCATGCCGGTGCCGACGGTGATAAATGGTGGCATGCCGACGGAAAGCGCAGGATCGGCAATCACGATAACCGGCATCATTTTCGGGTGGAAAATGACCTTCTTGGTATGGGTTTCTTCATTGGTGATAACGCCCGCGCGGCCCACTTCCGAGCCGGTGCCGGATGTTGTCGGAACTGCGATAACCGGCAAAATGCCGTTCGGGTCAGCGCGGGCCCACCAATCGCCGACGTCTTCAAAATCCCACATCGGGCGGGTTTGTCCGGCCATAAAGGCAATGACCTTGCCGACGTCCAGCGCCGAGCCGCCGCCGAATGCAATCACGCCATCATGCTTGCCCGCACGCACAACCTTGATGCCAGCCTCAACATTGGCCGATACCGGATTTGGCTGCACATCTGTGAACAGCCCATATTTCACGCCATTGCCGGACAGCACTTTGAGCGCATCTGCAACGATATGCATTTTGGCCAAACCGGGGTCAGTTACGAACAGCGGGTTCTTGATGCCGGATGAAAGGCAGGCTTGCGCCAGCTCAGAAATGCGGCCGGCGCCGAAGCGCACGGTGGTGGGGTAATTCCATTTGGAAACGAGTGTGGACATGATTTCTCTTCTATCTTTTTATTTCAATTTCAATAAATGACATCGGCTTATCGCCGCCATTGATAACGTTGTGCTCAATGCCGGCGGGCCGCGAATAGGCCGCGCCTTGCGCCACGAAGCGGTCTGAAATGCCCGAGGCGTCTTCGATGCGCAGGTTGAGGTCAGTCATCGGCACCACGATGTAAGCCAGCACATGGGTATGGTGACCGGTCTGCGCGCCCGGTTCAAAATCCCAGCGTGTCACCCGCGTTTGCCGGTCATCCACCAACAGCGTCATGACCGCCGGAACCGTGGCGCTGAAGCGCGACATATTACTTAAGCACCTTCTGGTGATAGGACTTCGGACGGGTCAGCGCCTGAATACCAAGTACGGAGAGCGATGTGCCTTTGCCGGTATCTTTCACGCCGGTCCATACCAGCGCGGGGTCAAGATAATCGCAGCGGTTGGTGAATACTGTTCCTGTTTCGACACGGTCGCCAAGCTTGGCGGCATGGTCCAAATCCTGTGTCCAGATCGAGGCTGTGAGGCCATACGGACTGTCATTCATCAGCGCGATGGCTTCCTCGTCATTGCGCACTTTCATAATGCCAACCACGGGCCCAAAGCTCTCCTCGCGCATTACGCTCATCTGGTGATTGACGCCAGTAAGAATTTCCGGCGCAAGGTATGGCGAACCCGCGACGTCCTTATCAACCTTCATGTTGATGCGGGCGCTAGCGCCGCCGCGCAGGGCTTCGGCTTTTTGCTCGCGGATAAAGTCAGCAAAGCGCGCCTGCGCCATCGGCCCCATCGTGGTTTCCTTTTCCAGCGGATTGCCGACCTTGTAGGTCTTGGTCAGCTTCACTGCGCCCTCGACGAATTCGTCATAAACTTTTTCATGGACATAAATGCGCTCAATACCGCAACAACATTGGCCGGAATTATAGAAGGCGCCATCCACCAGCGTCTCAATCGCAGCAGCCATATTGGCTTCCGGCAACACATAGGCCGGATCCTTGCCGCCAAGCTCCAAGCCCAGCGTCATGAATGTGCCCGCCGCAGCCCGCTCAATGGCGCGGCCCCCGGCGACGGAACCTGTGAAATTGCAATGGTCAATCTGGCCCGAAGCCAACAACGCCTCAGTCTGGCTGTGGTTCATCACAATGTTCTGGAACAGGCCTTTGGGGAAGCCCGCCATTTCAAACGCCTTGGCAAACCGCTCACCAACGATAAGCGTTTGCGCCGCATGTTTGAGAACGACTGAATTGCCCGCCATCAGCGCCGGAATAATCGTGTTGATAGTCGTAAGATATGGATAGTTCCATGGCGCGATGACCAGCACCGTGCCGAGAGGCACATGCTTCACATAGCGGCGAAAATCATCGGACCTTTCAACAACAAGCGGCTTCAGCGCCTTCTTGGCATTGGCAACCACAAACTTGGTGCGCTGTTCC
The DNA here is from genome assembly GCA_043776635.1 of Phyllobacteriaceae bacterium. GTDB lineage: Bacteria > Pseudomonadota > Alphaproteobacteria > Rhizobiales > Rhizobiaceae > JANMEX01. Next base: position 5,114 of record JAYVRA010000107.1, read on the forward strand.
ACGCCGCCCTTCTCGCCGCCATAGCGCACAGGACGACCCATTTGCCAGGCTATCTCGGTTGTGATCTCATCATTCATCGAGAGCAGCGCATCAAGGAATTTGAGGCACAGCTTGCCGCGCCGCTCAAATGTATTCAGCGCCCATTTAGCCTGCGCGGTCTTCGATGTCGCCAGCACCTTCGCCAGCGCCTTATCTGTAATCACCGGACGTTCCGCATAGAGCGAGCCGTCGATTGGCGAGATGAGTTTTATTGTGTTCAAGTTTTACAACTCCAATTTGTACCAGTCTAAATTTAGTTGCCGGGTCGGCCAGTGCTTGCACATCAAGAGTCCTTGCGCGGCGTCGTTCCGGACAAGCGTAGCGCAGATCCGGAATCCAGAGATGGAATGTAACCGATTGCCAACGCCTTCACCAACCCTTGCTAATCCTAAAGTAACCTCACGACTCTGAATTCCGGATCTGCGATGCGCTTGTCCGGAATGACCTTCGCCGTTGTGTGTTTTACCTTACCGCGCCTTAATAGCGCTCAAACCCGCGATGCAATTCCCAGTCCGTTATTCTGCGGTCATATTCGAATTGCTCCCAACGGGCGGTGTGCAAATAATGTTCCATCGCCGTATCGCCAAACGCCTCGCGCATCATTTTGCTTTTTTCCAGAAACACAGTCGCCTCGCGCAAGGTCTTTGGGATTTCGGTGAGCTTTTCGCCCGCATAGGCATCACCCACGAACTGTTTTTCGAGGGTAAGGTTTTCATCAATACCTGCAAGCCCGGCTGCGATCAGCGCCGCAAAGGCGAGGTATGGATTGAGGTCCGCGCCGCCAATACGGCATTCGATGCGGATGGCTTTTGTTCCCGCGCCACAAAGACGGAAGCCCGCCGTGCGGTTATCATCAGACCAGATGATTTTCGTCGGGGCAAACGTGCCCACCATAAAGCGCTTGTACGAGTTGATATAGGGCGCGAGAAAGTAGGTATAATCCTGCGCATATTTCATCTGCCCCGCAACCCACGAGCGCATCAGAGGGGTCATGCCAAACTCTTGTGTTTTGTCTAAAAACAGCGATTGCTTGCCGTCAGCCGTCCACAGCGAATTATGAATATGGCTGGAATTGCCCGCATGGCCATAATTATACTTGGCCATAAATGTGATGGATTTTCCCATCAAATCAGCAATTTCCTTGCAGCCGTTTTTCATAATGACATGGTTATCGGCCATATCCAGCGCCCCGGCATAGCGCACGTTGATCTCTTCCTGCCCCGGGCCCCATTCGCCCTTGGAGTTTTCAATCGGAATGCCCGCACCGTTCAATCCATTACGGATCGCGCGCATGTAGGGCTCTTCCTTGGTGGTGATGCCAATGTTGTAGTCACCAATATAGGGCGAGGCGGTATTAAGGCCGGACCAATGCTTGGCGCGGGCTGTGTCATGCGTCTCGTTGAACAGAAAAAATTCCAGTTCGGAGGCAAAGTAGGCCATCCAGCCGCGTTCATTCAAACGGGCCACCTGCTTGCGCAAAATCGCGCGCGGGCTATGCGGCACATCTTCTTGGTGGTGATGATCTTGCACATCAGCAAGCACAAGCGCGGTCTTTTCGAGCCACGGAATACGGCGCAGCGTGGACATGTCGATTTTCATAACAAAGTCGCCATAGCCCTTCGACCATGAGGCGGCCTGATAACCGGGCACAGGTTCCATATCAATATCGTTGGCCAGCAAATAGTTGCAGCCATGGGTCTCATCGTGAGCGGATTCAACGAAGAACGAAGCCAAGAAGCGCTTGCCGATCAACCGGCCCTGCATATCCACAATGCACACCAGCACCGTATCAATTTCACCGCTGGCAACATCATGTTGCAGATTTTCGAACGACAGATTTCCCGGCATTTGTTGCACTCGCTTGCGTTGGTTGAAACCAAAATGCGGCCGGCTCGCACCGGCCGCATGATTCTAGTTCAGGCTATCAAGACTGACCGACAGCGCGTTCGGCAGCTGCAATTGCAGACTGACGCTTGGCAACAGCATCGCCAATTGGCGGGCCTTGGAAGCGGCGGTTTTCTACTGCGAACCAAAGGATCAAAGCCAATACCAGGAAGCCAAGCACAATATAAAGCACCCGCTCGTTGGGCGCTGCCACCGCGATGAACAGGATGACGCCCATGCCGATTACGGAGAGCAGTGTGACCAGCTTATAGATACCCGCAGACATTGCCCAAGGACCGGGCTTTGGCCATTTGGCTGTGCCATAAGCAAACAATCCCGCCACCAAAGGCACGGTGAAGGACAGGAACAGGAAGACCAAGGTCGAGTTCACCACAATGAAGTAGATCGAAGTGCCTGCCAATTTGATGGACATCGCCAAGACCACGTATAGTATCGACAAAATGGTTGCGACCCAAATTGCATTTACAGGTGTGCGATACTTACGCGAAACAGTCGCCAAGGCAGCAGAGCCAACCGGCATACCGCCGTCACGTGAGAAGGCAAATAGCATACGACTTGCTGACGTGACTGTGGCCAAGCCGCATATCAATTGTGCGACCAGAATACCGATGTAGAGCGCAATCATCAGGCCATGGGGCAAAATCGTTTCCATGGTCTTGAAAAATACAAGTCCGCCTTGTGACGCACCGGTTGCCATATCAGGTATCGCCAACATAATCGCGCAAACCATTATCCAGCCGACAAGAGATGACCAGATGACCGCGTTCACAATGCCTTTGGGTACTGAAGTCGCGGCATTCATCGTTTCTTCTGAAGTGTGCGCCGAGGCGTCGTAGCCCGTGATCGTGTAAACCGGCAACAGTAAGCACAGCAGAAACAGGTAGCCCATATTATCAGACTGCGGAAAAATGCCCCCGCCGGCTGGACCCGAATAGTTTGTAAACGTCCACAGACGCGAGATGTCGATTGCCGGAGCATAATAAAGACATGCGACAACCAGCACCGCAGTCGTGATGAAGATCAGATAGCCGGAAATGTCTGTCAGGAAAGTCGTGGCCTTAATACCAATGTGGTTAAATATAGCTTGAATGACGGTGATAATCACCACGAATGCCACAATCTCCATGTCGGATGTAGGCCAAGGCGTGACCGCGCCATCAGCCCCTGTGGTGCCAAACATCGCGCCAAAAGTGCCTTGGAAAAAATATGCCGTTCCAATGTTGATGGCACCGAGAACAGTTATGAGGCCCAGCAGATTAAGCCACGCTGTAAGCCAGCCCCAGAAGCGGTTGCCCAAAATCGACGCCCAGTGATAAAGCCCGCCCGCTGTCGGGAAAGCCGATGCGATCTGTGCCATCGCCAGCGCAAACATGCCGGACAAAACACAGCCAACAATCCAGCCGATGCCAGCACCAGCGCCGCCAACAGATGAGATGGCCTGCGCAAAAGAATTGATACCACCTGACAAAATACAGATGATGGAAAATGAAATGGCGAAGTTTGAAAACTTCGACATGCTGCGAGACAATTCCTGGGCATAACCCATTCCATGCAGAACTTTAATGTCCTCATGCTTGTCCTTATCCGAGTATTTATTCATGGACATTCCCAGTTCCCTCCGAACGTTTACGTTCACCCTTTTTATAGCGCGGACAGAACCTGCCCCCGCCGCATTCAACTCCTTGGATTTCGTTTGGGCAACCCTTTCAAATGGATTGCCCACGCTTTGTTTTGTCCAAAAAGTCAAAATTTCCCAATTTCAAACCCGATGGTTGAAGCATTCAACCGTGCTTCACCATAACGTGGCGCACGGCGGTGTAATCCTCCAGCGCGTAGAGCGACATATCCTTGCCGTAACCCGACTGTTTGAAGCCGCCGTGCGGCATTTCATTGACCAGCATGAAGTGGGTGTTGATCCATGTGCAGCCGTAGCGAAGCTGGGCGGCGGCGGACATGCCGCGCGAGACATCCTTGGTCCAGACTGATGACGCCAAGCCATAATCACTGTCGTTAGCCCATGCGATTGGATCATCTTGCGCCCCAAAGCGCGTGATGGAAACCACAGGGCCGAACACCTCACGCCGCACGATCTCATCAGATTGCAGCGCACCGGCAACAACCGTCGGCTCATAATAAAACCCGCCGCCGCCGACCTGTTTGCCGCCTGCCGTAATGGAAATATGCTTCATTTCGGAAGCCCGTTCCACGAAAGATGACACACGGTCGCGCTGACGGCCGGAGATGAGCGGGCCGATTTCGTTGACAGTATCATCATCTTGATTGAAGGCAATTGTGGAGACGGCGGACGACAAATCCGCCACCAACTTGTCATAGATCTTCGCGCCGGCATAGATGCGGCACGCCGCCGTGCAATCCTGCCCCGCATTGTAAAAACCAAAGGCACGAAGACCGGAAACCACCTCGTCCAAATCCGCATCATCATAGACGATAACCGGCGCTTTGCCGCCAAGTTCCAAGTGCGTGCGCTTGACGCTTTTGGCTGCCGCTTCCAGCACTTTTTTACCCGTCGCCACATCGCCGGTGATGGAAATCATATTGATTCCCGGGTGATTGATGAGCGCATTACCCACGCTATGGCCGCGCCCGAGCACAACATTGACCACACCTTCCGGTAAAATATCCGCAAAGAGCCTGGCCATTTTCAGCGCGGTCAGCGGTGTCTGTTCGGAGGGCTTGAATACCACCGTGTTGCCGCCCGCAATGGCCGGAGCCAGCTTCCACGCCATCATCATCAACGGATAGTTCCACGGCGCAATTGAGCCGACGATGCCTATCGCATCGCGGCGGATCATCGACGTATGGCCCGCCATATATTCGCCCGCAGCCTGCCCCGGCATACAGCGCACAGCGCCCGCAAAGAAGCGATAGCAATCGACAATGGCCGGAATTTCATCGTTCAACACAGCGTTAATCGGCTTGCCGCAATTCAGCGCCTCAAGCTGCGCAAACTCCAGCGCATTGGCCTCGATGGCATCGGCAATTTTGAGCAAGTAGCCAGAGCGCTGGCCGGGCGTGGTGCGCGACCATGTTGTGAACGCCCGCTGCGCTGCCATTACCGCCGCGTTGATTTGCGCCTCGGACGCCTCCGGCAAATCTAAAATCAGCTTGCCGTTGCGCGGGTTTAACACCTGCTCGGCAGTCTCAGTTCCGGCTTCAAACTTCGAGCCGATCAGCATTTGCGTGTCCATCTTATCCTCCAGAACGTTTATAATTATTTGCTTTGACCCGCCACCTGATCGCCGCCCTGCGTCAGATAATAGGCCGCCAAAATGGGTATGAGTGTTACCAGCACAACGAATATCGCCACCACATTTGTCACCGGACGTTGGCGCGGACGTATCAATTCCTCAAGCATCCATATCGGCAATGTCTGTTGCTGTCCGGCAGTGAAAGTCGTCACAATCACCTCATCAAATGACAGCGCAAATGCCAGCATACCGCCCGCCAGCAGCGCGGTCGAAATATTGGGCAACACCACATGACGAAACGTCTGAAACCCGTCCGCACCGAGGTCCATCGAAGCCTCAATGAGCGAGCCGGACACACGGCGGAACCGCGCGACTGCATTGTTATAAACCACCACAATACAGAATGTTGCATGGCCCAGAATGATGGTCCAAAATGAAAACGGAATGTCCATCAGCCCGAAAGCGGCCCGTAGCGAAATACCGGTAATGATGCCCGGAAGTGCGATTGGCAAAATGACCAAAAGCGAAATCGCCTCACGCCCGAAAAACTTCGTGCGCGACACCGCTGCTGCCGTCATTGTGCCGAATATCAATGCCAAAACAGTCGAAATACTTGCAACCTTGACCGAGAGCGCAAGCGCCTCGCGCACATCCGGCCGGTTCCACGCAATGCCAAACCATTGCAGCGTGTAGCCAGGCGGCGGGAAGGCAAAGCTCTTTTCTTCCGTGGTAAAGGCGTAGAGAAAGATCAGCAAAATCGGCACATGCAAGAAAAGCAAGCCGCAAGCCGCCGCCAATTTTAAGCCAAGTGAGGCGCTTTCGGCTTTTTCAGAGCGCATCGAAAGCCCCCATTTTGCGGGCGGCCGTTAGATAAATCACCATGATAACCACAGGCACAACGGTAAGCGCCGCAGCCAGCGGAATGTTGCCTGCCGTGCCCTGCTGCGCATAGACCGCCTGCCCGATAAACAGCCGCGATGAGCCAATGATTTGCGGAATGATATAATCGCCCAAGGTCAGCGAAAACGTGAAAATGGAACCGGCCACAATGCCGGGAAACGCCAGCGGAAAAATCACTTTGCGAAACGTCTGATTTGGCAAAGCGCCAAGGTCGGCAGAGGCCTCGATAAGATTTGACGGCACGCGCTCCAGCGAAGCCTGCACCGGCAAAATCATAAACGGCAGCCAGACATAAAGGAACACCAGAAACGTGCCGATATAACTGACCGAAAGTGAATTGCCGCCAATCGTGGGAATAGACAACAGTGCATCAAGCAAGAAGGTAAGATGGAGCTTTGCAAAAATCCACGTGAGAATGCCCTCTTTGGCGAGGATCAATTTCCACGAATAGACCTTGACCAAATAGCTCGACCATAGCGGCATCATAACGCCGAGATAAAACAGCGCCTTCCATTTGCCCTTGGCGTAACGCGCGGCACAATAGGCAATCGGAAAGGCGATAATCGCGGCAGCGACAGTCACAATCGCCGCCATCGAAAGTGCGCGCAGGATGATATCGAGATTGGTTGGCGTGAATAATTCGCCATAAGTTTTCAGTGTGAATTCAGGCACTACCACGCCGGACATTTCATCGACAGAAAAAAAGCTCTGCACCAAAAGCGCCAACAACGAGCCGACATAAACCACGCCAAGCCAGAGCAAAGGCGGCATCAAAAGCACGGCCAGCAACAGATTTGGCTGACGCCAGAACCGGTCCGCAAGCCGCGCCCGCATGCCCGTTGATTGGCCGGATATTGCGGCGACACTCATACCGTATCCTCAAGAAAATGAAGGTCACTACCGTCAAAAGCGAGGCGAACCGTCGAGCCAATTTCGGGTGCGGCAACACCGGCATCGAGCATACCGGCGATGCGTTGCCCGCATGTTTCCGTCACAAAGCGCGTGGATGACCCAAGATAATGGGCCGCTACAAGTGTGGCTTCCAAGCCATCCCTGGCGGCCTTGCTTGACAGCCTCACCTGCTCCGGACGAAGGCTGGCCCAGCGTCGCTGGCCTGAAATCCGCGCGGTTAAATCGGGTGACAAAATATTCGACGAACCAACAAAATCCGCCACAAATTTCGTGCGCGGCTTGCCATAGACGTCTGCAGGGCTGCCCGCCTGCACAATTTTGCCATCGCTGAACACCGCCACCCGGTCCGCCATTGACAATGCTTCGCCTTGGTCGTGAGTGACGAAAATAAACGTAATGCCAAGTGCCTTTTGCAGTGTTTTCAGTTCCTCCTGCATCTGCTCGCGCAGCTTCAAATCCAGCGCGCCAAGCGGCTCATCAAGCAGAAGAACCCGTGGCTTGTTCACAAGCGCACGGGCAAGAGCGACACGTTGGCGCTGGCCACCGGATAGCTGCGCAGGGGTGCGCGAACCATAACCCGGAAGTTTGACCATCGCTAACGCGTCTTCTGCCGCCTTGAGACGGTCTTCTCTTTTGACGCCTTTGACCATGAGGCCATAGGCGACATTTTCCAAAACTGTGAGGTGGGGGAACAACGCATAGTCCTGGAAAACAGTATTCACATTGCGCCGGTATGGCGGCACACCCTCAGCCCGCTCGCCGAATATTTCAATGCTGCCGGAAGACGGCTGCTCAAATCCCGCGATAAGGCGCAAGCAAGTCGTCTTGCCCGAACCGGAGGGCCCGAGCATAGCAAAAAACTCGCCCTCACTCACACGCAAATTCACCCCATCCACAGCGCGAACCGCACCATAATGGCGTGAAACAGCATTGAATTGCACAGCAACGGTCATCGGTAATTCCTCACTGGCAGCGGCAACTTTATGCCGCCGCTGCAAAAATTCGGGATGCTGAGTCAAATAGCGTGGTCGTTTGAGAACCGGAGCGGAGCGTACTTAAGTACGTGAGCACCGGAAGCGCAAAACGACCGCGCTAGTTGGCCGGCAGCCCGGATTTTAACGCCCGCCGATGACGCCGATGTAATCTGAAACCCACCTGTAGTACGGCACGCAGGCATCGCCTTGTGTGGCGCACTTGGTTTGCGGGGTTTTCCAGAATTTAATCTTGTCAAAATTATCCCCGCCATTGGCGGCGCAACCGGCATCGGTCAAAAGCTCATTGCCTTTGCACGCTGCGGGAACGGAAGGCACTGTGCCAAACCAAGCCGACACATCACCCTGAACCTTGGCATTTAGCGAATGTTCCATCCACATGTAAGCGCAGTTTGGATGCACGGCTTCAGTATGTAACATGGTGGTATCAGCCCAGCCGGTCACGCCCTCTTCAGGGAATGTCGAGGCAACCGGCGTCTTGGCCATAGCTTCTTTGTCATACTGCAATGTATTCACTTGGAACGGCCACGAGCCGGAGGCCACAACGCCTTCGTTCTTGAAATCATCCACCTGAATCATCGCATCGTGCCAGTAGCGCGAGGTCAGCGTGCGCTGCGTGCGCAGAATTTCCAGCGCGGCTTTATACTGATCCTCATTCAATTCGTATGGATCTTTGATGCCAAGTTCCGGCTTGTGAAACATCAAATAATTGGCGGCATCCGCAATATAAATCGGCCCGTCATAGGCCTGCACGCGGCCTTTATTGGTCTTGCCATCCGGCAAATCCATTTTCTCAAATACCACATTCCAGCTCTTTGGCGCTTCCTTGAATGTATTGGTGTTATACATCAAAACATTAGCACCCCAAACATAAGGCGTGCCGTAGTGCTTGCCGTCAACCGTGTGCCAGGGCGCATTTTGCAGGCGTGGATCAATCGTGCCCCATGAGGGAATAAGCGCAGTGTTGATTTCCTGCACGCGCTTTCCCGCGACTAAACGCAGCGAGGCATCACCCGAAGCAGTAACAAGATCAAACCCGCCCTCATTCATCAGCGCGACCATTTCATCTGAAGTCGCTGCGGTCTTAACCGATACTTTGCAACCGGTCTCTTTCTCAAATCCCGAAACCCAGTCATAGGCCTTGTCAGTTTCGCCGCGCTCGATGTATCCGGCCCAAGCCACAATATTCACAGCTCCTTCGCCTTTGCCGAGCTCCTTGAGCATCTCAGCCGATGAGGTTTGAACGCCAAGACTCATGACCGAGATGAGCGCCGTGCATGTATGCAAAATTTTCTTCATGGATAGTCTCCCTTGAACAAAGCCGTGCCGTTCCTTTGCGGGGCATCTTGCTTGGACAACATGTTCAATCAGGAATAATGATTTCGCAAATTCATAATTCAAAAATATGATATCGGAAAATCCGATATCATATTTTTGACAGTCAGATTAGGCTCAGGGCTGATTGATTAATCCAGAAGATCATTGTTGCGGCGATTGCAATGGCTGACATGAAGGCGTGGGCACACCGGTCGTAACGGGTGTGGATGCGTCGCCAGTCTTTGAGCTTGCCGAACATGTTCTCGATTTTGTGGCGTTGTTTATAGAGCGTCTTGTCGAAAGGAATTTGGGTTTT
>JAYVRA010000108.1:0-3689 GCA_043776635.1 Phyllobacteriaceae bacterium
CGGTGAACTCAATTCCTGTGCGCATAACCCTGAATCGCACATCCAGCAAAACAAGGGAATCCAAATCTGGACTCCTTCGTTGCGATCAATCCACTAGAATGATGATGAGGAAGAATGCGGTCATTACCACTTCCATGATGAAAACCGACATTATGGAATACCCGCCCGGTGACAAAGCGTCATAACCGTTTGAGGCAAACCCACCAGCGGCGAAGCCTGCTTTGCCGGAAGCAATGAGATACAGTACCGCCGCTCCCGCGATGCCGCCTGCAACTTGGGCAAGCCAGTAACCGATCATGTCTTTATACTTAAAACGCCCGCCAATGGCCAAGCCCAGCGATACTGCCGGATTAAAATGACCGCCTGAAATGCCGCCAACTGTATAGGCCATGGTTATAACTGTGAGGCCGAATGCCAGCGATACGCCAACAAAGCCGATGCCAAGTTCTGGAAATGCTGCTGCCAAAACAGCGCTGCCGCATCCGCCAAAGACAAGCCAAAATGTACCGAAAAACTCAGCTGCTAATTTATTCATGGAAATTTTCCTCCGAATCAAGTCCCTTCTTGACGGATAAAACATAAGGGATTTCTGATATGGCGTGAAGACCCGCGAAACTCTAGCCAATAGCGAGGCGATAAAACACCATAAGCCACATGGCCGCGAGCGCGAAAAAGCCAGCTATGAACAGCGGGCGACGGTAGCGAAGCTTGTTAGATGTGACATGCACGTAGGCATGGGAGATGCGCAAAAGGGCGAACGACCAAGCCAATACCAAGGCAAAAGTTGAAGTTGCGCCGAGCACAAAGAGCGTGAGGCAGCAGGCGTAGAACAAGACTGGAAGCTCAAATTGATTGGCCAGACTTCGCAAGGCAGTGGCGCTTGGTTCCGGTTCCATCGTGGGAATTTTAAAATCCGAAGGTTTGGCGCTGCCATTTTTTATCGCATTCATGCGGCGGCTGGAGCCGACGCCATAGATTGCATAAGTTAATGCCACTTGACAAAGCATAGGCCAAAAAATTTGTTCGCCGTTCATTTGGTTCCCCCCTCAGAGATTTTTCTTACGTTTAAGCGTTGCCAGTAAAAACGTGCCACAGACAAGTAAAGACAATACGAGGCAACTGAATTTCGAGGTTGTCAAGACCGCGATGATTGAGGCGGTTTTGGCAGATTGTATCTCATGATAAGTGAGCACCTTGGCCACTTCATAATTTTCAACGTAATCAACAATCATGCCGGGAACGCCGATGATGACGCAGGCAAGGATTTTCGCGCGGCGCTCCATCGCGTTAAATGACGGCAATAGCGAACCGGTGCGCCAGAGAAACACTGCAAAGCTTAAGGCGGTGAGAGCTGGAAGTGCCAAGTCCAAACTATAGGTGTGAATGGCCAGAAACCATGCCCCTCCGGTCGAGTTTCCTACAGGGGCATTCATTGCAGACTGGAACTGTGTCAACGTCACAGTATTCAAGCCCAAGACCAAATCCGGAATGGAATAGGGCTTGCCAATTTTATCCTCCAGCCACCAACGCAAGGGTGTCATGGCAGCGAAAATTGCAAGTGTTAAAATATAAAGAGTGGCGGCTGCACGACGGGAGATCATTAGGGTCTGGACCTGTTAATTTTGGCGAAATGGTCGAGGTGATTTTTGGTGAGTGCCAGAAGCAAAGGCGCAGGAAATGCTGGCATTTTTAAGCCTTCGCGACAACGCAATCACCGGAACGCGCCCGATTTTGGCACCCACAGGCAACTGACTTTACTCTGCGGCGTCAAACAGCTTGAACGGACCCCGGCCCGTCCTGCACTGTTTTGCTTGCATAGTTTTGCCATTCGCCAGCCATTTCATTAAAATTAACAGGTCCGGACCCTAGTTGCTCATATTGTAGTTGGGGCTTTCGCGCGTAATCGTCACGTCATGCGGATGGCTTTCGCGCAGGCCCGCTGACGAGATGCGCACAAAGACTGCCTTCTCGCGGAAGGCTTGCAAATTCGGCGCGCCAACGTAGCCCATGGAGGCGCGAAGGCCGCCCGCAAGCTGGTGGAGAACCGCCGATGTCGGGCCTTTGTACGGCACTTGGCCTTCGATGCCTTCGGGTACGAGTTTCAGCGTATCGCGCACTTCAGCTTGGAAATAGCGGTCTGCCGAGCCGCGTGCCATCGCGCCGACGGAACCCATGCCGCGATAGGCTTTGAACGAGCGGCCTTGATAGAGGTAAACCTCGCCGGGGCTTTCATCCGTGCCTGCCAGCAGCGAGCCTACCATGGCAGCGGATGCGCCGGCGGCAAGGGCTTTGGCCATATCGCCGGAATATTTGATTCCGCCATCGGCGATGATAGGAATGCCGGATTTATGCGCGGCCTCGACTGCTTCCATAATGGCCGTCAATTGCGGCACGCCAACGCCCGCAACTATGCGCGTTGTGCAGATAGAACCCGGGCCAATGCCGACTTTGATGCCATCAGCCCCTGCGTCAATCAGCGCCAATGTGCCTTCGCGGGTGGCGACATTACCAGCAATGATGCGCACCGTGTTTGAAAGTTTTTTGGCACGGGTTACAGCTTCCAGCACGCGCTGCGAATGGCCGTGCGCGGTGTCGATAACAATCACGTCTACGCCTGCATCGATCAAGCGCTCGCAGCGCTCGAAGCCATCGTCGCCAACGGATGTGGCAGCGGCGGCGCGAAGGCGGCCTTGGCTATCCTTTGCTGCATTCGGGTTGAGTTGTGATTTTTCAATGTCCTTGACAGTGATGAGGCCAACACAATGACCTTGGCTATCAATCACCACCAGCTTTTCAATGCGGTGTTGGTGGAGAAGATGCTTGGCTTCTTCCTGTCCGACATTTTCCTTCACCGTGATGAGGTTATCGCGGGTCATGAGTTCGTAAATTTTTTGGTGCGGATCGGAGGCAAAGCGCACATCCCGATTGGTGAGAATGCCAACGAGCCGTCCGGTTTTGCCGGTGCCTTCGACAACCGGAATGCCCGAAATGCTGTGCGCACTCATCAGCGCTTGTGCTTGCGCCAAGGTTGCATCCGGCCCGATGGTCACGGGATTGACCACCATGCCACTTTCAAACTTCTTGACCTGACGGACCTCTTCGGCCTGACGTTCGGGGTCCAAATTGCGATGGATAACGCCAAGACCGCCGGCTTGAGCCATTGCAATGGCGAGACGAGATTCTGTGACCGTGTCCATGGCGGACGAGATGATCGGCAGGTTCAGCTCAATATCTTTGGCAATTGTTGTGCGCAGATCGGTCTGCCCCGGCATGACTTCCGAATGGCCGGGCTGAAGCAGAACATCATCAAAAGTTAGTGCCTGCGCACCGGTTGCGGTTTCACGAATTATTGCCATCTTGTCAGTTCCCTTAAAAACAAAGAGCGGCGCTAAGGACGATTGCGCCGACTGTTCGATTACCCTGTGGGATTGACGGGGGCAGTTAACACGGAAGTTTAAGGATGGGAAGGGTGGAAGTGAATTGGCTTTGGATGAGTAAGTTCATGCCTAAAATCAAACACCAGTGTACGGGCATTCAATCAATTAATTGATTGAAACGTATTACATTTCGTAATACGAATTGCGACGGGAACCTTAGAGTCTGATTCGAAACTCTTCGAATGTTGTCATATCCTTACGAGCATGCGGATGACGCGGCGGATGTGGGCGATGAGCAGCCATGCTTCGGCG
>JAYVRA010000109.1:0-3600 GCA_043776635.1 Phyllobacteriaceae bacterium
AATACAGGCATCCATTTCTCAATCGCGAGGACGACCGCATTCAAATTATTACTATCGCTGATATACTGGACGGAAAGCGCCTTGACCTGCCGATGGCGCAAAATGACATGGTTAAGTCAGCAACAGCTTTGGGTGACTCAAGTTTGCAAAAGCAATTACTTTAAGGAACAGCACCAAGAAGACCAAAAAAAGGGCGAATTTTGAAAATTCATTCCGTCGCGGGAAATGCCGCATCTCGATTTATGTTAACGCAAATCCAAGTCACTTATATTTTTAGGAGCCATCATATCTTTTTCATCATCAACCAGTCTCCGCCAATCATCATATTGGTGCCAGTCTTCATATTTACGCCAGTGCTCATAGGGCTTTGATAAGTCAATTTCAGCTGCTTGGCGGGACAATAGCAGGATGTGTTTGATTGAATTATAGTGCTCGATGTCTGATTTGGCGGGACTGTATGTTATTAAGCCGAAGTCAACCCCCACTTTATTTTCTTCTATTGCCTGTTGTTTTGCTATTGGTTTTATTGCGCAGACAAGTAATTGGCTGAATTGCAGGGCGACGCTTTTAGTCTCAATTTGCAGGGTGACTGTCATTTTTTGCTCCTGTTTCTCCATCAGGGTTCCACGTGTCGGCAATTGTGCAATCGTTTGCCAATTGACGGGCGACGGCGATATTTTGCCCATGTGTTTCAAGCATTCTCAGCACCAGGTTCATCCAGTGCGGGCATGTGCCGTTAGTTTTGTAAATTCGGGAGGTCATTCGTTTGTTGGAGCGAGATGGTTGGATACTTGTTGCAACGCGGGGCAGTCACAGGCAAAATAAACAAGCCGTCAAAAAGGGCCGTGTTACCGTCGCTGGCAAATTATCAGATGATCTTGCGCCGGGAACATTAAGCAGCATATTGAAACAGGCTGAACTAAAGGGCTGACCCATGCGCTACGCAATTGTAATCGAGAAAATGGCCACAAATTACTCCGCCTATGTGCCGGACTTGCCCGGATGTGTGGCAACGGCGGCAAGCGTTGAGGGAATTAAGGCGGAAATTCGTGAAGCCATCCGTTTCCATATTGAAGGCATGGAGCAGGATGGCCTGCCGATTCCACAACCATCCTCAAGCGTTGAATATATTGCGGCATGAAGCATTGCCGGGTTACGAGCATTTTTACATCAACAAACACGTTCGTTTAGCGCGAGGCGCGCCCCGCGCCAATGTGGTTGATTATCAAAAGCGACGGCCACCCGCGTTTTCGCCCCCCAAAAAATAATTCCATCCACACCCCAAAATCCCGCCGTACACTGCTGCCACTTTGAAGGAGGACGCAATGGACTGGGCGCTGGCTGTGGAACAAAATCGGGGGAGGCTGCTGGCGATTGTTATCGCGCTGCTGGTTTCGCTTGGTTTGGGGCAGGGCGGGGTGTTGCTGGTTTTGCCGCGCTTTCTATATCGCAGGGCGCTGCGCATCATCATTCCTGCCGAATCAGCGCTGCGCCGCTTGATCATGATGGCGGCCTATGCGTTGGAATTGCGCGGCGTGAAGTGTCGGAAAGTGCGCACTACCAGCACTAATTTTGCGCTGCTGAACACTCTTGTCGCGGGACAAAGTCATGGCTTTAATCTCCTTGATCCGCGCAAAATATTCGGGCTGGAAGCGCCGGACTATACGGACTTTGACCCCTGTATTGACGATGAGGCGCCCGTTGAAAGGGAGCTCATTTCCGCCGTATCGCTTGCCCGCCGTCTTTTGGCGCTGAAAATGGTGCTGGAAACTTTGCCGAAGTACGCAAAGCGCCTTGCCCGCTGGTATGAACAGCGCGATGCCGCCTACGCACAAAACTTGCCGCATTATTCTTCGCCCGCCCGCCCCGGACCGCCGATTGGTTATCGCAAGCACAAGCGCAATGACATTGAAGAGGTGTTGCTCGATTGCCATTCGCTGGCACTTTATGCACGGGACCGGCGCGATAGTTCGTGAGAAAATTGACCAAAAATCGAGGAAGTTTGCACTGGCTTTGGCAAAAGGCCGGTGGGCTTTCGTTTGTTCCTTTATGAATAATTGATGAATTTAGCCATGCAGCCAATGCACATCAAAATCCCGCCGGCTGCGCTTGCAGATTTTGTGCACTGCATCATATGTAGTCGCGAGGACAAAATAGGGAGGGAAGAAAAGGAAATGCAAATGCAAATGAATTTACGTTTTTTATCCCGTATGTTGCCGCGCCGCGTCAGCCAGCGCGAAATGGAACTGGCTTATTTGAATCAATCAACTTCTCTGATTGATCTCGAATATCGCGAGCGCGAAATCGATAGTGGCCGTTTCCGTGTTCGTAACCATTAAACTTGATCTACTTCAAATTGCGTACCTGTACCAGATAGGCGTTACTTAACATAAGATTTATTTGGGCGGTTTTTTGGGCAGGGCCGCCACAATAAACTGGATGTCTGAGCTGCTGCGGGTTTAGTGGACACCAAGTTAAGCTAATCCCGCCTTTTGTTCGAATGCAACAGGGCTCAAATACCCTAACGTGGAATGTCGGCGTTTGAGGTTGTAGAAGCGCTCGATGTAGTCGAATACGCCGGCTTTTGCCCCGGTTCTTGTTCGATAGACCTTACGCGCTGTTCGCTCAGTTTTGAGTGAAGAGAAGAAACTCTCCATCACGGCATTATCCCGGACATTGCCTGAACGGCTCATTGAGCACATCACGCCATTGTCCTCCATAAGCCCTCTGAACTGCCCGCTGGTGTATTGGCTGCCCTGGTCAGAATGATGCAGCAGGGCATCGGGTTTATCACGCCGCCAGATGGCCATCATAAGGGCATCTGCAACCAACCCTGCTGTCATTTGCGTATTCATGGACCATCCCACAACACAGCGGGAATAGAGGTCAATCATTGCTGCCACATATAACCAGCCCTGCGCTGTCCAGATATATGTGAAGTCCGCGACCCACTTTTTGTTTGGAAGCGAAGCGTGGAACTGACGATCCAGAACATTGGGCGCAATGGCGGCAATGGACCTCTGGCCCGTATCCAAGGGCAGTTTGCGCCGTCTTGGCCGCGCTTTCAGTGCGTTTTGTTGCATCAGTCGCTCAACGCGGTGCAGCCCGCAACCGAAGCCTTCTGCAAGAACATCGCGCCAGACACGCCGTGCGCCATAGGTCAGGTCACTGGCAATGAAGCTGGTTCTTACCACCACAGTGAGCGATTTATCAGCTCTGTTGCGCTTACTTGGGCCCCGGTTCAGCCAAGCATGATACCCGGAACGAGACACATCCAGCGCTTTACAAAGCCATGACACCGGCCAAATATTACGCTGCTTTGCGACGAACGCGAACTTCATATCGCATCCCTGGCAAAGTAGGCTGCGGCTTTTTTTAGGATATCACGCTCCGCTTTGAGCCGTGCAACTTCTTTGCGAAGGCGGTCAATTTCGAGCTGTTCCGGTTTCAATTGCCCCTGACCGGGAAAAGCATCTTTGGCATCGCTACCAGACTCATGAACCCATCGACGCAGCATATTGTCGCTCAAATCAAGATCACGAGCCGCTTGAGCATACACCCCCCTAACCATAACCAAATTCACCGCCTCAAGTTTAAACT
>JAYVRA010000110.1:0-14076 GCA_043776635.1 Phyllobacteriaceae bacterium
ACGGTGAACTCAATTCCTGTGCGCATAACCCTGAATCGCACATCCAGCAAAACAAGGGAATCCAAATTCAGACTCCTTCGTTGCGATCAATCCACTAGATTAAATCTATTGGCAACCCTGATGGAGTATGCCTACATAGATTCCAATGGAACGAGGCCGAAAATCATGAATCACTCAACGTATTTTGACAAAAAAGGTGTTCAATAAGGGTGTGAACGATATGCTGACTCTCAAACCTTTGCGGGATACTATTCT
The DNA here is from genome assembly GCA_043776635.1 of Phyllobacteriaceae bacterium. Classification (GTDB taxonomy): domain Bacteria; phylum Pseudomonadota; class Alphaproteobacteria; order Rhizobiales; family Rhizobiaceae; genus JANMEX01. The sequence continues at coordinate 256 of JAYVRA010000110.1, forward strand.
TGCGGTTGCAAAAAAAGGGCGCTTTGCTCCTTTCAAAGCTTCAGCATAAGTTAAGGATAGCCAAGTTCAGCATGTAAGAGATAGAGCAACTTCCCGCAACGCCGGATGATCTCGACAAGGACGGCAACGCTACAACAAATGGCAATCAAATCCTGAATGAAGGTCAGTTTCATTATCACGGTAATGACCTGAAAGAGTTGCGAAAACTCGCTGAAATTGACCCGTAGTTAGCCAAGGCTATTGTCGATAATGCAGATCGAAGCGATTTGCGTTTTAATTCGAGTTATAAATTTGGTCTGATTGCTACAATGTTTCTTGTCTCATTGTCGATCATATCTGTTGTTACACTCACCATCTTCTCCGGCCTCGCAACAGCTGTGGCACTCGCAATCGTTGTTATAGCAATTGCTTTGCTCATCCGTGTGGCATTGACGGGCAATTGGTCCGATACCTCATGGTTCGGATCCATCTTGAACCTTATCGCGAAAGCCTTGGGTTCGCACGATATGAACAAGCCTTAACTCGCGTTACCCGCAAGCATATAGCCATAACATAATCACGGCCCCGGCATCCTCTTGCCGGGGCCGTTTGCATTTCAATCCCTAATTTCAGGTGCCCCATGGTGATGACACGAATAACCGCCCCGTCGGCGGAACCTATAAGCTTGACCGAAGCCAAAGCGCACTTGCGTATTACCGATGTAAGCGAGGACGCGCTGATTACCGGCCTCATCAAGTCCGCGCGCGAGGAGGTCGAGGAAGCGGCAGGTATTGCACTCATCAATCAGGACTGGCGGCTTTATCTCGACGCATGGCCGCGCTCCGGCATTGTGCGCCTGCGACGCTCGCCCGTGCAATATGTCAGCGCCGTTACCGTGTATGACGGCATAGGCGTGGCAACACTCATCACGCCGCCGGTTGGCAATCTGGACAAGATTTCATCGCCCGCCCGCTTCCTTGTGCCCAATGCCGCGAGTGCGCCGGGCAAGGCGGTCAATGGTATAGAAATTGACTTCCGCTGCGGCTTTGGTGCGACGGGGGTTGAAGTTCCCGATGGCCTGAAACGCGCCATACTGTTGCTCATTGCGCACTGGTACGAGCATCGTGGCGCTGGCGAAAGTGACGGGCAGACGGCGCTTTGGCCAAACGGCTTTGACCGCATTATGGACCGCTATCGCCTGATGGAGCTTTAAGATGAAGCTGCAATTCATGGACCCCGGAAACTTACGAACTCAGCTCAGCCTGCAAGACGCAGCTGAAACACCGGACGGCAGCGGCGGTTTTGTCACCACATGGAGCGAACGCGCGATTATGTGGGCCGCGCTTGAACCCGCCTCGCAACGCTTGGAAGCATGGGGCCAGCGGCAAGTATCCGAAGCCGGAACCCGCATCACCCTGCGCTTTCGCAATGATGTGCGCAGCGGCCAACGGCTGGTAAGCGCAAGCAAAATCTACCGCATCGAATTGGTCTCGGATTGGGACGGCACAGGCCGCTATCTTGTTTGTTTGGCACGGGAGGAAGTGCAATGAAACTGGCGCTGACATTAACGCTGGACAGTCTGATCCGCGCCCTGCGCTGGACCGATATCAGGCACAAGGAACAGGCGGTTGATACCGGCAAAACGGCAGCGCTGGCGGCACGAAAACGCGAGGCGCAAGTGGTCGCGGAAGTGGTGAAAACATGACCGGCGGCGCACAAATTTTGCAGCAATTGATCGTCTCGCATCTCACATCTGACACGGCAGTTACGACCGCACTCGGCGGGCCGAAACTCTACGACCGCCCGCCGGACCGCGCGACATTTCCCTATGTAACGCTCGGCCAGACCACAGTTTTTGACCAAAGCACGGCAACCGAAAGCGCCCACGAACATCTCGTGACGCTGCATATCTGGTCACGTAAGGGTGGACGGCTCGACGCGCTGCAACTCTCCGATTTGCTGCGCACGCGGCTCGAAACCCTGCCGGCAACATCCGGCACACTGCGCATCGTCTCGCTACGTTTTGAATATCAAGAAGTGCGCCACGACCCCGAAGTGGACGCTTATCACGGCCTGCTGCGCTATCGCGGATTTACGGAACCCGTTGTTTTATAGGCGGAAATAGAGGCGCGCGCAACCACACTCAAACAAGGAACCCCATCATGGCCACACAAAAGGGCAAGGATCTCTTGCTCAAACTCATCCCCACGGGTGACACAATCCCCGTCACAGTCGCCGGACTGCGCACCAAACGCATCGCGCTGAACGCGCAAGCGGTGGACGTGACGGACTCGGAATCCACCGGACGCTGGCGAGAATTGCTGTCGGGCGCAGGCGTTCAGCGCTGTTCACTATCAGGTGCGGGCATATTCAAAGACGCCGGCACGGATGCCTCCGTGCGCACCGGTTTCTTCGCGGGTGCCATCCAAACCTGGCAAGTCATTGTGCCGGATTTCGGCATCATCACCGGTCCGTTTTTGACAACGGCGCTGGAATATTCCGGTGCACATGACGGCGAGTTGACTTTTGACATAGCGCTGGAATCCGCCGGTGCGCTGACATTTACGGTGATCTGATGGTGAACAAACGCAGAGGCGAAATCGCCGCCGAACTTGACGGTAAACAATGGAAACTATGCCTCACGCTTGGCGCACTGGCGGAACTGGAAAGCGCGTTTGATGCCGCCGATTTGGTGGCACTGGGCGCACGGTTTTCCACGGGCAAACTATCAGCCAAAGACATGATTGCCGTCATCACTGCCGGCCTGCGTGGCGGCGGGCACATAGTTGAAACCAGCGAGGTTTCTACCATGCAGGCTGAGGGCGGACTGACCCAACTGGCGGACATTGTGGTGCGGCTTCTCAGCGCCACATTTGGCGAAAGCACAAAATCGCCAAACCCGTAAGCGCCGCAGCACCTGCCAATCGTCTCTTTCCCTGGGACGATGCGATGAGCTTCGGCTTTGCGGTGCTGCGGCTTACTTCCGCTGAGTTCTGGGCTATGACGCCGCGCGAATTGGCCATAGCCATTAAGCCGTTTCAACACAGCCAAGGCCCGCTTACGCGCACCGAATTAGATGATTTGTCGGGACGATTCCCGGATGAAGTGGAGGCACCATGCCAGCCGTAATAAACGAGCCCGTCAACGTAACATTCCGCGCAGACACGCAAGAATTGGATGCCGCGCTAAAAGGCCTCGAAGACCGCTCCAAACAATTTGGCTCCATTCTGACATCAGCGCTGAAGGGCGCGGCGGTCAGCGGCAAGGGTCTTGAAGATGTGCTGAAAGGCGTGGCACTTAGCCTTGCGGGGATGGCGCTGGATGCAGGATTGAAACCTTTGCAAGGCCTGTTCTCCGGCCTGTTTTCAGGCCTGCTCGGCGGTGCGTTACCTTTTGCCAAAGGCGGCATTACCGGCGGCGTGCAGGCGTTTGCCTCCGGCGGTGTTGTGTCGTCGCCCACCTACTTTCCCAATGGCGGCTCCATGGGGCTGATGGGCGAGGCGGGGTCGGAGGCCATTATGCCCCTGCAACGCGGCAGCGATGGCAGGCTGGGCGTTGGCGTTTCCGGCGGGGGCAAGCAAACGCCTGTGGTCATCAATATTTCCACACCGGATGCGGCTTCGTTTTTGAAATCGCAAGCCCAAATTTCCGCCATGGTCGCCAGAGCTGCCGGCAGGGGAAACAGATATTTGTGACACCTTTCGCAATCGCAGTCCCCCTTCTGTCGGCTTTGCCGGCATCTCCCCCCAAGGATGGAGAATGGCGCTAAATTTTCACCCTTTGGGGGAAGATGTCACGAAATGACAGAGGGGGGACTGCGCCAATTTTCTAATTGCCCTCCAACAACAGGCCCAGAAATGATCTCCGAATTTCACGATGTAATCTTCCCGCTGCGCGTCGCGTTCGGGTCTACTATGGCACGCGAGCGCAAAGTTGAAATCGTTGCGCTTGCCTCCGGCCGCGAGCAGCGCAACGCGCGGCTGGTACATTCCCGCCGCACTTATGATGCGGGCAGCGGGGTGCGTTCCATCCAGGATTTGCGCGTGGTGATGGACTTTTTCGAGGCGCGGCGCGGGCCGCTGACTTCGTTCCGGTTCCGCGATGCGCTGGACAATTCCTCGCGCCACGATGCGTTAAGCCCGACGCCCTTGGACGAAGTGATCGGCACGGGCGACGGCGTCAAAGTGCGGTTCGCTATGGTGAAGCGTTATGGCTCCGGCGCCGAGGCCTATGTGCGTCCCGTCAAACGGCCAATTGCCGCGACGGTACGTGTTGCAGTGGCTGGTGTTGAGGCTTTGGCGGGTGACTTCAGCGTGGATGCGGCGACTGGCGAGGTGGTGTTCATGGTGTCGAAAAAACCAGCCAATGGCGCAAATGTCACCGCTGGATTTCTGTTCCACGTCGAAGTGCGCTTCGCCTCAGACCGCATCAGCGCCAACATCACCGCCTTTGATGCAGGCGAAGTGCCGTCCATCCCGCTCATCGAGGTGCTGACATGATCGACCTGCCGCAAAGCCTGAAAACTCATATTTTAGGCACGATCACCACACTGGCTTTTTGCTGGACAATTACCCGAAAAGACGGTGCCATCTTCGGCTTTACCGACCACGATATGCCGCTGTTAATCAACACTATTGTCCATGACCCTCAAACCGGATTGACCGCCACCGCCGCCGAAAGTGAGCTGGGACTTTCCATCTCGACCATGGATGTGGAAGGCGCATTGCGCTCGGATAAAATCACCGGCGCGGATTTGAAAAAAGGCTTGTTTGACCAAGCGCAGGTGCAGACATTTCTTGTTGATTGGAGCAATCCGGCGAGCTTCGCGCTGATCCGCAAATCGCGCATCGGGCGCATCGAAATGACGGGAGGCAGTTTTCGCGCCGAACTGCAAAGTCTGACTGAAGCGCTGGATCAACGCAAGGGCCGCCTGGTGCGCCGCAGCTGCGATGCGCAGCTTGGCGATAACCGTTGCAAAAAGCTGATTAGCGGCGGCGCTTATGCAGGCGCAGGTACGGTGACGGGCGTGGTTGGAACGGGTGATTTCACGGTAAGCGGCCTCACAAGCTTCGCCGCGCGCTGGTTCGAGCATGGCGAATTGACATGGTTGACGGGATTTAATTCCGGGCAGGAGTCTCAAATCGCGGTTCACGAAAAATCCGGCGCTGCGGATCACTTGTCTGTTTGGCTGTCACTTTCTAAAGCCATTGCCATCGGCGATAGTTTCACCATAAAAGCGGGATGCGACAAGGCATTCAGCACTTGCAAAGCAAAGTTTGGCAACAGTCTGAATTTCCAAGGATTTCCACATCTGGCCGGCAATGATGCCGTGTACACCTATGTGGACGGAACCGGCATTTTCGACGGCGCGGCACTGGTGCCATGAGTTTGCAAACCCGCGTTGTAAAAATCGCTGAAACTTGGCTGGGAACGCCCTACAGGCATCAGGCTTCACTCAAAAATGTGGGCTGCGATTGCCTCGGTCTGGTGCGGGGGATCTGGCGCGAATTATATGGCTGCGAGCCTGCTGTCCCCGCTCCCTACAGCCAGGACTGGGCGGAATGTGGCGGTGCGGATGAATTGCTGGATGCAGCGAAGACTCACTTTGTTGCCGCAAGCGAAATGACCGCAGGCACGCTTTTGGTGTTCCGCTGGAAGCCGGAAATGCCAGCAAAACACCTTGGCATTTATGTCGGAAACCAGCGCTTTATCCACGCCTATGAGCGACACTGCGTCATCGCCTCGCCGCTGGTGCCAAGCTGGCAAAAACGTATCGCGGGCCTCTTCAATTTTCCTCAAATTCAATCCGGAGATTAGCATATGGCAACTTTGGTTTTGCAAGCTGCCGGGGCCTATCTTGGCGGCCTGCTTGGCGGTGTCGGCGCAACGGTGGGCACGGCGGCGGGCGCACTGGCGGGCTATGTCCTGGACCGCGCGCTTATCAATGGCACGCAAAATATTCAAGGCGCACGCCTTTCTGCCATGCAGCCGCTCACGGGCGAGGATGGCGCGAGTTTGACACGTGCATACGGCACGGTGCGGCTGGGCGGAACTCTGATTTGGGCGACGCGCTTTGAGGAGGCAAGCAAGACCGAACGCACGGGCGCAAAGGGCGGGCCAAAGGTCACGACCTACACCTATTTCGCCAATTTCGCAGTTGCTGTTTGCGAGGGTGAGATTGCCCATATCCGCCGCATTTGGGCGGATGGCAAAGAGCTGGACCGCAGCGATTTTGACATTCGCGTTTACAAAGGCACAGGCGACCAACTGCCGGACCCGCTGATTGAGGCCAAGCAAGGCATCGGCAACACACCCGCATTTCGCGGCACTGCTTACGTTGTATTTGACCGTTTTCCGCTGGCGAACTTTGGCAACCGCATTCCGCAAGTGCAGTTTGAAGTAATCCGCACACTTGGCGGCATTGAAAAAAACATTAAAGCCGTGACGCTGATCCCGGGTTCAACCGAGTTTGGCCTGTCGCCAACTGCCGTGGTGCAAACCATCCGCCAAGGCGAAAGCAGGCTCGCAAACCGCCATGTCCTGAACGCGGACTCCGACTTTGAATCCTCGCTGGATGAGCTGCAAGCGCTATGCCCGAATCTCGAGCGAGTGGCGCTGGTGGTGGCGTGGTTTGGCAATGATTTACGGGCAGGCAACTGCACGATTATGCCTTGTGTTGCCGCGCTTGAAGCGGGCATTGATGACCATTGGCAAGTGGCGGGTCTCACGCGGGGCACAGCGCGGCTGGTCTCGCTTGACAATGGCTCACGCGCCTATGGCGGCACACCCGATGATGAAAGCGTGGTCGCCGCCATTCAAAACATCAAAGCGCGGGGCTTACAAGTTACGCTTTACCCGTTCACGTTGATGGACATCGCAGCAGGCAATGCTCTGGCATCGCCCTATGGCGGCGCCTCACAAGCGGTCTATCCTTGGCGCGGTGATATTAGCTGTATGCCTGCTCCGGGCCAAGCGGGCACGGTGGATGCAAGCGCCGCCGCCGCTGCCCAAATGACGGCTTTTCTTGGGGCCGCGCAGCCAGCCATGTTCGGCAATTCAGGAACCAAAGTCACCTTCTCGGGCGGTGCGGATTTTGGCTATCGCCGCATGATTTTACATTATGCCAAGCTCGCAAGTCTCGCAGGCGGCGTGGATGGATTTCTAATCGGCTCGGAGCTGAAAGGCCTCACGCGGGTGCGCGGCCTCAGCCATAGTTTTCCGTTTGTTGACGGGCTATGCTCGCTCGCTGCCGACGTCCGCACCATGCTGGGCGCGACTACGAAACTCACTTACGCGGCCGATTGGAGCGAATATGGCGGCTATGTGCCGCAAGCCGCACCGTCCAATTTGTACTTTAATCTCGATCCCTTGTGGGCGCATCCGGCGATTAACGCGGTTGGGATTGATAATTATATGCCGCTGTCCGACTGGCGCGATGGCCATTGGGACGGCTCAAATCCCGAAGGCGCGACGTGCCCGTGCGACCCCACCGCCCTGCAAAATGCTATTGACACCGGCGAGGGCTATGACTGGTATTATGTCAACGCGGCGGCCCGCAATGCCGGAACACGCACGCCGATCACCGATGGTCTGGCAGGCAAGCATTGGGTCTATCGCTTCAAAGATATTCAAGGCTGGTGGCAAAATCCGCACTACAACCGCATAGCAGGCGCAGAACTGGGTGCACCGACGGCTTGGCTGCCAAAGAGCAAACCAATCTGGTTTACCGAGCTGGGCTGTCCCGCAATTGACAAGGCGGCGAACCAGCCGAACGTGTTTCCCGATCCTAAATCCTCCGCTTCCGCGTCGCCGTATTTTTCCGATGGCGGGCGCGATGATCTCATTCAAAATCGCTTCCTTGAAGCGCATCTGGACCACTGGGCCAGCGCTGCAAATCCGGCGTCAAATGTCTACTCCGGCACAATGGTGGATAGAGGCCATACCTATTTATGGGCATGGGATGCGCGACCTTTTCCGGCGTTTCCAATCACCCAATCAATATGGGCAGATGGCAATAATTGGCTGACAGGGCATTGGCTTAATGGTCGCCTGTCCGGTCTGCCACTCTCGAAGCTTGTTGCGGCGCTGCTTATTGAGCATGGCTTTACCAACTTCGATTGTTCCAAAATTGACGGCTTTATGACAGGCTATGCGCTGTCTGACCAGACCAACTCCCGCGAGGCTCTGCAATCGCTGCTGGGACTTTACCGCGTTGATGCCGTCGAGAAAAATGGCCAATTAGTGCTCACCTCCCGCGACCGTGTCACGATCGGCGCGAGCGTGGTGGCAGACATTGCACTGGGCGAAAACGACGCGCCTCCGACATTGAAACTCGAAGAGCCGAACCTTGTGACGCAAGAGATGACACTGCATTTCCGCGATGGCTTGCGCGATCATCAAACGGCCTCTGTGTCATCCAGAGCCACCATCGGTAAGCCTGCGATTGACGGGTTGGATTTGCCCGTGGTGATGGACCCCGGCGCTGCGCTGACTGAACTTCGGATGGTTCACCGCCAGCAATTAGCGATGCGCTCCACGGTGAGTTTCCGTGCGTCTTGGCGCGATGCGGCGCTGTCGCCGGGCGATTTGGTGAAGCTGGATGCAAGCACATCTGAGGTTTATCGCATCAGCAAAATCACGGATTTGGGGCATAGGGAAATCGAGGCTGAAATGGCGGTTTCCGGACGCCCGCCAGCAACCCGCTCGACGATTCCCGGGGGCACAGCACCAGCGGCGGGCGTGTCCGGCCAGCCGTGGCATGTGTTTATGGACCTGCCGTTTTTGGCGAGTGGCGCAAGCGAACAATCCGGCCTGCGGCTGGCCGCTTGGTCAAAGCCTTGGGCTCCCGTAGTGGCCCTGGAATCGCCCGATACCAGCGGTTTCACCCAGCGTGTCGCGCTGCCGGAAAAAGCGATTTATGGTACGCTGACATCCGCGTTGCCTGCCGGCTCGTCCGGCCGATGGAACAAGCAAGGCTTGCTCACAATTCAACTTGCCGAAGGATCCATGCACAGCAGCGCGGATGTGCTGGTGCTCAACGGCGGCAATGTGGCGGTGATTAAAAGCCAAAGTGGTGCGTGGGAAATCATCCAGTATTCGCAGGCCGTAGAAGTTTCGGCAGGGATTTGGACGCTCTCGAAACTTCTGCGCGGGCAACTCGGAACCACGGATGCAATGCTGGCTGGCAGCGCGATTGGCACGCAGTTTATATTGCTTGATAGTGCGGTAAAAAACTGCGGCCTTACCAGTACGGAAACTGAAATCACGCAAAACTGGAAAATTGGCCCGTCCGGCAAAGATATGACCGACCGCTATTTCGCCAGCGATACCGTGCCACCGGCCAAGCGGGCGCTGCTATCCTATGCGCCCGTGCATCTGGCAACCAAGCAAGCGCAATCCGGCGACATTATCATCACGTGGCTGCGGTGCAGCTACCGTAATGGCGATGGCTGGGACAATCCCGACATTGCATTGCCGGAAGGAGCGGAGAGTTATCGTATCAGGGTTTTAACAGTGCTTGGCGCACGCTCCCGCGAAGTTATCGTCTCTGGCCCGACGTGGACCTATCCGGCAGCGCAGCGAAACGCTGATTTGGGCGCTGCAAACTTCATGCTCGAAGTTTGCCAAATCAGCGCCAGCGGACTGCCGGGACTTCCCGCGAAACGAACCGTTACCATTATCTAAACAACGAAAGGACCACCCGATGAACTTAGTTAAACCTTGGTATCTCTCCAAAACCATCCTCGCCTCTATCATCACCATCGTTATGTCGATGGGCGGCCTGTTTGGCCTGCCAACCGGCCTTATTGATAACGCAGCGCTGGCCGATACCATCATGCAGGCTGTCACGGCGCTGATGGGGCTGGTGGCGATATTCGGGCGGTTATCTGCTGTGAGAAAAATCGTCTAAACAGACAATTGTTCATGTGTCGTTCAGCCAACTTAGGTTACTGATCGCCTCATGAAACAAAACCGCACCCTTGCCCTTGGTCTGGTAATTGCCCTTTTAACGGGGCAATCGCTTTTTGCCGCGCCCTTAAAATATCATTCTAAGATAATGCGGCATAATAATTTTGTGCAGTCCGTGGCTGATGATTGCTATTCAGTCGGCCAAGACAAGGCTGCCGAACTTGGCGGTGAGCTTGCCAAAGCCTATGCTGCCAGTGACGAGAATGGTGAACCAGTGTGCAAATTGGTCATATTGGTACCTGGCCAATATGGCAGTCGTCCCAAGCGCGTGCAGATAGCCGTGCCACAATCAGGTGGCGGCGACAGTGGTGGTTATTGATTTTTGCGCGACTGTTTGATTTATCCACCATCGTCTGTATTGTCCCGCCATTATCACTGCAAGGTGTTCCCATGAGATTACTCGTAGTTGAAGATGACAAGGAACTGAACCGCCAGCTCTGCGAAGCTTTGGAGGGGCAGGGCTATGTCGTTGACAGGGCATTTGATGGTGAAGAGGGCCATTTTTTGGGTGACACCGAGCCTTATGATGCGGTCATTTTGGATATTGGCCTGCCACAGATGGACGGCATCAGCGTGCTTGAAGAATGGCGGCGCGATGGCAAGAAAATGCCGGTATTAATGTTAACCGCCCGTGACCGGTGGAGCGACAAGGTGGCGGGCATTGATGCTGGCGCGGATGATTATGTCACCAAGCCTTTTCATGTTGAAGAAGTGTTGGCACGGCTGCGTGCCCTCATTCGCCGCGCCGCCGGTCATGCATCGTCAGAAATTATGTGCGGCGAGTTGCGCCTTGATACCCGCACATTAAAAGCCACAATGAACGGTACGCAGCTCAAACTTACGTCTCTTGAATTTCGTCTGCTTGAATATCTCATGCATCACAAGGGCGAGGTTGTTTCCCGCACTGTACTGGTCGAGCATTTATATGATCAGGATTTCGACCGCGATTCGAACACGATTGAAGTGTTCGTGGGCCGCCTGCGCAAAAAAATGGGGCTGGATATGATCGAGACCATTCGCGGTATGGGCTATCGTATGAGCGAGCCGGAAAGTAAACCTGCATGAATTCCAATTGTGAGCGGTGTGGATAATTATGTTGGCGCGCCTTCTGCCAAATTCGCTGGCGTTGCGTGCGATTGTTTTCTCCACCATTTGGGCGGCAATTTCACTGTTTGCGATCACCAGTGTGATCACGGCGTTATATCGCAATGCAGCAGAAAAGAACTATCATGGATTGCTGTCCGCACACCTGTTTAATTTGATTGGCGCAGTGAGCGTTGATGATAAGGGCAAGCTCACCGGTGCGCCGGAATTGGGCGATTTGCGCTATTCAATTCCAAATTCAGGCTGGTACTGGGAAGTGACATCTGCGACGCCGGGAATTGCTGGTAACATTCGCTCATCTTCAATGGGTTCGGGCGTCGTTCCGCTTTGGTCGTTTGAGAAAAAGCCATTCGACAAAAATTTTAAGCGAAACTACGAAACTAAAGGCCTTGATGGCGAGCGCATCGATGTTTACGAATCCGAGGTGACGCTGGGAGCGGATGATCAAATTGCGCGGTTCAGGGTGATGGGAAATCTCAGCGAGTTCGATGCGGAAATCACTGATTTTTCAGCAACTCTTTACAAATATCTCGGGCTGTTCGGACTTGGTAGTATTGCTATCAATGCACTGGCAATTCTTGCCGGACTTAATCCGCTAAAGCGCGTGCGTGAAGCGCTGACAGCGGTACGCGAGGGAAAATCGCAGCGGCTTAATGGCCGGTTTCCGCAGGAAATAGAACCGCTGGCCAATGAGATGAATGCGCTGATTGACAATAACCGGCGCATCGTCGAGCGTTCACGCACACAGGTCGGCAATCTTGCCCATTCATTAAAAACGCCCTTGTCCGTCATTGCCAATGAGGGGCGCAGCCTCAGCGCTAATAAGGGCAAGATTATTGGCGAGCAGGCACAAGCCATGCAAACGCAAATTCAGCATTATTTGCAACGCGCGCGCGTTGCCGCCCAGCGCGACAGCGTTGTGTTTCGTGCGCCAATTGAGCCGGTTGTGGAGCGAATGTTACGCGTGATGCGAAAACTTAACCCGGAAAACACCTATGATCTGATCGGTGACTTTAAAAGCTTGGTTTTTGCAGGTGAGGCGGAGGACTTCGAGGAACTTTTGGGCAATCTGCTCGAAAATGCCAGCAAATGGGGTCGCAAGAATATTCTTGTTCAGATTGAACGTGTATCAACGAATTTTGTGACCATAATCTCCGATGACGGGCCGGGCTTGCCTGATAACAAAATGCAGGAAGCGCTTAAGCGCGGCACGCGGCTGGATGAATCAACGCCCGGCACTGGCCTTGGATTGGCCATTGTTTCCGATATTGTGCGCGAATACGGTGGTACGCTGCACCTAAGCCGCAGCAATCTTGGCGGCCTGGAGGTGAAGTTTGTGCTGCCGAGGGCTTTATAAAATAGATTTTGTAAAACTAGCGTCTCTAATAATCGTGATAAATTGGACGGATGATACAGCCGTGTTACACGGGTGAAGAAAACAAAATACCGGAGATGTTGATGATAGCGCGATCGTGCAAAGTTGGATTGGTAATGCTGGTTTCGGGATGCACGACACTGGGTGGCGGCATTCGAACGGTAACGCCCAAACCAATTTATGCGCCTTTGACGGCGACTGCTGGCAGTCTTGGCATATCAGGCGGAGGCTTGGTAGGCGGACCCTTTGGTGCAAAGCTGGAAAGAGCGGACAAATTGCTGGCGTTGAACGCAGAATATAAAGCTTTGGAATATGGCGCTGGTGGCATATCTACAGAATGGATGAGCGCTAAGGGTACGATTGGTGGCAAAGTTCTTGCCGGGCAACCCTACCGTGTCGGCAGCCAGGACTGCCGTCAATACAACCATACCATTACGAGCGCTGGTGTTGACCAAAGCGCCCGTGGCACAGCCTGTCGCAATGGTGATGGCACATGGTCACTTCTTGAGTAGTTCATAGACGCTTCCTAATGGATTGATCGCAACGAAGGAGTCCAGATTTGGATTCCCTTGTTTTGCTGGATGTGCGATTCAGGGTTATGCGCACAGGAATTGAGTTCGCCGTTTCGGCCTGTGATCGGCATCGTCTTGATGCGATCATTTCGGCACCATCTTCGCCGCAGAGGCATGTCTGGCGGGCACGGATCGTGCTTTTGTCCGCTGATGGGTTCGGCACGGGCGCGATCATGGAACGGACGGGCAAGTCGAAGACCTGCGTCTGGCGCTGGCAAGAGCGGTTCATGGCCGAGGGCACCGATGGCCTGCTGCGCGAGAAGACGCGCCCTCCCGGCATCCCGAAGACGGCGGCTGACAAGGCGGCCGAAGTGATCCGCCTCACGCAGGCTGCACCGCCGCAGGACGCGACGCACTGGACGCTGCGGGCGATGGCCGGGGCCGTCCGGCTGGCGGCTTCAACGGTGCAGGGTATCTGGAAAGCGCACGGCCTTGCGCCGCACCGCTGGCGGCAGTTCAAGCTGTCCAACGATCCGGCTTTTGCCGAAAAGCTGCATGATGTTGTCGGGCTTTATGTGGCACCTCCCGCCCATGCGGTGGTGTTGTCTGTCGATGAAAAGTCGCAAATACAGGCACTTGACCGAACCCAGCCGGGTCTGCCTCTGAAGAAAGGCCGGGGCCCGACCATGACCCACGACTACAAGCGCAACGGCACCACGACGCTGTTTGCCGCGCTCAACGTGCTGACTGGCGAGGTCATTGGCCAGCACATGGCCCGCCACCGCCATCAGGAGTTCATTGCCTTCCTGAACCAGATCGAGCGCAGCGTCCCGAAGGGCAAGGCCATCCATGTGATCCTCGACAATTACTGTACGCACAAGC
>JAYVRA010000111.1:0-13928 GCA_043776635.1 Phyllobacteriaceae bacterium
AGCTCCGTCCGCCTCATCGCCCCGCCCCAAAAAGGGCGAAGCTTAAAGCCGGACAGATGACATGTTACATAAACCGGTCATATCGTGTGTTCTCGACACCCTAAACCGGCCTCTCTCGACCTGCCGCGATTTCTTTGATAGTGTTATGTCAAACAATGATCCGGGCGGGAAACTTTTTTATGATTCAATTTTATTGGCCGGCCAGCAATGGCGAGTGGATTGCCTGGGCAAGCGCACTCATCACACTCTTTTTTGGCTTGCTGCTTTTATTTGCGCCCGGGTTGTCATTCCGGATATTGCGGCTCCAAACCAGCCCCGATCATCCCGAGGCAATTGCTGAGGGGCGCGGCACCATGGCTGGTTTTTATTTGGGCCTCGGCATTTGTTGTATTTTATTTGCCCAGCCGCTCTTATGGGTTACGCTCGGGATCTGCTGGGGATTTACCGCATTTGGCCGCTTAATCTCAATGCTAACAGATCGTGGCAACACAGTTTACAACTGGATTTCGATTATTATTGAAATCTCTTTGGCGCTCATGCCATTGGCTTTTGCGTACGGATATGTCGAATAGAGTGCCAATGCCAACTTTTAAGGCAAATCCATCTTGCAAATGCGGCAAAAGTGACGCAAAAATGGCGCACTTGGCAGGTTGCCGAACTGAAAAGCCTATGCTAGAGGCCAATCACAAATCGGGGGAAAGTGCCGCAATTTAGGGCTTTCAGACGGTAAAATTCAATCAACCCAACGGGTTAGCATTATCACAAATGGTGGTGCGGGCCTTGTCGGGATTACACATAAGAGAACCATAGACCCGTGGCACAATCTGCGTCTCCTGTTTCTGGTGTTGCCGGGCGTTATGCCGGATCGCTTTTCGATCTCGCGCTCGAAGCAAAATCTATCGCAGCGGTCGAAAAAGATCTCGGCCGCGTGGAAGCGTTGATTAACGGATCTGCGGATCTGGCGCGCTTTGTGAAGAGCCCCGTATTTTCCGCTGATGACCAGGTTAAGGCTATCAGCGCTGTGACAGCCAAGGCCAAAATTTCCGGTCTGGTTGGTAATTTTCTGGCGGTTGCTGCCCGCAATCGTCGCCTGTTCGCTGTTCCCGGCATGATTGAGGCTTTCCGCCAAATATCTGCTGCGCATCGCGGAGAGGCTAGTGCCGAAGTCACCAGCGCCACCGCGCTGACACCGGCGCAGGTAAAAGAACTAAAGGACACGTTAAAGAGCGTGGCCGGCAAGGATGTTGCTTTTAATGTGACGGTTGATCCGTCATTGCTCGGCGGCCTCATCGTTAAGATGGGTTCCCGCCAAATCGACACCTCGCTTCGCACCAAATTGTCTTCGCTCAAGCTAGCACTGAAAGAGGTCGGCTGATGGATATTCGCGCCGCTGAAATTACATCGATTCTCAAGGATCAAATTAAGAACTTCGGGCAGGAAGCCCAAGTGTCTGAAGTTGGTCAGGTTCTGTCCGTAGGCGATGGTATCGCCCGTGTTTACGGCCTCGACAACGTCCAGGCGGGCGAAATGGTCGAGTTTCCCGGCGGCATTCGCGGCATGGCGCTTAACCTTGAAAGCGACAATGTCGGTATTGTTATTTTCGGTTCAGACCGTGACATCAAAGAAGGCGACACAGTCAAGCGCACAGGCGCGATTGTGGATGTTCCTGTCGGTCCTGAGTTGCTTGGCCGCGTTGTTGACGCGCTTGGCAATCCAATTGACGGCAAAGGCCCGATCAAAACCAAGCTGCGGTCGCGCGTTGACGTGAAAGCGCCGGGCATTATCCCGCGTAAATCCGTTTCCGAGCCGATGTCCACTGGCATCAAGGCGATTGATGCGCTCATTCCTGTTGGCCGCGGCCAGCGCGAATTGGTCATTGGCGATCGTCAGACCGGAAAGACTGCGGTTATTTTGGACGCGTTCCTTAACCAGCGCGCCATTCATGAAAATGGCCCTGAAAAAGAAAAGCTGTTCTGCGTTTACGTGGCTATCGGCCAGAAGCGTTCAACTGTTGCGCAGTTTGTGAAAGTGTTGGAGGAGCGCGGCGCGCTGCCATACTCCATCATCGTTGCGGCTACCGCGTCCGACTCTGCTCCCATGCAATATCTGGCGCCATTTGCCGGTTGTGCGATGGGCGAATATTTCCGCGATAATGGTATGCATGCGCTGATTGCTTATGACGATTTGTCCAAGCAAGCCGTGGCTTATCGCCAGATGTCCCTACTGCTTCGCCGCCCGCCGGGCCGTGAAGCTTATCCTGGCGACGTTTTCTATCTGCATTCACGTCTGCTCGAACGCGCTGCCAAGCTCAATGATGAATTGGGTGGCGGCTCGTTGACGGCGCTGCCGGTTATTGAAACTCAGGCGAACGACGTTTCCGCTTATATTCCGACAAACGTGATTTCGATTACCGACGGTCAAATTTTCTTGGAAAGCAACCTGTTCTATCAAGGTATCCGTCCTGCCGTGAACGTTGGCCTGTCGGTTTCCCGCGTTGGTTCCGCCGCGCAGGTTAAGGCGATGAAGCAGGTTGCCGGTTCCATTAAGGGCGAATTGGCCCAGTATCGTGAAATGGCTGCGTTCGCTCAGTTCGGCTCCGATCTGGATGCCTCGACGCAGCGCTTGCTAAACCGTGGTGCGCGTTTGACAGAACTTTTGAAGCAGGCGCAATTCTCGCCGCTGAAGACCGAAGAACAAGTAGCGGTGATTTACGCTGGCGTTAACGGTTATCTCGATAAGATTGCGGTGAACCAAGTTGGCAAGTTTGAGCAAGGTTTGCTCGGCTATATGCGCTCTGAGGGCAAGGACATTCTTTCCACTATTCGTGATGAGAAGGCTCTGTCTGATGGAACACGCGCCAAGTTGAAAGACGCGGTTGACACTTTCGCCAAGAACTTTGCGTGAGGCAGATAAGCTGAAATGGCTTCACTAAAGGATCTACGTACCCGTATCGCCTCGGTTAAGGCGACGCAAAAGATTACCAAAGCGATGCAAATGGTCGCTGCGGCAAAGCTGCGTCGCGCGCAGGAAGCAGCTGAAGCGGCGCGTCCCTATTCTCTGCGAATGGGCGCAGTGTTGGCAAATATTGCAGCTAATGTTGGCGGCGATGATGCGCCCGCGCTGATGACCGGTACTGGCAAGTCAGACACGCATTTGCTGGTGGTTTGCACAGCGGAACGCGGCCTTTGCGGCGGTTTTAATTCGCAGATCGCCCGTTTGGCCCGCGACCGTGCCCGTGCGCTTTTGGCAGCTGGAAAGACCGTGAAAATTATCACTGTCGGCAAAAAGGGCGCTGATGTTTTGAAGCGTGAGTTTGACAGCCTGATTATCGACCGCGTTGATTTGCGTGGCTTTAAGCAAGTTGGTTTTGCCAATGCGGATGCGATCAGCCGAAAAGTTATCGGCTTGTTCGATGCCGGAGCGTTTGATGTGGCGACTGTGTTCTACTCAGAATTCAAGTCGGTGATCGCGCAGATTCCTACCGCGTTGCAGATTATTCCGGCCAAGCCCGACACCACCATTGTTGCGTCCGCTTCGGCGTATGAATATGAGCCGGATGCCGGTGCAATCCTCGCTGATCTGATACCGCGCAATATATCGGTGCAGATTTTCCGGGCTCTCCTCGAGAATTCGGCCTCCGAGCAGGGTGCCCGCATGTCCGCAATGGACAATGCGACGCGTAATGCCGGTGATATGATTAAGAAGCTGTCTCTGTCGTACAACCGTCAGCGTCAGGCGCAGATTACTAAAGAACTGATTGAAATCATCTCGGGCGCGGAAGCGCTCTAAGACACTATTGGACAGGAACAGGATCGATGGCAAAAGCAGCGACTCCGAAGACAGCAGCGGCAAAACCTGCCAAAGCTGCGGCAGCCCCCAAGGCTGCACCGGTGAAAGTGGCGGCAGCGAAAGTTGCAGCCCCCGCAAAGTTGGCTAAAGGCGCAACCGGCAAGATCACGCAGGTTATCGGCGCGGTGGTTGACGTGCAGTTTGAAGGCACATTGCCTCAGATTTTGAACGCGTTGGAAACCATCAACGTTGGCAACCGCCTCGTTCTTGAAGTTGCCCAGCATCTCGGTGAAAACACCGTTCGCACCATTGCGATGGACTCGACTGAAGGTCTGGTTCGCGGTCAAGCGGTTCTGGATACCGGCTCGCCCATTATGGTGCCGGTTGGTCCGGAAACACTCGGCCGTATCATGAACGTGATTGGTGAGCCGGTTGATGAAGCCGGGCCTTTGATTACTGCGAAGAAGCGCTCCATCCATCAAGAAGCACCGGCCTATGTTGAGCAATCAACTGAGGCGCAGGTTTTGGTGACGGGTATTAAGGTTGTTGACTTGCTCGCGCCTTACGCAAAGGGCGGCAAGATTGGCCTGTTCGGCGGTGCCGGCGTTGGCAAGACAGTTCTCATCATGGAACTTATCAACAATGTGGCGAAAGCCCACGGTGGTTATTCCGTGTTTGCGGGCGTTGGTGAGCGTACCCGTGAAGGCAACGATTTGTATCACGAAATGATCGAGTCCGGCGTGAACAAGCACGGCGGCGGCGAGGGTTCCAAGGCCGCGCTGGTGTATGGTCAGATGAATGAGCCGCCGGGAGCGCGTGCCCGTGTTGCTCTGACCGGATTGACTGTTGCGGAAAACTTCCGTGACCAAGGTCAGGACGTTCTGTTTTTCGTGGATAATATTTTCCGCTTTACCCAAGCTGGTTCGGAATTGTCGGCGCTTCTTGGCCGTATTCCATCCGCCGTGGGTTATCAGCCAACGCTGGCAACCGACATGGGCCAGATGCAAGAGCGCATCACGACAACCCACACAGGTTCGATTACTTCCGTGCAGGCGATTTACGTTCCTGCCGATGATTTGACAGACCCTGCGCCGGCAACATCCTTCGCCCATTTGGATGCGACAACAACATTGTCCCGTTCGATTGCGGAAAAGGGTATTTATCCGGCCGTGGATCCACTGGATTCGACATCGCGTATGCTCGACCCGTTGATCGTTGGCGAAGAGCATTATGGGATTGCCCGTAATGTTCAGTCGATTTTGCAGCGCTACAAGTCATTGCAAGACATTATTGCGATCTTGGGTATGGATGAGCTTTCTGAAGAAGATAAGCTGACCGTGTCACGCGCCCGTAAGATTGAGCGTTTCTTGTCGCAACCGTTCTTTGTGGCTGAAGTGTTTACCGGTGCGCCGGGCAAACTCGTACCGCTGGAAGACACAATCAAGGGCTTTAAGGGCCTTTGCGCCGGCGAATACGATCATTTGCCGGAAAGTGCTTTCTACATGGTTGGCACGATCGAAGAAGCAGTTGAAAAAGCCCAGAAGCTTGCAGCTGCTGCTGCTTGATAACGGGAACAGGATAGACAAATGGCCGACGCCTTTAACTTTGAACTGGTCTCACCGGAACGCTTGCTCTTTTCTGAGCAAGTGACCGCTGTGGTCGTTCCCGGCTCCGATGGTTATTTCACGGTTATGGCAAACCATGCGCCGATGATGACAACCATTCGTCCGGGCGTGGTTGAGGCCTCGCTTGCAGATGGAACGGCCAAGCGCTTGTTTGTTCGTGGTGGATTTGCTGATGTTTCGTCCTCCGGCTTTACTTTGCTGGCCGAAATGGCGTTGCCGGTTGAAGATCTCAATGCGGATATGATTGATACACAGATCAAGTCTGCGGATGTGGACTTGGCCGGTGCGGTTGGCGATGCCAAGAAGCAGGCGGCGCTACAGCAGCTTAACCAGCTGAAAGAATTGAAGTCAGCGCTTAGTCTGTAATTTTTGTGACATTTTGATTTTGTAAAACGGCGCTTCGGTGCCGTTTTTTTATGTTCCTATTCTAAAGCCCGCGCTACTGCGGCTTTGGCGTAAAGCGCCGTTGTGTCAAACACCAACAATGATGAGTTGGCTAGATCCACAATCACGCAATTCCGGTGCAGCCGGGAATGACAGCCACAGCACACGACAGTTTTAGCTGGTCGATAATTGTGCAGTGTGCGGAGGCGAACTCGGGCTTGTTGATGCCAAGACACAATTCTTCATAGATAATGCAGTGGATTATGTCGCGGACGGATTGGTCGGTCGTCGTCACTTCGGGATTGAATCTGTCCGCAAAGGGTGTGCGGCAAAAATCCTGCTCCATGGTGAAACGTGTGCCGAGACGGGCAACTCTATGCACTCCGGCTTTGTGAAGCGCATCGCCTGTCGGGTCGCAGATGTGCAGAATTTCATGACCGCTGGCGGATTCAATTTCGATGGCAACATTGCGCATTGGTGTTTTGCCGATGATGAGAAAATCAGCGCCGCCAGCCTTCAATCCTACTTCTGCATCGGACAGTATTCCGGCTGTGCCCGCCCGGTCGCCATTGTGCCGGCGTTACTCTATGTTGTATAAATCGGCGGAGTGCAGCAAGATGCGGAGCGAATGTAAGCCGTCTAATGAATTGCGGATCTCCTCGTCTATCACGCGATAATCGAGCGCGCTCGACCCCCGGCTCATGGCGCCGTGGAGACCGATCAGCTTGATGGTTTAGAGTACTTCTCGTTGTGATAGAATCAAAACTGCACTCTAACCGTTGTTATGTCACATTATTCTTAACCATAACGTGTTCGACGTTATTCGGAAATGCTCTTGTTCCATCAAGATGAGCGAAGGCGGCGATAACTTCTTCATAGACTTTACGTTTAAAGGAAACGATCAGGTCCGGCAGCTCGCGCATTGGTTTCCAATCCCAGCGATCAAATTCAGCGGCGTGGCCACCGGGGGGCGGGTTGATGGCAATCTCGCTGGTCTCACCTTCAAAGCGGAAGGCAAACCAGCGCTGCGACTGACCGCGATATTTTCCCTTCAGCGCGATGCCAACGAGGTGCGCGGGCAGTTCATAATTGATCCAGTTTGGCGCCTCGCCAATCAGCGTTACAGACTTGATGCCGGTTTCTTCGTACAGCTCACGCACAGCGGCTTCCAGTGCCGTCTCGCCGCGATCAATGCCGCCTTGGGGCATTTGCCATAGCTTGTCGTCTGCTTCCAACTCGCCATTATCAACAGGTATGCGGCGGCCCGCCCAGACTAAACCATCTTTGTTCAAAATCATCACGCCAACGCAACGACGGTATGGCAGACTGTCAGGTGAAATAGCCAGGGCTTCATGTTTGGACATGTTATTTCTCAGGGTCTCTGGCTAATGCGGCTACGCCGACAATTTCGATGCCGCGCTTCTTTGCGCCTTCAGTCCATTCTGCAACTGCATCTATCGTAATGTCAAAGCCAGTGCCTGTTCCAATTGCCGAGCCATTTGCACGCGCTTCTGCTTCCAAGCGGTCGAGCGCCTTTAAGATTTCATTTTTGTCCTGTGTTTGATCAATAACCAAATTGCCTTGCGCAAAAGGCGTTCTAGCGTGCGCAGCAATTGCATCTGTAGCGCTGCGGGCAGACGTGCCATCGTCCAAATAAAGCAATCCACGCATACCAAGGTCTGCCATGATTGGCTCCAGCGCGGCGGGGTCCGCCGTGAACTTTGCGCCCAGATAATTCATCACGCCGGTATAATTGGTAAAACGCCCCATAGATTCATGCAGCACGTTCAAATTAGCGTCGGCGCCCGAATCGACAAGCAACGTTCCACGACCGGGATTAACACGAGGGTAGTCAAATGGCTCCATGGGAATCTGCAGCAAAATCTCATGGCCCTTGCGCCGCGCCGCCTGCGCCCAACGCGATAATGAATTACCCTGGGGAGCAAAGCCGAGCGTTATTTCCGGTGCCAGTTTTTCGATCGCCGCTTGGGTGGACGTTTGTGATATACCCATGCCACCGATAACGATAGCCACACGTGCGCCGCGCGAACCCGACCACGCTTTTGCATAGACATCAAACGGCCTGCGACCATTCTTGGCGCGAACGGGCAACATGCCCTGCCCGGTTTTCTCAATAAGACCGGGCTCGGGTATGTGGGCAATACCGGGCGCTTGATTGACCTTCGACGGGTCTGAAATTTTTAACATTCCCGGCACCTGATTGACGGATGGTGTGACGTGAATGATTTTAGCGTCGCCAGCGGACAGCGGCTCAACGACTTGGGTTTTCGCATTTTCGGCTAAGGCCAATTCAGCGGCTTTTGCTTCATCTTCTGCCACTGCCGTTTGTTTTACCGGTATTACGGCCGGTATTGCCGATTGGGAATAAGGAGTGCGATCAAGTGCAAAGAACCCGGAAAGCCCGACAACGCCCAAGCCGACAATAAGTGCTACCGCATTGGCGCGGAGCGGGCCAGCCGGCTTTAGTGGTTTTAAGTTCTGCCCTAACGGACGATCGAGATGATTGCTCACAGGAACACCTTCAAGACCACCGCGTCAGTTTGGCAGCGCTTTTGCAGGATCCGGCGGGAACGACGGGTCTTTAATTTCGCCGCGCATTAATTTAAGCGCCTCGGCCAATTGCACATCATCTTTCGGATCAGCAGGAACATAGGCGCTGGAGCCGGAACCGTCGGTGCTCTCTTGCGCGCCCTTTATGTGGCCGCGTAAATCGGATTCAGCGCTTTTCACATCCGCGTCCTTGAACTTTTCCGGTAGCGGTTGCTCGAACTTGATATCAGGAACAATACCCTTACCCTGAATACTTTTGCCCGATGGCGTATAGTAAAGCGCTGTGGTCATGCGCAGCGTGCCGGTTGTTTCACCGAGAGGAATGAGCGTCTGTACCGAACCTTTGCCAAACGAAGTTGTGCCAAGAACTGTGGCGCGACGATGATCTTGCAGTGCGCCTGCAACGATCTCCGATGCACTGGCGGAACCACCGTTCACCATGACGATCAGCGGCAAGCCATTGGTTTCATCACCCTTCTCCGCATCAAAGCGTGTGATATTTTTTGGATCGCGGCCACGGGTGGAAACCACTTCGCCTTGATCCAAGAATACATCAGACACCTTAACCGCTTGATCGACCAATCCGCCCGGATTATTGCGCAGGTCAAGTATAAATCCTTTTAGCTTGTCTTTTGGCACATCGGCTTCAATTTTCTTGATTGCCGCATCCAAGTCGCCAAACGCCTGCTCTGTGAATGACGTGATCTTCATATAACCGACATCATTTTCAACGCGGAATTTAACAGCTTTTACCTTAATAATATCGCGGACAATGGTGAAGTTCATCGGCTTTTCAGCGTTTTTGCGCAAAACAACCAGCTTTATCGGTTGATTCACATCCCCGCGCATTTTATCGACCGCTTCTTCAAGCGTTAAACCCTGCACGTCAGCACCATCAATTTTGGAAATATAGTCACCGGAACGAATTCCAGCCTTTGCCGCCGGTGTATCGTCAATCGGGCTGATGACTTTGATGAGGCCATCTTCCATCGTTACTTCGATGCCCAGACCGCCGAATTTACCGGTCGTCTGCACCTGCATATCCGCAGTGTCGGCCTGGTCCATGTAAGATGAATGCGGATCAAGCGCGGAGAGCATTCCGTTGATGGCGCTTTTCACCAGCATTTTTTCGTCTGGAACTGTAACATACTGCTTGCGGACACGCTCGAACACATCACCAAAAATTGAAAGCTGTTCATATGTATTATTTGAGGCGGCATTGGCGCTGGACATGCCGGGTGCATGATAAACGAGACCCATAGCCGTCGCGCCCATCAGGACACCGGTTAGCAAAAGCGTAATTTTACGTATCATTTTGTGTCCTTTTAGTCGGTTTTACTGCCCACCAAGGGGCGGAATCAACCGGTTTCCCATCTTTCCTGAACTCGATGTAGAGTTCGGGCTTTGCAGTCAAGAGAGCATTATCAAGTGAAGTGGTTGGCTTTGCGCCCATAACACCGATTGGTTCACCCGATAGCACAAATTGTCCTGTTGAAACGATAATACGCTCCATTCCGCCTAAGACGACATGATATCCCGATCCCGCGTCAAGGATCAAAAGCTGTTTATACGAGCGAAACGGCCCTGCGTATAATATAGTTGCATCAAGCGGCGTGGCAACCACCCCTGAAGGCACAGCAGCCAATATAGAACCGGTACTTTTACCACCAAAACCATCGTTATTTCCAAAGGTTTTGATAAATTTACCGGAAACAGGCAGTGCCAGCATACCTTTAAGCGAAGTTAGGTCTATGATTGGCCCCAAGTGCGCGTCCGCCGCGCCATTTTCATTGGCATGAGCCCGCTCCAAGGCAAGTCGCCGGTCTTCCTCTCGGCTGAGGCGTTCACTGGTGTTTTTCTCAAGAGCCATGTCTTTTTCAAGCGAAACAATAAGGTCTTTCAATGACTTTGACTGTGAGGCCATCGCAATAATTTTATCATTTTCTAATCTACGAGACGCTTCCGAAGCTGTGCGTAATTTACCTTTTTGCGCCACTAATGCATCCAAACGGTGACGTTCCTCAGTCTGGCTGTTTAATACCGTTAGTAGCGAACTTCGCTCGTTGGCAATTGAGGTGGTGATGCGTTTTAAAGCATCAAGATCGGCCACCAAAGCATCCGTTTGCGAGCGCAATTGTGGCACAACAGCGCCGAGCAAAATGGCGCTGCGCACGGATGATAGTGCATCCTCAGGCGTAACCAAAATAGCCGGTGGCGGGTTAAGGCCAATTCGCTCCAACGCCCCCAGAACCTGCGTCAGCACGCCGCGGCGCGAGCGAAGTGAATTATGAATGCTCTCCTCCTCTTCGCGTTGCCCGGTGAGTTTTTCGTCAATTGCCGCTACGTCTTCGCTAAGTTTGCGAGCAGTTTTGGTGGATTGAATAAGCGCTGCGGTAATCGTGCTTTCATCCTTTTTAATGCCTTCAATGCTGGCATCGAGTTCTTTGATTTTTGCTTCTGAAAGAGTTGTTTCCTTGGACAATGTATCAAGATCACTTACAGTTTTATCGCGTTGCACGGCTTTGGGCGACGGTATCGGAACCGACCCTTGCCCGGCGTTGGATAAAGGCGTGAACAGCATCGCAAAAATCAGTGAACACGCAAATAGGACAGCGCTACTCATAGGGCGGGCCAAGCGTATTCGAATCAGTTTTGTGAACTTATGTAATGTCATTACGCCTAGCATAGCGCGGCTGCATTAATCTTGCATTAACCATAAAACGAACCTGCCAAACGTTTGAATTAACCGCAATAGTGGCGGCGTTGTAGCAACTTTCTCACTCGCGATGATAGGGGTGGCCGGAAAGAATTGTTGCCGCACGATAAAGCTGCTCTCCTGCCAAAACCCGCACCAGTTGGTGCGGCATCGTCATGGCGCCGAATGAAATGATGCGGTCAGCCCGCCCGCGCAGGTTTTCGTGCAGGCCGTCAGCACCGCCGATCATAAAGGCCAGCGATTTGGCACCATCATCGCGCAATTTGCCGATGGCATTGGCAAAGTCTTGCGAAGTTAGCGGCTTGCCGCGTTCGTCAAACAGGAAGAGCTTGGTGTTCTCATCAATGCCGGACAGTAGCACTTTGGCTTCTTCGCGTTTGCGGGTGTCTCCGTCCCGCGCCTTGCTTTCGCCTGTTTGACTAACACCACGAAACTCAAGGCCAATGCTTGGAGCAATCTTGCCGAACCGGTCAAAATAACGATCGGCAAGTACGCGTTCGGGACCGCTTTTCATCTGGCCGATGGCCGAAAGTGAAATGCGCATATGAGTTCAAATCAGTGCTTGGTCGCGTCGATTTCCGGAATCTGCCACATTTTTTCAATGTTATAGAACGAGCGGACTTCGGGGCGGAAAATATGAACAATCACATCATCGGCGTCCACCAGCACCCAGTCGGCCATCGGCAGACCTTCCACCTTGTTGTTCCTGAAACCGGCTTCCTTCAGCGCGGTTAAAATCTGGTCGGCAATAGCGGCTACATGGCGGGTTGAACGACCGCTGGCGATAACCAGATAGTCTGCCAATGCAGATTTGCCCTGAATGTCGATGGTGATGATTTCTTCAGCTTTACCGTCATCAAGACTTGCCAAAACAACGTCGATAACAGTCTTTTTGTCGAGAACGGAATTGGCGGATACGATACCGAGATTTCCGTCTTGGCTAGGCGCGGACGCCTTGCGGGTGGTTGAGGTAGCCAGTTTAGTGCCTTTCCAGCGATTACCGGTGCGCTGAAAAGCGATCCGGGTTTGAACCTATCTCTGATCCACAATGATCGGAGTGTTATTTGCATGCGGGGCCATAGAGACTGACCGGTTAGGCTCTTTAGCACCAGTTACAAAAATACGCCAGACTACAAACGCAGCGAAGGCTAACGACAGGCTGATGGCCAGCGGGAAGTAAATAATCGTACCGAAACGAGAGGTCAGCGCCGTAGTAATGGCCGGCACTAGCGCGCCCGATATCGACCAGGCAAACAGCATGGTGCTGGAAAGTTCAACCATATCCTCCTTCGATGCTTTGTCGCCCGCATGGGCGTTGCCCAGCGAATAGATGGATTCTGTTGCGCCATCCCATAGTATGAAAAAGGCGGCCAGTGCAATAAGCGACGCGCCATTGAACAGGCCGCAAACCGTGCCGGCAAACGCTGATAGAAGTGCGCAGCCCGCCAGCACAAATCGCCGGTCCATGCGGTCTGAAATCCAGCCCGCCGGAAGCTGGATGAGCAGCGTACCGATTGGCATGGCAAACATCAAAAGCGAGACTTCTTTTTGGCTGTAGCCCGCCGCACTCAAGTGTATCGGCGTGAAGCCGCCAGCCAGCATCGACATGCCGCCGACTGCCAGCATGGAGACCAAGCCAACCGGCGAAATTGCCCATGCTTTACGAAACGAAATGGACCCGCTGACGGGAGGTTTTGGGATGGGCAGGCTGGTGATGCCAATCGGCAAAATGGAGATTGCCGCCAGCATCACAGCCATCAGCGGCGGCGTGTTTTTCGACATATCTAAATAAGCCAAAATCAGCGAGCCTGTGCCAAGGCCCATGATGTAAACGATGTAGAAAATCGCCATGACGCGGCCACGGATTTTGTTCTCCACGGCATCATTGAGCCAACTCTGCGCAATGATAAACAGCGCCGCAATGGCAAAGCCATAACCAACACGCGCGGCCAGCCAGTTGACCGGATTAACCTCAAACACGGTGATGACATTGGACAGAATGATGAGCGCGGTGAACACCATATAGGCCCGCGCATGGCCGACACGCCGCACAATCCGGTTGGTGAAAAGGCAGCCAACCATTGACCCCAACGACATGCCGGAAAGGATTGAGCCTGCCCAAGTCGGGTCAAATCCGGTGGCCGAAAGCCGGATGGGGATGTAGGAAAACATCAAACCGTTGCCGATGGAGAGTAGCCCCATCGAGACAATTATCGAGGCGATTGCCCAGATGTCTGGTGGGGCGGTTTCTGTAATTGAATCGGTGTGCATGAGAGTGTTTGACACGGAACTGATTGTGTCTGCACCGGTAAAAGCGACGGGGCCGGACGGTTTGCAAATAAATCCATCCGGCATTTTCACCATATGGCTTCAGCCTTCCCCTTTGTAGGGAAGGTGTCGACGGTAGTCGACGGACGGGGGTGGTGGTGAAGATGCTATGACGGTGTTAAATCTCTGATATAATTATTCTTTTTGTCACACGTTAAGAATAGTCTTGCTTCCTGGTCCACCCTCACCGCTCTGGATTCCGGATCTGCGCTGCGCTTGTCCGCAATGACGGCGAGGCGGGGTGGAAATTGGTGCGCACTAGTGGCTTACAAGGGTCGGATCTGAGGCTCATAATGTGAGGCTGACGGGGCAATCCATCCGGCGTTTCCGCAGCGTTTGAACAAATATCACCACACTTATCGTGTTGAATTCATTCAGCTTAAAAAATAGATCAAATTATTTTCACCAATTCTATCCACGCCTTCGCCACATGGCGTATTCTTCTCGTTGCGTGTTCCCTTGGGAAGCACATGGTCCGGACCGTCCGGGGCTTGTGTCAGGGAGCTGGCTCTACT
>JAYVRA010000112.1:0-13619 GCA_043776635.1 Phyllobacteriaceae bacterium
GTGGTTCGCTAAATCGGCTCGTCTTCATAAAAATCTCCTCGTTCAATATGCCGGGAAAATTCTACTTTTGAACACCGTTAATTTCAGGGGGGATTACCGGGTGGCTTGCCAGAAGTTTAGAAATTAGACAAAAACGTTGACCACGCACTAATGAAATTCAAGCAGAGCTAGGAGTGTTGCAGACATGGCCACGAATCTAATACCATGTAAATCTTGCGGGAAAGAAGTGGCTAAAAATGCAAAATCCTGTCCAAATTGTGGGCAAAGTTTAAGGATGGGCTCCCTTGGGAAACTCGGAGTATTCATTGCGATTGTAGCAGTTGCGATCTATTTTGCCGCTCCGACCAAGGACGATTTAAATAAAGAACTCTCGCGGATCGAGGCGTCGACCCCAGTGCCCATTGAGTCTGGCGGTGAAATTGCTTCGATGTTCTCGTTTATGACGGACTTTACCGATATTCAACGCGAACAGAAGGAGAAAGACATAAAGGGGCAAATAGTCAGATGGAGGCTACCGGTTTTTGATGTGCACAGTAAGCCGGGCGAGGTAAAAGCTTATCTTGTGCAAACAACAAATAGCAACGATGCTGTAGGGGCATTCGTTGACTTGTACCCTCGTGATAGCTCAGAAGCAGCAAAAATTGAAGCGTTAAAAGCTGGCGACATGATCGATTTCAAAGGGCAGATTAACGGCGTAACCATGAGGCATGTCGATGTCATTTACGCTCGCTTGGTGAACTAATCACCCACATAAACCTTTTTTCAGCAAAGTGATAAAGAGAAACGACGGAAACGCTCAACTTAATATGTCAATAATATTTTATCACTATGGCACTGCAGGTATTGTCCGTTAAGTTTGTAGCTCACCGAATTACTACCCCACCGCCATCTGCAACCGTTCAATATCTTCCAATTTAGCCACTGTTGCGTCGTAGCCGATTTTAATCAGCTCATCGGCGCGGTGGAATTCTGTTAGGCCTATGTCGCCGAGCTTCGGGTGAATGGCCAAATCCGGCGGATCGCCGGCCAGTTTTGCCCGCGCGATGCGGTCTTGGATGATGTTGAAGGCTTCGACCATGACGCCGGATATGCCGAGGCGTTTGTCACGGGCAATGTTTATTTTCGGGTCGGTTTTGCTGAGTTTCGTGTGGTTGACATCGCCCGCATCATGGCGCACCACAGCGGCGCGGCCGAAGTGGTCGTAGTGCAGATTAATCGCCACCACAGCCATTTGCTCATGTGCGCGCAGCACGGAGACTGGAACGGGGTTGACCAGTGCGCCATCCACCAAAAGTCGGTTGTTGCAATTAATCGGCTCGAAAACGCCCGGCAGCGCAAACGAAGCGCGCATGGCGTTGATGAGCGAGCCGCTGGACAGCCGGATTTCATGACCCGTGCGAATTTCCGCCGCCACGCAGACAAACGGCTTTGGCAAATCCGCAAATGTAATGGTTTCCATATGGGTGTTCAGGCGCTGGTCCAGCTTAAAGCCGCCGAGCAGGCCATTGCCGCCAAGATGAAAATCCAGCAAGCCAAACAGACGGCGCTTGGTGAGGCCACGGGCGAATTCTTCCAGTGCATCCAGCTTGCCTGCCAAATAACAGCCGCCAACGAGCGACCCGATGCTGGTGCCTGCAATCATGCGGATCGGCACTTTATATTCGTCCAGCGCCCGCAAAACGCCGATATGTGCCCAGCCTTTGGCCACGCCGCCACCCAGCGCCAGCGCTATGCCGTATTTTTCAGGTTTTGTGATGGCAGGAGGCGTGGCAATTCTCGCACTGCCAAGTCCCGCGCCTCCACTGTTGTCTTGCGCGTCCGCATACGCGCCGTGTCTGCGGGTTGCCCATTCGAGCATTGGCCCAACTCCTCATGTCCCAGAGGAAAATTCTAGCGCAGAGTTATGTGTAAATACTGAATCAGGATTTAGTCAGCGAAAAGCCGGATTGTGCGTCACCTACGACCCGATAAAAGCATGACTTTGTGCCCGTGTGACACGTCACGCCATCGCCTGCGATATTCACTTTCAGCCACAGCGCATCCTGGTCGCAGTCGGTGCGTAGCTCGACAATGCTTTGCATATTGCCGGAGGTTTCGCCTTTTTTCCAGAGGCTTTGCCGCGAGCGTGACCAATAGTGTGCGATGCCGGTTTCGAGTGTGAGGGCTAAAGAATGGACATTCATGTGGGCAACCATCAGCAATTGGCCGTCATGCGCGTCGGTTACGACTGCGGTTATCAAGCCGTGAGCATCAAACTTAGGCGAGAAAACGGAGCCTGCTTCAAGCTCGTGCTTATCGTGCGATGGGCTGGGGAAAGTGCTCATTGTTGGCCTCATAAAAAAAACCGCGCTGATTAGACTGCGCGGTTTCAATAGAGTAATTTGATTTCAATTGCGACGCGAATTTATGTCCTCAGCATGGTCATAAACCGAACCTGCTCTTGCGGATTGTCCTTGAACTCGCCGGTGAAGCTGGTTGTCAGCGTCTTAGAGCCTTGTAATTTAATACCGCGCATCGCCATGCACATGTGCTCAGCCTCTATCAAAATCGCCGCGCCGCGCGGGCGCAGCACTTCGGTGATACACTGAGAGATTTGCGCCGTCATGGTTTCCTGCGTTTGCAGGCGGCGGGCGAAGATATCGACCACCCGGGCAATCTTCGAAAGGCCAACAACTTTGCCATCCGGCAGATAGGCGACATGCGCTTTGCCGATGATTGGCACCATGTGATGCTCGCAGTGCGAATGGAATGAGATGTCCTTGATGAGCACAATATCATCATAGCCCGCAACTTCTTCAAAAGTGCGGCCAAGCTCGGCAGCAGGATCTTGCGCATATCCTGCGAACAACTCGCCATAGGCTTTGACGACGCGGGCAGGGGTGTCCAGCAACCCCTCGCGCCCGGGATTATCCCCGGCCCATCGTAACAGCAATTTTACCGCTGCTTCCGCTTCATCGCGGCTGGGGCGGACCACTTCGTTGGTCTTGGCATGAGGATCAATCAAGCCACCGGTCAATGTGGCAGAGTTCAAAAAGGCGTCCATAGTGCATCTCCCGTAGTTCCCCTATTAAACGGAGGAACGAGTTAAACGGACCACACCGAACAATATTATCCGGCAGATTTTGCGGGGCTCTCCCGCTTGGTTCAATATCAAAGCTTGCCTTTAACATTTCAACTCAGTGACCTATATAGGAACAGTATCAAATTTTTGGTAGAGTGCGCAACGCCAGTTTTTATTAGCTTTGCGCCAAATGGGTGTGCAGCCATGATCGACGATGTTTACAACGCGAAAATCCTCGAATTTGCCGGAAATATCCCGCGCATAGGGCGTTTGGCTGTGCCACAAGCATCCGCGACCGCGCATTCCAAGCTGTGCGGCTCAACAGTAATTGTAGATTTAGTGATGGAAAATGGCGTGGTTTGCGACTACGCCCATGACGTGAAAGCCTGCGCTTTGGGCCAATCCAGCGCCTCGATTTTAGCAGGTCATGTGATTGGT
Organism: Phyllobacteriaceae bacterium; assembly: GCA_043776635.1. Lineage (GTDB taxonomy): Bacteria > Pseudomonadota > Alphaproteobacteria > Rhizobiales > Rhizobiaceae > JANMEX01. Next base: position 3,500 of record JAYVRA010000112.1, read on the forward strand.
GCAAGTGGCGCAGACTTGCGCAAAGTGCGTGATGAGATGCGCGCTATGCTCAGAGAAAACGCCGCCCCGCCGCAAGGGCGCTTTGAAGAGCTGAAATTCTTAGAACCCGTGCGCGACTATAAAGCGCGCCATGCTTCAACTATGCTGCCGTTCGACGCGGTGGTGGATTGCCTCAACCAGATTGAGGCCAAGCATTTGGAACTGGCATCATGAGACCTTCGGAGGCACTGGCGTTGCATTGGGAAGAAGCATTCCCGGTGTTTTCCAAATTTCACGTCGGTAACCCGCGTGTATTAGGCTCTGTTGCGCGCGGCAGCGACACTGAGGAAAGCGTTCTCAATATTCCCGTCGATGCCACTACCCGATTGAGCTACTTCGATTTAGCTGAGTTGGAAATAGAATTAACATCAGTGTTCGGCTGCAAAGTTGATTTGGGCATTTTCAAAGATTTGAAGGCGAATATAGCATCTAACGTGATGCGCGATATGAGGCCGCTTTGATGGCGCTCCAGCAACGCTCACTTGAGTTGCTGGCGGCAGATATCCGCCAATGGATCCGATCGGGACAAAACGATGTTGCTGGATTAAGTCCCGAACATTTTTTGAAATCAGAGTTAGCGTCTCAGGCAGGAAGCTTGTGTATTGTTTGCGTCGGTGAAGCAACAGGAAAACTATCGAAGGGCTACACCGATTTCCCGAACGATATGCTGCGTAAAGAACTTACCTTTGCCAACGACACGCGAAACCGTATCGCTAACGGTTATTATGAACTGGATGCCGATAAACTCCGGGACACACAAACAGTTTCATTTCCAGGACTTTCCACCGCCCTCGATGCTACCTTGCAAGAAAAGCCATTGTGACATCCCACGGCCGCCACTCCCGTAACTACACCGGTCCTTTTCGCAGAACGCCGGGGCGACTGTTCGGTATCGGGGTTGTCCGTCTCTATCAACTCATCCTGTCCGGCTTCATCGGCAATAATTGCCGCCATTTGCCGACTTGTTCAGAATATGCCTATGAGGCGATTGCGCGGCATGGGCTTTGGTCGGGCGGGTTTATGGGCCTGTTTCGTATCATGCGCTGCGGGCCGGGCGGCACGTGCGGTATCGATAATGTGCCAGAGAGGCTGGATGCGCGGCTGAAATGGTATTTGCCTTGGCGGTTTTGGCGGCCTTTACCTTAAATTCACCGTGGGCTATTACGCCGGAGCACCCGAAACACAGGTGATTTGCCCCACCCGCGCTCGTTTGCGGGACTGGAAAACGGAGACTGATATGACACAAATTTCCCTTAAATTCCCTGATGGTTCGGTGCGCGAATACGACGCGGCGCTTACGGGACTTGCCCTCGCCGAGGGCATTTCAAAGTCGCTGGCGAAGAAGGCGGTGGCCTATGCGCTTAACGGCGAAGTGCGCGATCTTTGCGACCCGATCGGCGCTTCCGGCGCTATGGAAATTCTCATACGCGAGGATAAGCGCGCGCTTGAACTCATCCGACACGATGCGGCCCATGTGATGGCTGAAGCTGTACAGGAACTATTCCCGGGAACGCAGGCCACAATCGGCCCCGTGATTGAAAACGGCTTTTATTATGACTTTAAGCGCATCCATGCGGATGGCGCGGATAATCCGTTCACGCCGGAGGATTTGAGCGTCATTGAAAAAAAGATGCGCGAAATTATCGGACGTAATAAGCCTTTCACAAAGCAGGTGATGAGCCGCGATAAGGCCAAGGAAATTTTTGCCGCCAAGGGCGAGACGTATAAACTCGAACTGATTGATATGATTAAATCCGGCGAAGATTTGAAACTCTACGCGCAAGGCGATTGGTTTGACCTTTGTCGCGGGCCGCACATGGCTTCCACGGGACAAATTGGCACCGCGTTCAAGCTGATGAAAGTTGCCGGAGCCTACTGGCGCGGCGATTCAACCAAGCCAATGCTTTCCCGTATTTACGCCACCGCATGGCATACGCAGGAAGAGCTCGACAGTTATTTGAACATGCTGGAAGAGGCCGAAAAGCGCGACCATCGCAAGCTCGGCCGCGAGATGGATCTGTTCCATTTTCAGGAAGAAGGACCAGGCGTGGTGTTTTGGCATCAAAAAGGCTGGCGCATGTTTCAAAATCTGGTGAGCTACATGCGCCGCCGGTTGGATGAGCAGGGCTATCAGGAAGTCAACGCGCCACAAATTCTGGACAAGAGCCTATGGGAAACATCCGGCCATTGGGGCTGGTATCAGGAAAATATGTTTGCGGTGAAGTCCGCCCATGCGTTCACTAATCCTGACCATCCGGAAGCAGACCAGCGCGTTTTTGCGCTAAAACCCATGAACTGTCCCGGCCATGTGCAGATTTTCAAACATGGCTTGAAGTCCTACCGCGACCTGCCGATTAAGATGGCGGAGTTCGGCAATGTGCATCGCTATGAGCCATCCGGCGCTTTGCACGGGCTGATGCGCGTGCGCGGTTTCACGCAAGATGACGCGCATATTTTCTGCACTGAGGAGCAGTTGGCAGGAGAGTGCCTGCGCATCAATGATTTAATCCTGTCAACTTATGCCGATTTCGGCTTCTCCGGCATTACTGTGAAACTGTCCACCCGCCCTGAAAAGCGCGTGGGGTCAGACGAGAATTGGGACCATGCCGAACAGATCATGGGCGATGTTCTTAAACAAATCGAAGCGCAATCCGGCGGCACGATCAAGACTATGATTAACCCGGGCGAAGGTGCTTTCTACGGTCCGAAGTTTGAATATGTGCTGCGTGACGCTATCGGCCGGGATTGGCAGTGCGGCACGACGCAAGTGGATTTCAACCTGCCGGAACGTTTTGGCGCTTTTTATATCGACAATGAATCCAATAAGCGCCAGCCGGTCATGGTGCATCGCGCCATCTGTGGTTCAATGGAGCGCTTTTTAGGAATTTTGCTGGAAAACTACGCCGGAGCTTTGCCTCTATGGTTTGCTCCAATCCAAGTGGTGGTGGCTACGATCACGTCGGAGGCTGATGCTTACGGCGTCGAAGTGGCGGCCTTGCTAAAGAAGGCGGGGCTGCATGTTGAGACTGATTTCCGCAACGAAAAGATCAACTACAAGGTTCGCGAACATTCGCTGGCCAAGGTTCCTGTCATGGTAATTTTGGGCAAACGCGAGGCGGAGGAGCGCAAGGTTAACATCCGCCGCTTTGGCTCACGCGACCAGAACGAGTTCATGCTGGAGGAGGCGCTGGCGGCACTGGTGGCCGAAGCGCGAACACCGGATGCGGTGCGCAAGCTCGACTGAAAAGTTATGCTGAAAGTCCCGAAGGCGCCCGTCTTCGGGATTTCACACGACTGTCATCCCCGACAATTATGTTCATTAAACAGTATCGCATCGGGGGTTCGAATGCAGTTTCATGAATTTTCATACGCCAATGCTAAGCAACCACGATTAAAGCGCTGGGTAATTCGCTCAGTGGAAGGCCTGTCAGGTCGCAATCATTATTTTGCACTTTATAATATTTGGCGCCACGAAATCGTGCCGACGGAGGAGCGGGTTTTCGGGCGAATGCTGGAACTCGTTAATGTACGCTTGGAGTTGACCCGGCAATGGCCGCCGCAAAACCTACCGGAAGGGCCGCTGGTGTTGCTGGCAAATCATCCATTCGGCATCGGTGATGGCGTGGCGATTTTGGCACTCGCGGAAACCTTGAACCGCCCGTTCAAAGTGCTTATCAACAATGAACTTTTGAAAATTCCGGAAATGACGCCTTACTCACTGCCGGTATCTTTTGATGAAACTAAAGAGGCCTTAGCGCAAAATCTCAAGATGCGTCACGAGGCAGTGCGGCTTCTCAAAAAAGGCGTGACAATAGTGATATTCCCCGCAGGCGGTGTGGCGACCGCGCGAAAAATGTTTGGCCGCGCGGAAGATTTGCCGTGGAAAATGTTTCCCGCAAAACTCATCCAAGCGGCAGGCGCATCTGTGGTTCCCATCCATTTTGCGGGGCAGAACGGGCTGCTGTTTCATCTTGCCAGCAAGATATCGTTGACGTTACGACTATCACTGCTAGTGCGGGAATTTCGGCGGCTTACGGGCAAATCAATTGGCGTGACTATCGGTGATGTTCTACCTTGGTCACAACTGTCGCAAATTTCAGATCGCAAGCTTTTGCTTGAAAAACTGCACAGCGCTGTGTTTGACTTGGAAGTGCCCGAACGACGTAACCGAGTGCAACTGGCATTTGATAATTTGAATATTAATTTTGCGACAAGTCATTGATTTTACATTTGATTTACTGTGCAGCCAGTACTTCCACGTCCTGATTATTCCCGGCTACGACTGTGAAATCACGCTGGTATAGCTTGTCTTTATTCTTCGCAATTACCGTATAATCTCCAGCGGCCAAAACCATCGAGGCAAAAGCGCCAACACTTTCCTGTATGATTTCACCTGACGGGTTGACCACTGACCATGCCGTATCTGCCATCGCCTCCCCGCCGGCTTCACGAACAAGTTTAAGCGTCAACTCGGCGGCTTTATGTTCCATTGTTGCCTCAGTTAATTTACCAGCTTCGACTTTTAGATCGGAGCGAATAATCGCATTTACTGAGCCATATTTCGAGATGATGTGGTAAGTTCCAGCGTTGAGGCGCACCACGTCTTCGGGCCTTACATCGGGAAGTATCAGCGCCCGTTCGCCGTTTTCCTGTACATCACTTGAGTAAATATCAAAATGCAGTTTGTCAGCCGGAATGCGTACGCCGCCTGATAGAACTCCATTCAGCTTAATTCCGCCTGCATCCATAACCAAAATTTCAGAGCGGTTATCGGAGCCTATTGTTATTCGTTTTGTGATGCCGGTTCGCCCGAACGCTGCGTGCACCAGGTAGCTTCCAGGCTCAAGTGCGAAACGCGTTGTACCACCATTTGCCGTGGCGATGAGCGGAAGTTTGCCGTCATCGCTGGCATCTGGTTTGAAAACACGCCAAACAATGCCGTGCTCAATGATGTCAGAATCTTCGGAAAGTTTAGCGGCCATCGTCAGCTCGCGCATGTTGCTTGCCGGTAGCGTTGCCAGTTTATCTGATGGTGCATAGCTTTTGAGTGTTGGTAAAACGAGTTTGGGAAGTTTCAAAGTTTCTTCCGCAAACACAATACTACAAATAAGAGCCATATTAAGCCCGAAAATGAATAACGTTATTTTCAATAAATGTCGCAAGGAAATCATGTTACAAAGAAGTCTCGCTTATTGCCTTTTTTGTGGCGGGTATCGTAAATTTTAGCATCACACCTTATATCTTTCATATGTTGTAGCATCTAGCAAATGAGAATCAAAAAAATACCGATTTCGCTAAAATTGAACTGCATTTCGTCGTTCTGTTTTTCAACACAACTCCATCCACTTTTTCCATAAATGTTTGAAGGAAAATATTTTGAACGACGTCGTTATAGAATTCCTGCGCACCCGTAAATCACCGCCAATTTCTGTCCTTCATGAGCCTGGCCCTAGCGAAGATGAACTTAACGGTATGATACAAATCGCAGCCCGTGTGCCGGATCACGGGTTGCTGGAGCCATGGCGGTTTATAGCTTACAGCGGACAGGCGTGTGTGGATGTTGGTACATTTTTTGCCAAGCGAATTGAAGAGCTTGAGGGAACAATCACCCCGCAAAGGGCCGAACAGGAACGCACGCGGTTTACCCGCGCACCGCTGGTGGTGGGCGTGGTTTATGTTCCACGCGAGCATCCACGCGTACCTGATTGGGAAAAATTTTTGTCTGCCAGCAATGCCGCGTTCGCTCTGGTTTTGGCGGCACATGCTTATGGCTTCGCTGCCAACTGGGTGTCTAATTGGTATGCTGATGATGCGGCCAGTCGCGCATTTTTAGGGCTGGCCCCGGATGAAAAAGCGGTTGGTTTTGTTCATATCGGAACGTGCAATGTGCTAATACCTGATCGTCCGCGTCCCGAATCTTCAAAGGTTCTTAGCGATTATTCAGGCCCATGGGTTGGTTAGAGTTTGTCGTATTCAACTGGAATTGAAACTCGCGCCAGCACCCCAAGCGAATTCTGGTACTTTTGGATTCATTTGACCAAAGGACGCTCTAATGACCATGAAAAGCATCATGAATTAACAAACATGGTGAACCGATCGTAAACTATTTGATGACTATAACGTAACTATCGTTTCGTGAGTGGTGGCGTTTGATGATCATCGAAGAGTTTTTAAAGTGGGTGGAAAGCGCTCGTGCATCAGAGCGTGAGGCTGCTGCCGGTGCGTTGGCTAGAGCCTATTTACAGTCAACACTTGATTTTGAGGAGCGCTGTGCGGCGGAGGCGGCACTGACAATTTTGCTTGATGATCCTTCACCCAATGTGCGCTATGCATTGGCTGAGGCTTTGTCTATCAGCGCGCGCGCGCCAGTGCAAATTGTGACTGCACTTGCCTGTGATCAACCATTGATTTCCGGAATGATATTAGTGCGCTCGCCGCTGCTTTGCGATACTGATTTGATTGATCGGGTTGCGCTGGGCAATTGTGAAACTCAAATTTCGATTGCCAATCGAGCACAACTATCTTTGGGTGTTTGTGCTGCGATAGGTGAAGTTTCTTGCGTGGAGGCATGCCAAGCAATGCTGAACAATAGCGGTGCAAAAATCGCGTTGATTACCATGCGTCGTCTCGCGGAACGATTTGGTGGATTTGCCGGATTTCGCGAAATATTGCTGTGTGACGCGCGTTTGCCTGCTGATGCCCGCCATGGACTTATCGTGAAACTGGGTGAGCAACTGAGCCAAATGCCAATTGTTTTGGCATTGATTGGCAGTAACCGGGCACTTCGCATCACCAATGATGCTTGTGTAAAAGCTTGTATTGAATTGGTAGATGAGGCACCAGCTGGCGAGCATCCGGCACTGATTGAGCATTTGCGACTTCGCGGCGAACTCACTACGAGTTTTGTTTTACGTATCTTGATACATGGTAAAATTGGATTTTTTGCGACAATTCTTGCCACCCTTTCAGGGAAAAATATCGAGCGGATCAAAGCCCAACTTGCAAACGGGCAGCAATCGATACTGACGGCGTTATTTCGTAGCAGCGGGTTTACCGATGCAGTGGTTGGACTACTGCTTCACGGACTTGAGACATGGCGCTCCGTCGCAAATGGCAATCTCATTGCCGGTGCGCAAGAGGTCTCCCGGATGATGCTAGAGGGTTTGGTCAGTTCAAAAACTTCGTCCGCGCCAGGTCATAGCAATGATGATTTGACGGGACTGCTTCGCTCCATATATCTGGAAACTGTGCGCGAAAACGGGCGCAAACATGCTTTGAGAATCAAAGCAGCTTGAGTTTCAAAACGCTTTAAAAGTCATCATCGTGAATGTGCGTGTAATGCCATCTATGCCGCCAATTTTGCCGTTGATGTATTTACCGACATCGTCAGTACCCTCGATATACACTTTAAGTATCAGATCGAATTCACTGCTCGTCGAATAAATTTCTGATGCAAATTCGCGTTCGTAAAGCGAGTTTGGGACGTCATAGGCTGTGCCCGGCTTGCACTGAACTTGAATGTAAACGCAGGCCGTTTTAGTTTTTCCTTCGCAAGAATTGTGGATCAAATATCGATATCAGCGGCGAACTCCGCTCGATCCTGAATAAAGCGGAACCGCGCTTCAGGCTTTGTTCCCATCAAATCATCAACCGCTTGCCGCGTTGCGGCCTTATGATCCTCGACAACGCCGACCTGCAGAATAGTTCGCTTTTTCGGGTCCATCGTGGTTTCTTTGAGTTGCGAGGCCATCATTTCGCCTAGCCCTTTGAAGCGCCCCAGTTCTATTTTTCCACGCCCTGTGAATTCGGTTTTTAGCAATTCCTCTTTGTGCGCGTCGTTACGGGCGTACAAAGTTTTTGCGCCTTGGGTGATTTTGTAAAGTGGCGGTACACCGAGGAATAGATGGCCGTTGCGAATAAGATCCGGCATTTCCTGATAGAAAAACGTAATGAGAAGTGATGCAATATGGGCGCCATCGACGTCCGCATCAGTCATGATGATGACGCGCTCATAGCGCAAATCCTCGTCACGATATTTGGAACGCGTGCCGCAGCCGAGCGCTTGAGTGAGATCCGCGATTTGCTGATTGGCTTGCAGTTTATCGCGGGTGGCGCTGGCAACATTAAGGATTTTGCCGCGTAATGGCAAAACGGCTTGTGTGGCGCGATCACGGGCCTGTTTGGCGGAGCCGCCAGCTGAATCACCCTCGACGATGAAAATTTCAGCGCCCGCAGCAGAGTTTTGCGAGCAGTCTGCCAGCTTGCCGGGCAGGCGCAATTTGCGCACTGCCGACTTGCGTGACACGTCTTTTTCCTGACGGCGTCGCAGGCGCTCTTCCGCCCGCTCAACCACCCAGTCTAAAAGTTTCGACGCATCATTAGGGCTGTCCGCCAGCCAATGATCGAACGGATCACGCAGCGCGTTTTCGACGATACGCTGTGCCTCAACAGTTGCCAGCTTGTCTTTGGTTTGGCCAACAAATTCCGGCTCGCGGATGAATACAGAAAGCATCGCCGCGCAAGACATCATCACGTCATCCGTGGTGATAACCGCTGCCCGCTTGTTGCCTGTAAGCTCGGCATAGCCTTTGAGGCCTTTGGTGAGCGCAATGCGCAAACCCGCCTCATGCGTGCCGCCATCGCCAGTGGGAATTGTGTTGCAATAGGAATTGGAAAATCCATCGCCGCCATACCAGGTTACGGCCCATTCGACTGAGCCGTGGCCAGTTTGCTTTTCGCTTTTGCCGGAAAACATATCTCGGGTCACTTGGAATTCGCCGTTCAGTGACCCCGCCAAATAGTCTTTCAGACCGCCGGGAAAATGTAGAACTGCCTTTTCGGGCGGGGCGTCTTTAGTGGTCAAGAGTGAGGGCGCGCAAGTCCAGCGAATTTCGACGCCACCAAACAAATAGGCTTTAGACCGCGCCATGCGATAGAGGCGGGCGGGCTCGAACTTTGCGCCCTTACCAAAGATTTGTTCGTCTGGATGGAAGCGGATTTTGGTGCCGCGCCGGTTGTGAACTTCGCCAACTTCGGCAATCGGCCCTTGAGCGATCCCGCGTGAAAATGACTGGCGATAGAGCTTTTTATTACGCGCAATTTCGACTTCCAAAACATCCGAAAGCGCGTTTACGACGGACACGCCCACGCCATGCAGGCCGCCTGATGTTTCGTAGACTTTGGAGTCAAACTTTCCGCCGGAATGCAGCGTGGTCAAAATGACTTCAAGTGCGGATTTGTCTTTGTATTTGGGGTGGGGGTCAACCGGAATGCCGCGCCCATTGTCGGTCACAGTCAAGAAGCCGGCGCTATCCAGCTCAACTTCGATGAATGTGGCGTGGCCGGCTACCGCCTCGTCCATTGAATTGTCTATGACTTCGGCAAAGAGATGATGCAGTGCTTTTTCGTCTGTGCCGCCAATGTACATGCCCGGTCGCATACGCACTGGTTCAAGACCTTCGAGAACAATAATATCTGCGGCCGAATAGCTTTCTTCGCTAGCCATAGGGCGTGCACGTGTCGCCGGTTCCGGAGCGGAACGTTGCGGTGGCTTGGCTACTTCTGGCGCAGGTGCCCGTGGGGCTGGTGCGGTGACATCACCGAACAGGTCATTGGTATCGGTCATTAACGCCTCGGCTTCAGGAATATCTCGCAATCGAATCACTTCTAAGCATTGCCATGCATAGCAAATTCTTTTGACCATTTGCTTTTTTACTCGCAGATGTACGCGAAAGACATTGGTAACCATCATTGCCAAAACAGAAACCAAATCACTCTTGTTTACCAAACTGTTGAGGATTATCCGTCAATGTCGTCACTAACAGGGGTAATTCTTGCGAATTGGGGCGTGTTGTGAAGGGTAAATTAGTTCCTATGGTTGGATTGGCAGTCGTTTTTGGCGCCATCTCAATATTTGCCGCTGACCGCCTTTTGAAGAGCCAAGCTCAGGTCGTTGTGACTGCGCCTGAAACAGTTGTTGATGCACCTAGTGGATTGATCGCAACGAAGGAGTCCAGATTTGGATTCCCTTGTTTTGCTGGATGTGCGATTCAGGGTTATGCGCACAGGAATTGAGTTCACC
>JAYVRA010000113.1:0-3352 GCA_043776635.1 Phyllobacteriaceae bacterium
GGCCACTCACATCGTTCCGTTAAACGATCTGAGTAGAGCCAGCTCCCTGACACAAGCCCCGGACGGTCCGGACCATGTGCTTCCCAAGGGAACACGCAACGAGAAGAATACGCCATGTGGCGAGGGCGTGGATAAAAGAGGTGAAAATAATTTGATCTATTTTTTAAGCTGAATGAATTCAACACGCTAAGTGTGGCGATATTTGTTCAAACGCTGCGAAAATGCCGGATGGAGTTGTTTTCAAGCTTTTAGCTTCGACACTTTGGTGAACTACCTAAAATTGAACTTCGGAAACCAAGCGGCGGACGTAGCCGATGTTTGCACCCATAAATGATTGAACACCGATTGCCACCTGTTCCGGCGCCATGGCTTTTACGCGGGCTTTGAACTCTTCTTCAGTGGGTACAGGCGCGAACCAGAACACTTCGCAAAAGTCACGCGTATCCACAAAATGGCCTTCAAGCTTCATAATATCTTCGGCAAAATGGCCGTAAATTGTGCATTCTGAAAAGCGGCGTGAGCGACCGATGGCATGAACCCAATTGCGGTCTTGCACCGCTTCAATCCTCTCGCACATGCCAAGCAAAACATCGCGCCGCCACGCTATGAGAGTGCCGACATAGCCATGATTTGTGAGATCGCCAGGCTTGATGCCGAGCAAGTTTGCCGCGTTATCCGCCCAGATTTGCTGGTCGCCCGGCAACGTGCCGAGCAGCTCGTCATCGCGGCGAAACAGGCGCAAATCATTGCCATGCCACAGCGAGGCGCAATCAAAAGGGCGCACAAACGCTACGTCTGAATCGACGTAAAAAAATGCCTCTTCATTCAGCACTTTGGCAACCGCCATCCGGCGCAATTGCTGAGCGTGCCAGCCGCGCAATGGCATGGTTTTCAAGGATAACCAGACACGGCGCCTGCCCAAGTAAAACGGGTCCGGGAGCGGATGCAGCCAAGACGGCAAAAGGTCTTTTTCATCAATGACGTGGCGGTGCGTGCCCTCCAGCGCCTTGAACATTGGCACATCAGCAGTTTCGACAAGAATATAATGGCTGGTGAAACCTGTGACGTGCCTGTCCATAGTTTCGCACAATAGGCGGCAGCGCTCAAAGTCCGGCCCGAAGCTGGCGGTTACAACAGCTGTTGAATGATTATCTACTGAAGTCACGACTGCTGGTCCACCAAATCCGGTGCGAGCGCAGCGCCCTTACTCTTGGATACACCAGTCAATTTGCAACGCATAACGCGCAAGAGGAACAATGGATTTCCGACAGCATAGCGGCGCCACAATCGCTTCGGCTCACGCCAAAGGCGGTAGATCCATTCGGTTCGGGTGGTGCGCATCCAATCGGGCGCACGCGGAACTGAACCTGTGTAAAGGTCAAACAAAGCCCCGACGGCAATTGGCATTGTGCATGTTGTACCGGACAAAAGTCGCACTATAAATTGTTCCTGACGCGGAAACCCCATAGCGACGAGCAAAATATCAGGACGGGTAGCAATCAGCTTCTTGCAAATATTCGGTTCGTCTTCCGGTTTGAAAAAGCCGTCAGAGATAATGATAAAGTCATGACGCGGATATTGTTTGGCAAAGCCGTCCCGCGCTGCGGATAGGACCTCGCCACGTGCGCCGACAAGGCCCACTTTCAGGCTATGCGTATTAGACGCCAAGAGCGCCGGTACAAAATCCGTACCGTTAAGATTTGCCTTGAACATCGCACCGTGCAACACCCATGAGGCAATATCGACGCCAATGCCATCCGATAAAATAATGAAATGATTCAATATTTTATCCAGAGCTGTATCTTGGATGGCTACGTTGGCATTGTGAGCATTGAGAAAAGCAACAGGCGTATATGACTTTGCTTCAATTCGCCGATTAAGAAAATCTAAAGCCTCTTTGGCATCCAAATCCGCCACCGCGATAGACAGCACATCGCGCCATGGCAGCAGTGACCGGGTCAAGCCATGAGTTTTTCCGTGGGTTTTTGCGTCGAGCATCAGGCGGCCTTCTTTGATTTTGTGTTTGTGCCGCTGAGCGTCGAAATTCCAATTTTAAGCGCTGCATCGAGTGCGCTGCGCTGCGCTTCATAAAATGAACGGCCATCCAAATCCGGCGATTTTCCACAATGGACAGAATTTGCTCTTGCTATCAATAGCTTGGCAAACATTTGGGGTTCGTCGGCAATTTCGCAATTTGACGGACGCATATTTATTCCGCGCAAAGACAGAGTGGTTGCTACCGACGGCAGTCCCGCCTCAAATGTTTCAATGGTTTTGAGCTGCACGCCCGTGCCACCACGGGCAACTAAGGGAATAACAGCGCAGGAATTGACGAAGGCCTTTGCATCGGGCACACGTCCAACAAACTCGATGCAGCTTGGCGCATTTTCCATTGGCGATGACAGTTGCCCTGCCACACCAACCTTAAAATCCTCCGGCAGCAACGGCGCGACTTCGCGCACAAACCAATCCAGACCAACGCGGTTCGGCTCCCATGTCCATGTGCCAATAAGTCCGGCATCATAGTAAACGACGCGGCTCTTATGGGAAACTGGCGGATTGGTTGTTGTCACAAGCGGCAAAACTGCCGAGCGGTCTGGTATGTTCACGCCCAGCGGCGCGCGGTCTTCATCCGCCAAAGTGAAGACAAATTGTGCATTTGCTGCCAAATTGCGCTCCACTGTTTCCAAAAGCCGGGCCTCGCGGCGGAAAAATAGCTTTTTGAGGCTACCTTCAGCACTTTCGACGTTTTCGCGGGCAGATTTGAATTCGACATTATGCGCCACCCAAAGCGAGGGCAGCTCATTAAACAGCGCCGGAAACGCGCCGGGCAGTGACACGCCATTGAGCACATAAGCGTCATAAGGGCCGTGCAAAGCCATCGCCTTACGCAAGGCAGTTTCAGAAACGGCGCGCATTTTTACCGATGAAATTGTATGCCCGCCAGCCAGTGCACCGGCGACCCAGAGCAATTTTGTTTGGCGGTCAGCGGTCGCGGTGCGCACGTCCAATGAGCCCAAGACAATGGTATTTGCAAGGTCTGATGCGGTCTTACCCGGCCACGTAAAACCAATCACCGTGACCTTAACGCCAATGCGTCGCAAGCCTTCAATGATGGCTTGGTTGGCTATCTCGTAGCCCGAGGTCGCGTGGCCATCCGGCACTAGCGAGGTTACAAATAAGACGTGCATGATCCACCCTTCGATGACTGTTACTAACATAACAGAATGAAACTTCGGTTAAACGATACGTGACTCTAGTGGATTGATCGCAACGAAGGAGTCCAGATTTGGATTCCCTTGTTTTGCTGGATGTGCGATTCAGGGTTATGCGCACAGGAATTGAGTTCACC
>JAYVRA010000114.1:0-41485 GCA_043776635.1 Phyllobacteriaceae bacterium
TCACAGCGAAGCCAAACCCTTCACATGGCGCGCAAACCCAGACGAAATCATCGCTGCCAGAAATCGGGGGTTCCAAATGTTGGAATCAATCCACTAGCCTTGCGGGACGACTGGTGAACTTTCGTTAGATTTTGCAGCCGCCACCATCGCATTTGCACTCGCTGTGATAACGCCGCTATCAGTGCTGATTGCGATGAGCTGGAAGCCAAGTGAAGCTAAAAACTTGGCATGGTTGGGGTCAACGCCAAAACTGGCAGCAAATTTACCGGCCTTCTTGGCCCGCGCTACAAAATCGCGCAAGGTGTCTGTCATATCCGGATTTTTTGCATTCACTTCACGGCCATGACTAAAAGCAATCGAATAATCCGCCGGACCGACGAAAATGCCGTCAATGCCCGGCAATGCCAAAATCTCATTAAGGATCAGCGCTGCTTCCCGCGTTTCAATCATCGCAATCGCCAGCGTCTCATTATTTGCCGCTTTGAAATAACCTTGCAAATCCTTGTGCCCGTGAAACGCCATCGCCCTGCCCGGGCCCCATGAGCGCTGTCCGACAGGCGGAAACTTCATGAAATCCGCAAACGCTTGCGCGTCAGTAAGCGTGTTTATCATCGGCGCAATCACCGCCTCCGCCCCAAAATCCAGCGCACGGCTGGCCATATCAAAGCGCCCCACTGGAACCCGCACCACCGGATGCGCCCCATTTTGAATGACCGGACCGATGCAGCGCAGAATACTATCATCCGAATGCCCGCCATGCTGCATATCCAGCGTCACCACATCAAAGCCCGTCGAGGCAATGGTCCCCGCCGTAATCGGGTCCGCTATCAACGACCAAGCCGTAAACAACGTCTCGCCAGCGCGAATTTTTTGTTTGAGATTCATGGGCAGGTTCCTGTCTTCATAAAACAATCAGGTTTCAGGACAATATCCAATAAAAAACCGCCGGAAGGCGGTTAATTATATATCTGATATCAAAAATGTTTAGCCCTTTTGAATCTGGTCAATAGCCACAGCCATTTGCTCCACCATAGCCGAGCGAATTTCAGTATCCGTCACCGAACCGTCCAAATCGCCGCGCAGCTTACGGAATACGTCTTCATCGCCCGCTTCTTCAAAGTCCGCCATCACAACCTCGGTGGCATAGGCGGCGGCGGCTTCGCCGGATTTGCCATTTTTGCCTGCAACCCACAAGCCAAGCAATTTGTTGCGGCGCGCGGTTGCCTTGAAGCGCAGTTCCTCATCATGCGCAAACTTTGTCTCAAAGGCCACTTCGCGGTCATGTAAATCAGTCATAATACTTAAGCTCCGGCAGATGATGCGTCTTGATTCCACAACCATTTAAGCGAGGATGGCCGAAAGCAAAAGGGGAAACTGACGAAATATCACCTCATTTATCTTGCAACCGTCATTGTCCCGTGCAAAAGCCCCGCCAAACAATCAATGGCAATTGAGAACCCGGCCGCTTTAGTCTAAGGCCGCTAGGTCATCTATTGCTATTGAGATACGAAAATTCAGGTAATTAAGTCAGGAAAACCATGACCCGTCGCCGCCGCATTTACGAAGGCAAGGCCAAAATTCTTTATGAAGGCCCGGAGCCAGGCACGCTAATTCAGTTCTTCAAGGATGACGCAACCGCGTTTAACGCCAAAAAACATGCCGTCATTGATGGCAAAGGCGTGCTGAACAACCGGATTTCCGAGCACATATTCACCAATTTGAATAAAATCGGCATCCCGACCCATTTCATCAAGCGCCTTAATATGCGCGAGCAGCTCATCAAAGAAGTCGAGATCATTCCGCTCGAAATCGTGGTGCGCAATATCGCTGCCGGTTCGATTTCCAAGAAGCTCGGCATTGATGAAGGCACGGTTTTGCCGCGCTCGATTATTGAGTTTTACTACAAGAATGATGCATTGGATGACCCGATGGTGTCTGAAGAGCACATCACGGCGTTCGGCTGGGCCGCGCCGCAGGAAATTGATGACATTATGGCGCTCGCTATTCGCGTCAATGATTTCCTCTGCGGCCTGTTCATCGGCATCGGCATCACACTAGTCGATTTCAAAATGGAATGCGGCCGCCTGTTTGAAGGCGATATGATGCGCATTGTGGTGGCGGACGAAATTTCGCCCGATAGCTGCCGCCTGTGGGATTCAACCACCAACGAAAAGATGGACAAAGACCGCTTCCGCCGCGATATGGGTGGGCTGGTCGAAGCCTATCAAGAAGTAGCCCGTCGCATGGGCATTATGAATGAAAACGAACCAACACGGCCAGCCGGCCCGGTTTTGGTGAAGTAAAATCAAGGGCGCAGCAATGCGCCCATCCCCTTTTTTAACTACGGAACAAACCCATGATCAAAGCCCGCGTCACCGTCACCCTCAAAAAAGGCGTATTGGACCCGCAAGGCAAAGCCATCGAAGGAGCACTCGGTTCACTGGGATTTTCAGGCGTCGATTCGGTGCGCCAAGGTAAAGTGTTTGATCTGGTGCTGAACCATGACGACAAGGCCAAAGCGGAGGCCGACTTGAAAGCTATGTGCGAGAAGCTGCTTGCGAACACTGTGATTGAGGATTTCAGTGTGGTGGCGGGGTAAGCGTTAAATCTCATTCATGTTTTGAATATTTATCCACGCCCGCAAACACAATAATCAAAACCAACTGCAAGAATCCGGGCATCCATACTGGTCACTCGTATAGTTTTTGATATAAATATCATCTCCAACAAATTGATCGCGGAAATCACCACGATGGTGGAGCCGGATTTTGTTTTCAGCGCGCCAAAGCTGATGAGGCTGAGCCACTCGCCATCGCCGCTATTTTGCGGACGCCCGATGAAATTGCCGAAGCCCGAAAGCAGCTCAATCCAGATAAGCCCCGCCACCAGAGTGGCATCTATTAGCCCCAAGACCTTCAACACGCCGTCAATTTCATCCATCTGGTTCACGCTGAAAATGAAGCAGCCGGGCTTCTTGATAAACGCATAAGCATAAGCCACCAGCGCCACAGCAAGCCCGATGTAAAACACCAGGAACACTTGGAGCGACAACATCAAAAATTTTTAGATTGTGTTTTTAAGACCGCTCATGGCTTATTCCCGCCCTTGATATTCAGAGTTTTATGACCAGCTTCAAATATATTGTCAGAGCGCAACCAAATGGCAAACCCGGATGCCGCTCACCGCTGAAAAATCCCGCCATTTATCCATAATTTATAGCTTTTCCAGCATTCTTAGTTGACCCCTTGCGCTTCTGTCTTTACGTCACGGGCTTGACGAACTCTTTCAGGAATCTCCTCCATGAAATCAGCCGTAGTCCTGCTTCCAGGCCTTAACCGTGACCGCGATATGATCGCCGCACTGACCAAGATTGGGGGCAAAGCGCCCGCCACTGTTTGGCAGACCGACACAAGCATTCCCGATGTTGATCTGATCGTCATTCCCGGCGGGTTTTCCTATGGCGATTATCTGCGCTGCGGCGCGATTGCGGCCCGCTCGCCGGTAATGCAAGCGGTGAAGGCTGCTGCCGATAAAGGCGTAATGGTCATCGGCGTGTGCAATGGCTTCCAGATATTGCTCGAAGCTGGCATGTTGCCCGGCGCGCTGATGCGCAACACATCGCTGAAATTCGTCTGCCGCGAAGTGAAATTGTCGGTCGCCAATGCCAAGACGGCGTTCACCAAAGCCTACACCGAAGGCCAGATTTTGCGTTGCCCGGTCGCACACCATGATGGTAATTATTTCACTGATGCTGAGACGCTGCGCCAAATCGAAGGCAATGGTCAAGTGCTGTTCCGCTATGCCGAGGGCACCAACCCCAATGGTTCAATCAACGATATCGCAGGCATAATGAATGAACGCGGCACTGTGCTTGGCCTCATGCCGCATCCGGAAAACCTCATCGAAGCCGCCCACGGCGGCACAGACGGGCGCGGCCTGTTTGAAAGCGCATTAGGACTGGCAGCATGAAAAAGCTCATCGCTCTCCTCGCTGCGCTTGCCGCCCTTTCTGCCTGCCAGACTGGCCCGAGTGTGCGCATCATCAAGCCTGATAACCACGCCGTTGCTGTATCGGCGCTCCAGAGGGTCAATGCCAAGGTGTATGAATGCTGGCCCGGTGACAAAGATTTAAAAGTCTATGGCGTCATTCCGGAGCTGGACTCGTCAGGCACTCCGCGCATACTTGTGATCCCCAAGGGCAAGCCGCAATCGCTGCCGAAGCTGGTAATCACAGCATCAGGCAAAGGCGTCACCTCCTTCGGCCCGCTGGCTCAATCGGCGCTTGCCCCGCGCATCAATGCAGATTTAAACCGCTGGGCCGCTGGCGCAACTGGCTGTAGTGCTTGACACAGATGGCGCGGCTCCTCACCATCGCTGGTTTTACAATCGGACTTTTTGCTCTTCTGCTCCAGCTATCGTTGACAATTCCCGCCCGCATGGCTGCCGGTCACGGCATCGTTGAAGCAACAATTTTCTACTTCAGCTACTTCACAATATTAAGCAACATCGCCGTAGCCGGCGTCTATGCCGGCGTATTGTTCCCCGGAAAAGTGAAAGTCCTGGACAAACTAAATAACACCATTCCCCGCGCAACCATCGCAGTCTGCATCATAGTTCTCGGCCTCGTATATGTCACAGTGCTTGCCAAAATTTGGGCCCCGGAAGGCCTGTTTTGGCTCTGCGATGTGCTGCTGCACTATGCTGCGCCGGTGCTTTATGTCGTGTGGTGGCTAACAGCGGGACGGAGCGGCAGCCTTCGCTTCATCGATGCGATTAAGTTTTTGCCCGCGCCTGTAGTCTATCTGATCTACGCACTCATTCGCGGCGCACTCACCGGCACATATCCCTATCCCTTCCTCAATGTATCGAAGCAGGGAGGCGCAGCCGTCGCGTTCAATTCCCTCTGCGTTGCAGCCCTTTTCTTCGCCTTCTCGCTTCTTGCAGTTCTAATCGACCGCAACCTCCCCGCTCCCAAAACTATTTGAGACCGCTCATGACCAACACCCGCCCCATCACTCCGGAACTTATCGCCTCGCACGGCCTCAAGCCGGATGAATACGCCCGCATCTTAGGCCTTATAAAGCGCGAGCCGACCTTTACGGAACTCGGCATTTTTTCCGCAATGTGGAACGAGCATTGCTCGTATAAATCCTCCAAAAAATGGCTGAAGACCTTGCCTGTAACAGGGCATCGCGTGCTGCAAGGGCCGGGCGAAAACGCAGGTGTTGTCGATATTGGCGATGGTGATTGCGTGGTTTTTAAAATGGAAAGCCACAACCATCCGTCCTACATCGAGCCATATCAAGGCGCGGGCACTGGCGTCGGCGGCATTTTGCGCGATGTGTTCACTATGGGCGCCAGGCCCATTGCGGCGATGAACGCGCTGCGTTTTGGCGATCCTTCGCACCCGAAAACCAAGCATTTGGTGAACGGCGTTGTCGCCGGTGTCGGCGGCTATGGCAATGCATTCGGCGTGCCGACAGTTGGCGGCGAAGTTGAATTTGACGCCAGCTATAATGGTAATTGTCTGGTCAATGCGTTTGCAGCAGGCCTTGCCAGGCATGATGGCATTTTCCTGTCCATCGCAGCAGGCGTCGGCCTGCCGGTGGTTTACCTTGGCGCAAAAACCGGCCGCGATGGTGTCGGCGGCGCGACGATGGCGTCTGCCGAGTTTGATGACAGCATCGAAGAAAAGCGCCCGACAGTGCAAGTCGGCGACCCGTTCACCGAAAAGTGCCTGCTCGAAGCCTGCCTTGAACTTATGGCCTCAGGCGCGGTTATCGCCATTCAGGATATGGGCGCGGCGGGCCTCACTTGTTCTGCCGTCGAAATGGGCGCCAAGGGAAATTTGGGCATCCTGCTCGATCTCGACAAAGTGCCGGTGCGCGAAACACACATGAGCGCGTACGAAATGATGCTGTCCGAAAGCCAGGAGCGCATGCTTATGGTGCTCCGCCCAGAAAAGGAATCCGAGGCGCAAGCCATTTTTATCAAATGGGGATTGGACTTTGCCATTGTTGGCGTAACCACCGGTGATCTGCGCTTCCGCGTCATGCACGAAGGCAGCGAAGTCGCGAACCTGCCGATCAAAGAACTTGGCGATGAAGCACCGGAATATGACCGTCCGTGGATTGAACCCGTCAAGCCAGCTCATTTAGCCGTTGATGACGTGCCGCAGATGGATGTGGCGGATGCGCTGCTGGCGCTGGTAGGTTCGGCCAATCAATGCTCGCGCCGCTGGGTTTATGAGCAATATGACACGCTGATCCAAGGCAATTCTTTGCAGCTTCCAGGCGGCGATGCCGGCGTGGTGCGCGTTGAAGGCCATGCTACCAAGGCGCTGGCGTTCTCGTCCGATGTCACGCCCCGTTACTGCCAAGCCGACCCGTTTGAAGGCGGCAAGCAAGCCGTCGCCGAATGCTGGCGCAATCTATGTGCCGTAGGCGCAGAGCCGCTGGCTGCGACTGACAATCTCAACTTCGGCAACCCTGAGCGCCCTGAAATAATGGGCCAGCTGGTGTTCGCCATCAAGGGCATAGGCGCGGCGTGTATCGCGCTGGATTTCCCGATCGTATCGGGCAATGTCTCGCTCTACAATGAAACCAACGGAACCGGCATTTTGCCGACGCCAACCATCGGCGGCGTTGGCCTGATTGACGACTGGTCCAAAATGGCCCGCATCAAATTTGCAGATGAGAACCAGTGTATTCTGCTGGCAGGCGCAACGCCGGAATGGGGCACTCATTTGGCCCAATCCATCTACATGCGCGATCTGCACGGCCGCACAGATGGCCCTGCTCCGCATGTGGATTTGGCCCATGAAAAGCGCGTCGGCTTATTCGTCCGAGGTCTGATCCGCGATGGCTTGGCAACAGCTGTGCACGACTGTTCCGATGGTGGCCTGGCACTGGCACTGGCCGAAATGGCGATGGCATCCGGCATCGGCGCAACCGTCAATCAGGTTAATGATTTCGACCCGATCCCGACCTTCTTCGGCGAAGATCAAGGCCGCTACGTCATCACAGTGTCGCGCGAGAATCTGGATATCGTCCACGAACGCGCGCAAGGCTCAGGCGTATTCGCGCCGTGGATTGGCAATACGCAAGGCAATGAATTGAAATTGGGCGGTGCCCGTTCCATAACTGTCACAGCGCTAAAATCCGCCCATGAGTCGTGGTTCCCGAACTACATGGCGGCTTAAAAGCATCTTTCGCAAAAGTGCGCGCGGTTTTGTGTTAAAACGATGCGACAAAATAGGAATAATGCCATGGCAATGGACGCCCACGAAATCGAACGCTTGATTAAAGATGGCATTCCTGATGCCGTCGTCACCATCCGCGATTTAGCGGGCGATGGTGATCACTACGCAGCTGAAGTGGTGGCTGAAAGCTTCCGTGGCAAAACCCGCGTGGCTCAGCACCAAATGGTCTATCAAGCCCTAAAAGGCAACATGGGCGGCGTGCTCCACGCACTTGCGTTGCAAACTTCTGTTCCGGTTTTGAATTAGGAAACAAAAATGAGCATCAGTGATTTTTTCAAAGGCATAGCCGAAGACACAGTGCGCAATTTGCTCAACAAAGCGAACCGCAAACTTTCACCGCGCGCTCGCCGCCGCAAAACCCCGGCGACCACGCTTCGCGCAATCGAAAAACTGCTGCGCCCGGCAACTAAGCAAGTCAGCCGCAAGGCAACAGTTCGAACACGGGCAAAAGCCAAGCGGCGGGTGTGAAAAAGCAGTTCTATCCTTATCGCCACTTTGGAAGAAGTCCGTGCGCACCGGCGCGGCGAAATTGAGCTGCATTCGCAAATCCTTGAAGCAGTGCCCGCCTTCCGCGTCAATGCTATCCGGACATCCGTCGCTAAAGTCCGCGCGAATTCTCCAAACGCTTCGGCATCCCCGCCCGCACTTTGGAAGGCCGGGAGCAAGGCCGCAAAATGGATATGTCCGCCGGATTTTGTTGAAGGAGATTGAGCAATCACCGCAAGAGGTGTATCGGGCAGTAAGCAACGTAGCTGCTATATAACCTGCCGCAACCCATCGTAATAATCACCCGTTCCGCGTTGCCAATTCACCTGCCCTTCGCCATGATACGAACCGGAACCGGTCAGGTATGATTAGCAATAAACTCTACTATGGCGATAATCTTGGCGTGCTGCGCGAGCATGTGCCTTCCGAAAGCGTGGACTTGGTTTATCTCGACCCGCCGTTCAATTCCAACGCCACCTATAATGTGCTGTTCAAAGCACCGGACGGGGTGCAAAGCCAAGCCCAAATCGAGGCGTTTGACGACACATGGCATTGGACCGAAAGCGCCGAAAACGCCTACTGGAAAGTGCTGCACGGGCAAAACACCGATGCCGCGCGGATGCTGGAAGCCATGCGCGGTTTCTTAGGCGAAAACGACATGATGGCCATCCGCCATGATGGCCATCCGCCTCATCGAATTGCACCGCGTGTTAAAGCCGACAGGCAGCCTCTATTTGCACTGCGACCCGACCGCCAGCCATTATCTGAAGCTGTTGCTGGATGCGATTTTTGGGGCGGGAAATTTCAGAAATGACATAATTTGGAAGCGTGTGAGCACGGTTAAAGGAAATTTTGGCCAAGGACTTAAGGCATTTGGCCGAAACACAGACAACATTCTCTTTTACACAAAAAGTAGTGACTTCTTTTTTTCGCAAACATTTTCGGAGTATAAGACAGCTTACATAGACGGTCACTACAAGTATGAAGAGCTGGATGGTCGCCGGTATCGCTTGATAAGCATGATTGGACCTGGAGGTGCTGGTAAAGGAAACCCATACTATGACGTTATGGGAGTTGGCCGCTATTGGCGTTACTCGCGTGAAAAAATGCAGAAGTTGATCGAAGAAGGTATGGTTGTACAAACAAAAGAAGGCAACGTGCCGCAACGAAAGCAATACCTTGATCTCGGTCTCGGGTCAGCCAATCAAAGCCTGTGGGACAATATTGAATCATTAACTGCCGCCTCGTCTGAACGCCTCGGCTACCCCACCCAAAAACCCGTCGCCCTGTTGGAGCGCATCATCTCCGCTTCCTCCAATCCCGGCGGTGTGGTGCTGGACCCGTTTTACGGCTGCGGCACCACGGTTCATGCCGCACAAAAGCTGGGGGCGGCAGTGGATTGGCATTGATGTGACGCATCTTGCCATTTCGCTGATTGAGCGCCGCCTGCGCGATGCGTTCGGCACGGATGCGGATTTCGTCACCATCGGCGTGCCCGAAGTCATTGAAGCCGCGCGGGATTTGGCAGCGCGCGACAAGCACGAATTTGAAAAATGGGCCATCACGCTCATCCCCGATGCCCAGCCGTTTCGCGGCGGCAAGAAGGGCGCGGATACAGGAATCGATGGCATCGTTTACCTGCGCACCGGCAAAACCCAGACCGACAAAGCCATCATCGAGGTTAAAGGCGGCGGCGTTTCCGTCGATCAAATCCACAAACTCAAAAGCGTCATCGAGCGCGAGAAAGCGCTTGTCGGCCTGTTCGTCACCCTGCTGCCCCCCACCAAGCCCATGGTCGCCGAAGCCGCCGCTGCGGGCTTCGTAGAAACCGACCACGGCCGCATCCCGCGCATCCAAATCCTCACCATCGAAGGCATTTTGAATTTCCGCGAAGTCCCGCGCCTGCCGGTCATTGACACAACAGCGTTTAAAAAAGCGCCTAAGGAAAAGGCCCAAGGGCAAGGCAATTTGGGGCTGTAAACCTACCGCCCCGCTCCTGCCTCAATGCCCTGCCCCGTCCTGTCCACCACTTCGCGCAGCGCAAAACTCGAATTAATCTTCGTGACATGCGGCATGGCGGAAAGCCATGTTTTGTGGATGCGTTCATAGTCGGCAAGATCGCGGGCAGCGACGCGCACCAGGTAGTCATATTCGCCGGACATTAGATAGCAGACCAGCACATTGGGGCATCGCTTTACGGCAGCTTCAAACTCGGCAAGGGTTTTTTCTGATTGCCCGGAAAGACTCATGTGAACAATCACAGTGACGCTATGACCCAGCGCGGCGTTGGAAATCTGCGCGTGGTAGCCGTTGATGACACCGGACTTTTCCAAAATATCCAAGCGACGCGAACAAGCGGATTGCGAGAGGCCGACGGCTTCTGCCAACGCTGCATTAGACATGCGCCCGTCTTTTTGCAGACTTTTCAAAATCGAGAAATCTAATGCATCTAATTCCATTAACCGTGCTTTCTTCGACTTATATTCATATTGACGCAAGAATACGCGAAAAATGACTGCGATGCCAGCCCACTTTGCAAGGACATGCGAACAGGGTTTGTGTACGCTCAACTTTAAGAAATGCATCACAAAACGGAGTTAAAAATAATGCGCGTCGGTTGCCCTAAGGAAATCAAAAATCACGAATATCGCGTTGGCCTGACACCGGGCGCCGTGCGCGAATATGTGGCGCATGGTCATGAAATTTTGGTGGAAACAGGCGCAGGCCTCGGTATTGGCGCAGACGATCATGCCTATCAGGCCGCAGGGGCGAAAATCGCGAAGACTGCGGCAGATGTATTTGCCAAGTCCGATATGATTGTGAAAGTAAAAGAACCGCAGCCAGCTGAATGGGCGCAACTGCGCGACGGCCAAATCCTCTACACATATTTGCATCTGGCTCCAGATCCGGAACAGACCATGGGCCTTTTGAAATCCGGCGTAACGGCCATCGCTTATGAGACAGTGACAGACGAGCGCGGCGGCCTGCCATTGCTCGCGCCCATGTCGGAAGTTGCGGGTCGTCTGTCCATTCAAGCGGCTGCTTTCTCGCTGCAAAAGGCAAATGGCGGGCGTGGCATATTGCTTGGCGGCGTTCCAGGCGTTTTGCCTGCGAAAGTCGTAGTTCTTGGCGGCGGTGTTGTTGGTCTTCATGCCGCTAAAATGGCCGTTGGCCTCGGCGCGGACGTGACCATTTTGGACCGGTCTATCCCTCGCCTCCGCCAACTTGACGATCTGTTTAATGGCCGCGTGCACACGCGTTACTCCACTATTGATGCGCTGGAAGAAGAAATTTTTTCGGCCGATGCCGTTATCGGCGCGGTGCTTATTCCCGGTGCCGCCGCTCCCAAGCTCGTGACCCGCGAGATGCTGGGCGGCATGAAAAAGGGCGCGGTAATCGTTGACGTTGCGATTGACCAAGGCGGCTGCTTTGAAACATCACACGCCACGACGCATGCCGAGCCAACTTTTGAAGTCGAAGGCATCATCCATTATTGCGTGGCAAATATGCCGGGCGCAGTGCCCATAACATCTGCTCACGCGCTGAACAATGCAACGCTGCATTATGGCTTGCAGCTGGCAGACAAGGGTCTGCGAGCGCTGGTGGATGACCATCATTTGCGCAACGGTCTCAATGTCCATCAGGGCAAGATTACCAACCGCGCCGTTGCCGATGCACTTGGCATGGAACTGGCTGAAGCAAAGGCTATTCTCAAAGTCGCGTAACCCCCCCTCCTGATGCGACCCAAGACGGCTGGAAGAAATTTCCAGCCGTTTTTGTCTGTTGTCCGTGACAAGCCTGTGCGACGCGCTATAAAGGACATTCACTCATCGCAAATATGGACTCCTTACCTATGAAAACTAGAGAATTCGGCCGCCTTGGTGTTGCAGTCAGTGAAATTGGTTTTGGCGCATGGGCCATCGGTGGCACATGGGGCAAGGTGGATGATGGCGAAAGCAAAGCTGCGCTGCATGCCGCGCTGGATGGCGGCGTCACATTCATTGATACCGCCGATGTTTACGGCGACGGCCATTCCGAACGGTTGATAGCAGACGTCATAAAAGAGCGCGGCGGCGCTCGTCCCTTTATTGCCACCAAAGCCGGACGGCGGCTGCCCAGTCAAGCGCCCGCTGGCTATACCCTGGAAAATCTCACCGGCTTTATTGATCGCAGTTTAAAAAATCTCGACACAGATGTGCTTGATCTGGTGCAGTTGCACTGTCCTTCAACAGACGTCTATTATCGCGCCGATATTTTCGGCCACATGGACCATCTAGTCAGCATTGGCAAAATCAAAAACTATGGCGTCAGCGTCGAGCGCGTAGAGGAAGCCTTAAAAGCGATCGGGTATCCCAACGTTGTGAGTGTGCAGATCATCTTTAATCCGTTCCGCCAGCGGCCCGCTGATTTGTTTTTCGCCCAAGCAAAAGCGAGGAAAATCGCCGTGATCGCCCGCGTGCCGCTGGCCAGCGGGCTGCTTTCGGGCAAGTTCACTCCCGGGACCAAGTTTGAAAGCGACGATCACCGCCAGTTTAACCGCAACGGCGAGGCCTTTGATGTAGGCGAAACCTTCGGCGGCGTGCCTTATGACGTAGGCCTCGCTGCCGTCGAGCGCCTGCGCCCACTGGTCGGCAACAGCACAATGGCAATCATGGCGCTGCGCTGGATTTTAGCGTTTGAGGCAATCACAGTCGTCATTCCGGGCGCAAAAAATGTCACCCAAGCCAACGCCAACGCCGCCGCGTCGGGCCTTGCCGCGCTACCTGCCGGTGTAAGAGACGGCATTGATGCGGTCTATAATGACATGATTAAGCCGCATGTTCACCAGCGTTGGTAGGTAAAATTACGCCGCCCGCGCCGTGCCCAAAATATGCTTCCATAATGTGCCGCGAAAGAACTTGTTACCAACCACAAAATACGCCGCAATGAGCGCAAACAACGCCAGCGCCGGAGCGCCCGAAAGGCTAAACCCGCCCTCGGTAGTGCCGCCGGTAAACTTGGCAATGATGATGCCGCCAATGGCAAACACCATAATAAAATCCAATATCGCCGCAAGCACAACGCGCCATGTGGCGGGCCGGTCTGTTTGAGTGTCCATGTGTGTGTCCCCTGTTATGTGATAAGAATGCGATGGAAAAAAGGATACGTCAAATTATGGGGCGCTAATGCAAGTCAGCGCAAAACGAGAAATGGCAAGAAAAATCGAACACCTATCTCCCCCCATGCTGGGGAGAATGGAATTTCTTAGGCTTCGTGATTACTAAGTCTTAGAAATTCCAAGAAAGGGGATTGCTTTGGTTCGACCGGATGACCGCCTAGACCGAAGATGGAGAACTGCTTCGCTTCGACCGGATGGTCTCCCACCAAGAAGATCTAAGACTAAGTAAGAACCAAGCCAAAGATTTTCTATACTCTCCCGCAACGGAAAGAGCTACCGCCTCTCAAAAGCGACTAACCAAACTCGCATCCACCACCCTCATTTGCACCGTCTTTCGTCCATTAAAATGGTTCACCGAAAGCGTACCTGCAACGTGAATATTATTCCCCACTTGGCTGTGCAAAAAGTCGCCTAGCGGGGTGCCTTCTGCCCTGAACGCTATGGCCTGGATGGAGCTCTTATCCAGCGCGGTGAGTGTCATCGACACATGGCCTTTGCCCACCACGCGGGCATGAGCGAGGCGGTGGCTGGGCAGCACCAGCATCGGCGCGGGGTTGCCGGAGCCGTAGGGTCCGGCGCTTTCCATTTGCTCAATGAGGTTTAGCGTGGCAGCGCCTGCCGAAAGTGCGCCGTCGATTTCGAGCTCGGCGTTGGCATGAAGCGCTTCCACGGTGGCGCTGGTTTGGCTTTCCAGGAAGGCGCGAAAATCGCCCAGCCGCGCTTTTTCAATCGTGATGCCGGCCGCCATGGCGTGGCCGCCACCCTTCACCACGATGCCCGCGCTCACCGCCTCGCGCACCAGCCTGCCCAAATCCACGCCCTGTATCGAGCGACCGGAACCTGTGCCGACGCCGTTGGGATTAAACGCGATGGCAAAGGCCGGACGGCGGGCTTTTTCCTTTAATCGCGCCGCTATCAGCCCGACAATGCCGGGATGCCATTTCTCATTTGCCGCCACAATCACCGGCGGACCGCCGCCGCCCGCCAGATCAAAACCCATCGCAGTTTCGGCCTCTGCCAGCATCACCTGCTCCATGGCCTGACGCTCGCCATTGAGCATATCCAGCTTTTCAGCGATGGTTTGCGCCTCGGTCTCATCAGTCAGCGTCAGCAGCTTTGCACCGAGTGCCGCATCGCCAATCCGCCCGCCCGCATTAATGCGGGGCCCGAGCATAAAGCCGAAATGATAAATGTTTAAGGGCTCGCCAAGGCGCGCAACGCGGGCGAGCGCCCCAATGCCCGCATTGCCAAATTTCCGCGCCACTACCAGCCCTTTGACCACAAAGGCGCGGTTCAGCCCCGTCAGCGGCACCACATCGCACACCGTAGCCAGCGCAACCAAATCCAGCCAGTTCAGTAAATCCGGCATCGGCTTGGCGGAGTTGCCGCGCAGTAAGCGCGTTACTTCCACCAGCACCATAAACACCACGCCAGCGGCGCACAGATTGCCAAGGCCGGACAAATCATCCTCGCGGTTGGGGTTCGCCACCGCCGTGCCATCCGGCAGTGCGCCGCCCACTTGGTGATGGTCAATCACCACCACATCCGCGCCCGCCGCCCTGCCTGCCGCAATCGCCACCGCGCTGTTGGTGCCGCAATCCACCGTGATAATCAGCTTCGCGCCCCGCGCCGCCAGCTCTTCCATCGCGTTGGGGTTCGGGCCATAGCCCTCAAAAATCCGGTCCGGAATGTAAATCTCATGCGGCACATCAAAGTGCGACAGCAGCTTGGAAACCAGCGCGGAGGAGCACGCGCCGTCCACATCATAATCACCAAAAATCGCCACCGGCTGGCGCTTCTCAATCGCCAGCACAATTCTGGCCGCCACGCTTGAAAGCTCCGTAATCCCGCGCGGATCCGGCATCAGGTTTTTGATTGCGGGGTTCAGATAGTCCAGCGCCGCATCTTCGGTGATACCCCGCCCGGCAAGAATCCGCGCCACCAAATCCGGCACGTTATGCTTCTGGCTCATAGCCAGCGCCGCATTGGCCGAGCGCAAATCCAACCGCTCCACCCAGCGGTGCGCCGTGACAGACTGGCTGATATCGAGGAAGATTTTGCGTTGCACGGCGGCGATCTCAAGGTTTGAGAGTTAGCCATAAATCATGTGAGGAGCGACGTCACGGAAAAAGGACGTTGGTGACAATTCGGTGACGCAACGAAAATCACAGCAGCGCAAATGTTTTGGTATTCAAACACTATTAAATATTTGCAGTGTCTTCGAAATTGCTGGAATGATTTTGGCAAGCAAGCCGACAAAATCCCTTCACCTAAACCACTTTGACAAGTAACCAACATAATGCGACAAAATATAAGTTAACTTCTGATTGAATAAATATTATAATTTTGGTCATATTTTTTGAGTGGGTGAAAAGGGGAGGCAAACATGACTCAGATAACAAGATGGGCATCTTCGAGGGGCAATGCGGTGGGATTGACGAAAAAACATTCAGTCAGAATTACTTCGGTTGCTTTAGTGATGCATTTTATACGCTTTCATTGCCGCATTTTTGCGTTTGAATTCATATTCTGGCCTACGACAGGTCGCATGAGATCATGATCAGGTATTTGCTACTGGCAGTTATTTTTTACACAATGTCTCCAATGACTGCGATTGCTGGCAAACGTATCGCTTTGGTAATCGGCAATAATCAATATTCCAATCTTCCAGCTGATCGACAATTGCTGAAGGCGGTGAATGACGCACGCGCTATACGAGATACACTCAGCGACGAGCTGGGGTTCACTGTAATCTATGGAGAAAATGCGGACTGGCCCAGAATGAACGGGTTAGTTAAGCAGTTGGAGACGACGGTCTCCGACGGTGACATAGTATTCATATATTTCTCTGGTCACGGCGTGTCTATCGGAGGTGAAAACTATTTATTACCGTCTGATATTCCCTTGCCAAGACAGGGTGAAGAGAACCGCTTGATGGGCAATAGTTTTGGAGCGGAGGCTCTGACACGGCTTGTTCAAAAACATGGGGCTCACGCAATATTTGCTGTGCTCGATGCCTGTAGAAATAACCCGTTCGTCGACGAGGGTGGTAAAGCCACCGGCGGCACTGGCGGCCTAACCAGTATTGATTCTGCCGAGGGCGTATTCACATTGTTCGCGGCAGGCTTGGGTCAAACCGCGCTTGACCGCTTGTCTGAAGTCGATCCTGATCCAAATTCTGTATTCACTCGCAATTTAATCCCCCTGCTTAAAACACCTGGCTTGTCACAAGTAGATCTCGCAAAGAAACTTCAACAACAAGTAGCGTCGCTGGCGGCATCCATTGGGCATGATCAGAAGCCCGCGTACTATGATCAGATTACCGGCTTTATTACGTTGAAAGAAGTTGAACCCAATGCAATTAACACGCAAGCAGACTTAATTCAGACGCCCAGCACGGCGAACTCGACACCGCCCGTTAACAGCCAGTCGTTAGTGCCCAGCGCGAGTGCCAGCGCTTTAGACCAAGAGGCAAAAACAGCTTACGACTTTATCAAAGCCTCTGGTGATTGCGGTGAGTTTAGGGTTTTCATAAATCGTTATGCCACTACTATTTGGGCCGACTTTGCCCGCGAGCGACGAAGCAGCATGAATTGCGACGCGCCTCCAACGCCGGTCGCCGCGAAAGCAGACCCGCCGGTAGAGTCCGAAGAATGGTATCTGGCCACATATCAAGACGTAGATATGTATGGGGACGATTTGTTTTCTAAAGGTTTGGATGCTGCGGGCGCTCACGAATGCGCGGCGCTGTGTGGGGACAATCTGTCTTGCCGAGCCTATACTTTTAACAACAATGCCAAAAAATGTTTTTTGAAAACCGGTTTCGAATTTGCACAAATAGTGACGAATGTTGAGTCAGGACTGTATTTTCGCGCTCGCCCTGCCGCCCCGCCCCCTGCGTTTCAGGCCGAATGGGAAGTATTTGTTAAAAAGGACCTGAGCGGCACCAATCTTGGCAGGTATCCTGTAAACGACTATGCGGGGTGCCTCAATGGATGTAAAACAACCTCAGGGTGCACCGGCATTGCCTTGGTTCACTTCACCACACCTGATCAATGCTGGCTAAAAAGTGGCTTCGACCTTTCCCCAATTACCAATCGTAATGCGAGTAAGGGGATTACCTCGGCTCGTCAAATTAATCAACTTGTACGACCTTCGAGCGTACAGCTAACCAATATCACTCAACCGCAGTAGGAGGGTATCTACCTCCGCTAATGTCGGATTATTCAAATCTGCAATGCCCGACGCAACACATGCTTAATGAGTGATTAAGCAGATTGGATTACTTTGTACTTGGTTATCCGAGGAGACTGGTAATGCTTAAGAAAACTCTGCGTTTATTGCGCAAATTGCCCGCCCAAATTGTTGTTCTTAGCATAGTGGCCTCGGGCGCTTCTTACGCAGAGAATAGGTCTCTGCCAGATATTGCTGAACGCAACATGCGCGCAATGATTGGCCAAATGTTACTGGTTGGATTTACCGGCAATAGAATGTCGAGCGCGGGAATGATCAAAGTACTTCAGCAGGCGGCCACAGGCAAAATAACCGGCGTCATATATTTAAAGCGTAATATCAAGGATGGCAAAACGGTGCGGGAGATGAATGCCGCCTTTCAAGAAAAGTCCCTGATTCATCCCTTTTTGGTGGCCATAGACCAAGAGGGTGGTTATATCCAACGCCTGACAAAGGCGAGCGGATTCCCCAATACGCAAAGTGCCCGCAGCGTAGCCGACCATATGGACGAAAGCGTCGCTCTCGAATTGTATTCCAAGCTCGCCACAAACTTGCGAGCTTGGGGTTTCAATCTTAACCTAGGGCCGGTTGTTGATTTGAACATCAACAGTTTGAACCCAATTATTGGACGGCTTGATCGAAGCTTTTCCAAAGATCCAGAGACCGTCATACAATACGCAACAGCTTTCGTCGAAGGCCATAGGAAAAATGGTGTATTAACCGCGCTCAAACATTTTCCCGGGCACGGATCAAGTGTTGGGGACAGCCACAAAGCAACCGTTGACGTCACCACTACTTGGCAAAGGAATGAACTCGACCCCTACAGGGCTTTGATAAAAAGCAACGAGGTGGATATGGTAATGTCCTCGCATGTCATCAATCACAGACTTGACCCCACCGATGGCAATTTGCCGTCGTCACTTTCCAAGACAACTCTGACTGAAATTCTTAGAGAGGAATTGGGATTCAAAGGCGTCGTAATTTCAGATGATTTGCAAATGTCAGCAATAGCTGGAACTCGCAGCCTTCACGATTACGTAATCCAAGCAATAATCGCAGGCAACGACATTTTAGTTTTTGCCAACGACAAACAACCTGATTCTGACATACCAGATAAAGTTGCGGACATTCTATTACAGGAAGCGCTCACCAACAGCGTACTCAGAAATCGCATCATTGCAGCAAGTGCCAATGTCCAGCGGTTAAAAAATGACTGGGCCGCTAAAAATTTGCGAGATTCCATACAAACAAAGTCAATTTCATATCATTTGCAATATACCCTTATTACAAAAGAGTATCTCGCTGGATTGACGAGACAGGAAAAGTTGGGAGTGAATTGGAACGGGCGAGGTTGATGATACAACTCTTCCCGTAAGTTGAGGGAACAGCAAAAAGTCGCAGTCCTTTTGTCCTTAACCAATTGCGTTGCTTTTTTACGCCCCCCCCCGAATTACCACCCAGGTCATACCACTTGCCACATAGCTTCCGCACACACTGCGCACCATCTTCGTGCGATCACCGAACGTTTCTCGACCAACAAAACTGGTATCTTACCCTGCCCGCTCAATCCGGATCATCTGCGCGCGGTCCACCAGATAGCCGTCCGTGCCGATTGATTCCAGCGCCTTGCGCACGGCTGACTCGGTCGTTTCGTGTGTGATCAAAATTACGTTCTTGGCCTTGTCCGCGCCACCTTCCGGATTGCGCTGGACGATGGATTCCAGCGAAATTTCATTGTCCGCCATATGCTTTGCAATGGCCGCGAAGACGCCGGTTTTGTCTTGCACGGTCAAACGAATGAAATACCCGCCCGCATGGCTGCGCATTTGCGCTTGCACATAGGGCTTCAATTCCTTGGCGGGATGACCGAAAACCGGACCATGCTGGAAGCCGGGCCGCGCTTTGGCGATGTCCGCAAGGTCGCCCACCACGGCAGAAGCCGTCGCATTGCCGCCCGCGCCGGGGCCGGACATAAGCAATTCACCTAATATATCAGTCTCAATCGACACCGCATTTAAGACCCCATGCACCTGCGCAATCACGGACGAAACCGGCACCATGGTTGGGTGCACGCGCTGCTCAATGCCACTATCAGTGCGCTGCGCCACACCTAACAGCTTGATTCGATAGCCTAATTCCGCTGCCGCTTTAATATCGGCTTGCGTGATATTGCTGATGCCCTCAAGATAAATTTCGTCAGAGGCGATTTTGGTGCCGAATGCCAGCGCCGTCAAAAGCGAAAGTTTGTGCGCGGTATCATTGCCTTCTATATCAAAAGTTGGATCAGCTTCCGCATAGCCAAGCCGCTGCGCATCGGCAAGGCAATCCTCAAACGACAATCCCTCCTGCTCCATACGGGTCAAAATATAATTGCAAGTGCCATTCAAAATACCAAAAACACGCGAAACCGTGTTGCCCGCCAGCGACTCGCGCATGACTTTAATGACAGGAATGCCACCTGCAACTGCCGCTTCAAAGTTTAACAGCAAGCCTTTTTCTTCCGCCAGCACGGCAAGATCAACGCCAAAATTTGCCAGCAGCGCCTTGTTGGCCGTCACCACATGACGGCCCGCGTTCAGCGCGGCTTTGACGGCAGAATAGGCAGGCGCGTTAGCGCCGGCACCGCCGATAAGCTCGACAAACACATCAATATCCGAACGCGTTGCCAGCGCCACCGGATCATCAAACCAGTCAATTCCATAAAGGTCCATGCCACGATCACGCATACGGTTACGGGCGCAAACGGCCCGCACTTCAATCTTGCGCCCGCACTGGCGCTCCAATACATCCGCCTGATCGCGCAAAACCCGCACAACCGAAAGGCCAACCGTACCGAGGCCTGCAATACCGATTTTAAGGGGTGCAGTCATAATTTAGTCCCGTCTAATAAAATTACAAATTCAGATGTTTAGCGTCGTGCGTTCAGAGAAATCACATTGTGCATGGTGGTGTCCGCGCTCGACAAAAACTTCTTGATGCTGCGTGCCGCTTGGCGAATCCGGTGTTCATTTTCAACCAAAGCAAGGCGAACATAATCATCGCCATGTTCACCAAAGCCAATGCCGGGGGCCACTGCCACATCGGCCTTTTCAATCAGAAGCTTCGAGAATTCCAGCGAGCCAAGATGTTTGAATTTCTCAGGAATGGGCGCCCACGCAAACATCGTCGCTTCCGGTACCGGAATATGAAAACCTGCTTTGCCAAAACTATCCACCATCACATCACGACGGCCTTTATAGATCGCGCGCACTTCCGCAATGTCTGATCCATCACCATTCAGCGCCGAAGTTGCGGCCACTTGGATGGGCGTAAACGCACCGTAATCAAGATAAGATTTCACCCGTGTGAGCGCGGCAATCAGCTTTTCGTTGCCAACAGCAAAACCCATGCGCCAACCCGGCATGGAGAATGTCTTCGACATCGAGGTAAATTCCACAGCAATATCAATGGCCCCCGGAACTTGCAGGATAGATGGCGGTGGCACACCGTCAAAATAAATTTCGGAATAGGCCAAGTCTGACAAAATGATGATGTCATGCTTTTTCGCAAACGCCACCACATCCTTATAGAAATCCAGTGTCGCCACCTTCGCTGTCGGGTTCGACGGGTAGGAAATAATCATACAAATAGGCTTGGGGATAGAATGCTTCACGCCCCGCTCAAGCGCAGGAATGAAATGCTCATCCGGCTCAACTGGGATAGAACGGATAACGCCGCCTGCCATGATGAAACCAAAGGCGTGAATTGGATAGGACGGGTTTGGACAAAGGATAACATCGCCCGGCGCGGTGATCGCCTGCGCCATGTTGGCAAAGCCTTCTTTGGAGCCGAGCGTCGCTACCACTTGCGTATCTGGATTGAGCTTCACGCCGAACCGGCGCTCGTAATAGCCAGCCTGCGCGCGACGAAGGCCGGGAATGCCCTTGGACGACGAATAGCGGTGCGTGCGCGGGTCTTGCACGGCCTCGCAAAGCTTATCAACAATACTTTGCGGTGTTGGCAAATCGGGATTGCCCATGCCCAAATCAATAATATCCGCACCGCCCGCCCTTGCACTGGCCTTCAGACGGTTAACCTGCTCGAAAACATACGGCGGAAGACGACGAACTTTGTGAAA
This sequence comes from Phyllobacteriaceae bacterium, assembly GCA_043776635.1. Lineage (GTDB taxonomy): Bacteria > Pseudomonadota > Alphaproteobacteria > Rhizobiales > Rhizobiaceae > JANMEX01. Next base: position 21,255 of record JAYVRA010000114.1, read on the forward strand.
TTCTTCCATGCTGTTCAAAGGCTCCAAAGGCTAATGCTGATGTGCTGGCCGCGCTATACACACAATGCGTCGAACCGTCGATAGAAAATGCCGTAATTATGCCTTGTGACGACTAAGAAATCACTGGCCTTCAATTTGTTTAATCGTATCGCCGCCATGGCTTTTTGCCAGCAGCCGCAGTCGCTTTAGTCGTTCTTGATAAGCAGCTGTGCTTTCGCCTTGCGCCCGCTGGCCAGCCTTTGCATCATCCAAAAGCGCCCGTGTAGCCGCTTCGTCAGTCGGCGTAAATTGCGCAGTTTCGCCCACTGGCATCACGTTGATATTCGGATATTGGCCGGTGTTATTTGGCAGCGCAGGCTTAGAAACGGGCACAGCAGTGGTCATTGCTGGCTGCGCTGGAACAGCCGGTTGCGCTGGCGATTCGAGCGCAGCCTGCGGTACAGCATTATCAATTGTCGCCGTGGCGCATGATGACAGAGCCGCGACAGCAGACAACAAAACGGGCAGTGATAATTGCAGTCTTGCCATGAATTCTAACCACCATTATTTTAATGCAGCAATTTGCGGTAATATCGCTAAACACTCTATTAGAGCGTATGTTATTGTCGCAATAATATGTCAAGAAACCGACAGCACCAATTTGGGATATTGGTGCAACTAAATCCTTTGGGAGGAATGAGAAGAATGGCAGAGGACACCGGCAAAATAGAGCAAGATTCAAAGAGCGAACTAGATCCATATATCATCAAAGATATGGATAGCTTTGCGATGAACCTTGCCCGAATGGTGGAAGCGGCAGGCCAGGCAGCATCCGCATGGATGACACCGCGTGAAAACGGTAAATTGCCCGAAATACAAGTCGAACCGATGATGGATGTTGCAAAAACACTCTCAACTGTCACCGAATATTGGATTTCTGACCCTAAACGCACCATTGATGCACAGGCGCAACTATTTTCGCAGTTCATGGGGATTTGGGGCAATTCTCTGCAACGCCTGTCGGATAATACTATTGAAGATATCGCCAAGCCCGACCGTGGTGATAAGCGCTTCAACGACGAAGACTGGACGAAAAACGCGTTCTTTGACTTTCTAAAGCAGGCTTATCTCGTTACGTCACGTTGGGCGGCAGATCTTGTGACCCAGACTGAAGGTCTCGACGACCATACTCGTAACAAGGCCTTTTTCTATGTACAACTGGCCACAAACGCTTTTTCGCCATCTAATTTTGTGTTGACAAACCCCGAGATTTTCAAAGAAACCGTGGCAACCAACGGCCAAAACCTTGTTTCCGGCATGAAAATGCTCGCGGAGGACATCGCCGCCGGTAATGGCGAACTAAAGCTGCGCCAAGTGGACGGCACGCCCTTTATGGTAGGCGAAAATCTAGCTATCACGCCAGGCAAAGTTATTGCCCGCAGCGACGTGGCTGAGATCATTCAGTATGAGCCAACTACGCCCCAAGTCTTTAAACGGCCACTACTGATTTGCCCGCCGTGGATCAACAAGTTTTACGTTTTGGACCTTAATCCAGAAAAGTCATTCATCCGCTGGGCGGTCGAGCAAGGACATACTGTTTTTGTGATCTCATGGGTAAACCCTGATGAGCGCCATGCTGCTAAAAATTGGGAAAACTATATCCGCGAAGGCCTGCAGTTCGCGCTGGATACAATAGAAGCGTCCACCGGCGAGCGGGAAATTAACGCGCTTGGCTATTGCGTCGGCGGCACACTATTATCTGCCGCAATGGCACTGTTTGCTCGCGAGGGCGAGACCCGCATAGCATCTGCTTCGCTGCTCACCACGCAGGTGGATTTCACCTTTGGTGGTGACTTGCGCGTGTTCGTGGATGAAGTGCAAATCGCAGCACTTGAGCAAGCCATGGAAGGAAAGGGCTTCTTAGACGGCTCCAAAATGTCCAACGGCTTCAACATGATACGCGCCAATGATATGATCTGGCCTTATGTTATTAACAACTATTTGAAGGGCAAGCAACCTGCCCCGTTTGATTTGCTTTACTGGAATGCTGACGCCACTCGCATGACGTCAGCCAACCACGCCTTCTACTTACGCAAATGCTATTTGGAGAATGCGCTAACCACTGACCAAATGGTACTTGGCGGCGCACCAGTGCATTTGGCAGACGTAAAAGTGCCCATTTTCAGCCTCGCCACCCGCGATGACCATATCGCACCGGCAAAATCCATATTTTATGGTAATCAGTGCTTCGGCACGGCAGTAAACTTTGTCTTGGCTGGTTCCGGTCATATCGCGGGCGTAGTCAACCCGCCGGACAAGAACAAATATCAATATTGGACCGGTGGTCCCGTTCGCGGTGACTTGGCGGATTGGCAAAAATCCGCAGTCGAGCATCCCGGCTCCTGGTGGCCGCATTGGCATCAGTGGATTTCCTCGCTCAATGGCAACAAAGTTGATGCACGCAAGCCTGGAGGTACGAAACTAACCCCGCTTTGCGATGCGCCGGGGACTTATGTTAAAGCCAAAGCCTAAAGTGTGATTACGAAAACCATGCTTTTGCCTTAATAGCTTCATATCGATTTTATATGTGAGTACGAAATAGACTGTCGTTACGTCAGCGATTTTGGGCAGAGTGTATATTGCGATGGCGGTCTAAATCGCATAGTGACGTCACACAAATGTCTCCGTACCCGGAGGCCAACATTAGAACAACGCCATTCTTACGAGGCGCTGACACAGGGAACGGGCACGCGTTTGACACCAAAGCCAGCCACACTGCTGCGTTTTTCGCGCCTTTTTGCGTGTGGTTCGCAATTGGTATTGGCATTTATGCTTTCCTCTTGCACGTCCACCGGCGGCGGAACTGTTGAGCTGGCGGCGGCGTCACTGCAAGCAGCACCTTTGACGCAACCGCAATCTTCACCAATCCCTGCCGCCCAAGCATCTGGAACAGCGCAGCAGACTGTCCTGTCGTCAGCGCAGCCACTGCCCCTCCAGCCGCCCTCATTAGCCGATGCCAAACTGAGCTTGAACAGCGGCATTGCTCAGCCCATTGTTACAACCCCTTCGCTTGCTGAAGCGAATGCGAAATCGTTAATCCAACCGCAAGTAATTGAAACAACGGCGGAAAATGTGATTCCGGTGCCTTTATCCAAGGAACCCACCGCAAAGTCAGTGGCTTTGGCACCAGTTCAGCCGGTAATCATTACAACGCAGCCAAGTGTGATCTTGGTGATCCCGGAAGTAGCGCCACAACCAATATCTATCACTGCAAAGCCGACGCTCGTAGCTGCAAAGCAAGTTGCGGAAATCACCGCTGAACCTGCGGTGCAAAATTTGACAGCAGCGCCTGCCGAACTGTCACCGGCCCTACCGCCACGCAAAAAGTCCTTATTTGAATCGATGTTTGGCAGCAGTGTTTCCAATGCGCCGCAAAAAATTCAGAAAGGCCGTGAGCCATTACCGGCAGACACGCAGTTAGCACTTGCCGATACAACGCCGTCGCCTGCATTTAAAGGCGTTGCATTAGCTGGTAGCAATATAAAGCCAAACCTTGCGCTAGCCAAGTTGGAACAACCGGCAGATTCTCTATCAGTTGATAGCGCTTCCGCAGTTAATAATGGCGATTTACCGGGAGTGCGCAAAGGCGCACTTTTTGAGATCAAACGCCGCGACGCAAACGGAAATGATCTCGACGTCGATATCAGTGAGACTGACAATGCACCGGTTCTTTTAGCCTCCGCTGCTGGATTGGCGCGGCTCGCACCCAATGGCCTGCGTGTGCAGCGCGAAACTGTGGATGTAGCGTGCCTAAAGCCGCAGCTGGTAAAAATGTTGAAAATAGTTGAGGGCCATTACGGTCAGTCTCTTATCATTACCTCCGGCTATCGTAGCCCCGGTCACAATCGCCAAGTTCGCGGCGCGAAAAATTCGTTGCACATGTTCTGTGCGGCAGCTGATTTCCAAGTCCCGGGCGTCAGCAAATGGGATTTGGCAAAATATTTGCGCTCCATGTCCGGTCGTGGCGGCGTTGGCACCTATTGCAACACTGAATCCGTTCATATTGACATAGGCCCGGACCGCGACTGGAACTGGCGTTGCTCGCGGCGCAAGTAATTCACATAAAGCTGTAAAAACCTTCGCTAACGGGGTTGCGGCTTTAGATTTTCCTGACTATAGAACCGACAACGCGCCCTTCGTCTATCGGTTAGGACGTCAGGTTTTCATCCTGGAGAGAGGGGTTCGACTCCCCTAGGGCGTACCACATCTTCATGGTTATGTTGATCAGCCGGCTAAGCCATAAGCCAAGCTCAGCGCCAACGCGCTCATAACCAATACAATGATAAGTTCCAACACTCGCCATGCCGCAGGCTTATCAAAAATCGGCAACAGCAGCCGCGCACCATATCCGAGCCCGAAAAACCAGACGAACGACGCGACCATGGCGCCTGCCCCATACGCAACACGCGAATCGCCGGAATAGCGCGCCGAAAGCCCGCCAAGCAGCAGCACAGTATCCAGATAAACATGCGGATTGAGGAACGTGAACGCGAGGCAAGTGGCGATCGCTTTGTTGAGTGACATGCCCTCGCCCGATGCCCGCATGGCTTCAGCATTCATAGCGCGTCGAAATGCCAGCGCTGCATAGCTGCCGAGAAATATCACCCCTCCAATGGTCACATAGCGCACCAAATCCGGATGCGATGACACCAGCGTGCCAAGCCCCGCCACACCGGCTGCAATGAGCAGAGCATCGGCCAGCGCACAAATAAGACAGAGAATAAACACATGCTGGAACAGCAACCCCTGCCGCAGGATGAATGCGTTTTGTGCGCCAATAGCAATTATGAGTGAAGCACCAAGTGCCAAGCCGTTGAGGAATGCGGATACCATGCAGTGATGATATTGATTTAGTGCATGGCCGCAACCCGTCCTGTGACATAATCGAAAATGGCCTGACGGATAAGCGGGTCTTGCAATTTATCGACCGGCAAAAAGAACGTCACGCCATTGTCATTGGCAAGAACTATTGATCCGCCTTTTTCTTCAACGCGATCAAAATTGGTCCAGAGAAACCTCTCAAAGCCATCACCGGCAATCGCTGTCAAATGCTTATCATCAAAGGCGAATGTCTTACGACCGGGCTTGGCATCTGGAACCATGCGGCCGGTAGCAATAGCTGCCATTCGGCTGCGATCTTCGTCATTGAGTTCGACGCTGAATTCACGAATCATGTCATTTTGCCCTACTTCAAGTGCGGATTTAGCAATGCCTGCTTTGGAATATGGGGCGATGAAACTTCAAATCAGTTTCATTTGGGAGGTAGGTCTACTTTTTTCCGGTTTCTTGGTTTCGCCCACCCTAGCAGAATCATTCAAATTTGAGGTTTGCAAATTGACACGGGCCTGAACATCCGCCGTCATATTGGCAACTTTATTGACCTTATCCGATATCGGCACCGCCTCGAAGAAGTCATCATCCACCGCTCCGAATAGGTCCAGCATGTCACGTGGCTCATAGTCTATGCAGTTCAGCCAGCGCTCAAAATGCGGCGGGCTGATTACCACCGGCATCCGGTCATGGATGGGCATGAAAGTCAGGTTGGACGAGGTCGTCAGCATTGCACCTGTATCAATCTCGCTGCCATCAGGTGACAGATAAGTCTCCATCAATCCGGCAAAAGTAACAATGCCGCCATAACGCGGACGCACCCAATAGGCTTGAGATTTTTTGCCCCCCGAGCGCCTCCATTCGTAAAAACCTGACGCCGGAATCAGCGTGCGCCGATGGCGGATTGCAGACTTGAAAGAGTTTTTTTCCAAAACCGTTTCAGATCGCGCATTGGTAAGCAGCGGAAACGCTTTCACATCTTTCACCCACGAAGGAATAAGTCCCCAGCGAACCAATGTCGCTACGCGGTTCGGCAGGTTAGAGCCCTTGTCTTGGCGAAGCCCCGCTTGAATCATCAGTATCGGCTGCGTGGGCGCAATGTTATAGCGCGGCGGAAACGGGTCGGGATTATAAACATCGTAGAGCTCTTCAACTTCGTCCGGCGTTGCCGCAAAAGAGAAGCGCCCGCACATAGTGTTACGCCTTTACCGGCAAAATAAATGGCACGCCTTCAAAGCACTCCGCACCGCGCCTGATGCTCTTTATCGCATCAACCATTCGCCCGCCTCGACCCAGTATATCATCAGCCATTGATATCATACGGATATTGGGTGTGGCAGTCGGCGCACGGCGGCGCAATTCTTGCGCCAGTGCCATTTCGTCTTGATCCGGATTGAGAAACAGCGATGTCATATAAGCCCCCGCCGTGGAGCGGGAAACGCCGGCATAGCAGTGAATAATCATCGGCTGTGCGCGGTCCCAATTCGTCGCAAACTCAAATATCTGCCGGATATGTACCTCACATGGCGGCACCAGCCCCTCGCGCGGTTCATTGATATCATTGAACCCGAGAAACAAATGATCCTCCGCCGCGACATGGCGCGGGCGCTCAACCGGCGTGGCGGCGTTGATGAGCGTCAGCACTTTGCTGGCTTTGTGCGCCTCCGATATTTCAATCAAACGCGATAATGGAGTTACAATCAGATGGGGCATGATGTTACTTTCATAATGGGGTGCAACGCCTCCAGCGCCGCAAAGCGTTCCAGAAATGCAGCCTGCGCATCAGTCGCGGCCTGTGGTTCGAATGCCAGCATATCCGCACTAAACCCGCGTGGCCGCCCGAAAATGCGCGCGGCTTCGTCATCTTCAAAGCCTGCCAGTTTGGTCGCCTCAAAATAGGCAGCTACTGTGTCAGCGCGTTTGATCTTCATCATCAACGCCGCGCTGGGTTCTGCAACCAACGAAAAACGCAAATGGATGGCCCGCTGCAAGCGCTTTTCCACCAGCTTATAATCCCCGCCTACCATCGCCTTGAAAGGCGAAATCATATCTCCAATCACATATTCCGGCGCATCATGCAGCAGCGCAATAAGGCATTGGTGCGGCTTTGCATCCGGCTCTATCAGCCGGAAAATATGCTCGACCACAAGGCTGTGCTGCGCCACCGAAAAGGCGTGCGTACCAAATGTCTGCCCGTTCCACCGCGCCACGCGGGCAAGGCCGTGGGCAATGTCCTCAACCTCAATATCAAGCGGCGACGGGTCCAAAAGGTCCAGCCGCCTGCCCGATAACATGCGCTGCCAAGCCCGAGGCGGTGCAGGGCGTTTTTCGATCATTTACACTGGCTCCGCGCTGGCGACCGGCCACGTAAACGTCACGTCGTTCGGAAACGAAATAGCGACCGGCACTTCACCTGCCAAAATTTGCAAACCCTTATCAAGCGCATCCTTCAAACGGTCCAAACGCACGACTGCCAGCCCTGATCTTTCGGAGACCGAACCTATTGCACCGCTACTTCTCCCTTCAACCAATACAGCGCCCCCCGCGATCAAACCTTCGCCGCTTGTTACCATCACCCGCCGGCGTGCTGTGCCGCGATGGTGCATCCGCGAGACAACTTCTTGTCCCACATAGCAGCCTTTGGAGAACGACACGCCGCCAATCTGGTCCAAGTTGACATCATGCGGAAACATCTCGCCATAAGCATAGTCCAGATGCGCTTCAGCCACACCATGAGTGATGCGTAAAGCGGTCCAGCCTGCATCATCGCCACCTATTGCCGTGCCAAAACTGCGAAAAACCACCTCAGATTTGAACCGCGTATCGCGCCGCGCGTCTTCCGAAATTGGAGCCCCATCCCAAACAACATGCGCTGAAACCATCTCCGGCTCGGATATCTCAACCTTGGCCCGTAGACGGTAAAATTTAAGCCGCTGTGAAAAAGCATGAGCATCCTGCGCGGCCACATCCAACACATAGCCCTCGCCCTCGCGCCCGATCAGAAAACTCCAGACCACCTTGCCCTGCGGCGAAAGCAGTGCCCCTGCCCGCAATTCATCGCTTTTCAAAGTCAGCACATCGCACGTCACCAGATTGTGCAAAAAGCCTTCCGCCTCCACGCCGCCAATGCGTATGAAGGCACGATCTGATAGAATGGCGTGGGGCATGGCGGTCCTGCATCTTGATTTTAGCGTCTCCCTTAACTAAACCGTGAGACACCCAACATCAAGAACAACCGGTAACATCAAAGACAAGCAGTGCGCTCATGACACAGACTTTCGATCTTATTCTCAAAGGCGGAACCGTCGTCAATCAGGATGGCACAGGTCTGCGCGATGTTGGCGTCAAAGACGGGCGCATTGCTGCCATCGGTTCATTCGCGTCCGCCAGTGCCGCCAAGATGATAAATTGCACCGGCCTGCATGTCTTGCCTGGCGTCATTGACAGCCAGGTGCACTTCCGCGAGCCGGGCTTGGAACACAAAGAGGACTTGGAAACCGGCTCCCGCGCCGCTGTCCTCGGCGGCGTGACCTCAGTGTTTGAAATGCCCAACACCGCGCCGCTGACAACAAGCGAATCGGCCCTTGCCGACAAGGTCCAGCGCGCCACGTATCGTATGCACTGCGACTTCGCGTTCTGGGTCGGCGGCACGCGCGATAATGCCAAGCATGTCGGTGAGCTGGAGCGCCTGCCGGGCGCGGCAGGCATCAAAGTATTCATGGGCTCGTCCACCGGCGATCTGCTCGTAAAGGATGATGAGGGTGTCACGTCAATCCTGGCCAACACCCGCCGCCGCGCCGCGTTCCACTCAGAAGATGAATTCCGCCTGCGCGAGCGAATGCACCTGCGCGTACCAAACGATCCCTCCTCCCACCATATATGGCGCGATGATATCGCCGCCCTGCAATGCACGCAACGCCTTGTGGCAATAGCCAAAAAAGTCCAGGCCCGCATTCACGTGCTGCATATCTCGACGCATCAAGAAATCGACTTCCTGCGGCACCATAAAGACGTCGCAACCTGCGAGGCAACGCCGCATCACCTCACGCTGTCGTCTGATGACTACGCGAGCCTTGGCACGCTCTTACAAATGAACCCGCCCGTGCGCGAAATTTTCCATCGTGATGGCGTCTGGCGCGGAATTTCCCAAGGCATCGTCGATGTGCTCGGCTCCGATCACGCCCCGCATTTGCTGGAAGAAAAAGCCAAGCCCTATCCAGATTCGCCCTCCGGGATGACAGGCGTGCAAACGCTCGTTCCCGTCATGCTCGATCATGTCAACGCCGGACGGCTCACACTGGAACGTTTCGTTGATCTCGCCTGCCACGGCCCGCAACGCATATTCGGTATCGCACGCAAAGGCCGCATAGCGGCCGGCTATGACGCCGATTTTACAATAGTTGACATGAAGCGCTGCGAGATCATCACCAACGTCCAAGCCGGCTCCCGTGCAGGCTGGACGCCTTACAACGGCAAGTCCGTGCAAGGCTGGCCAGTCGGCACGATTATCCGTGGCAACAAAGTGATGTGGGATGGTGAGATTGTGACGCCAAGCCAAGGGCAGTCAGTGGTGTTTTCGGAGAGTTAATCACTCACCCGCCAGAAAAAACCGCCAATGGCCGTCAGGTGAAATGCCAGCGCGGTAAAATATATACGCGCCGAATGACTTCATATCATCCACGTCGCCTGAAGTAACTATTTTAAATAGCTCAACTCGCTGCCTTTCGTCGAGTTTCTCCAAAGGGACGGCAAAGAAATAGGGCCATACATAGAGTTCTTGCGGCGTGCCTATGTCAACATGAACATAACCCGCATCGAGGATTTCTAATAATATGGCCAATATTTCTTGGCCGCCTTCGTCTCCGGAAAGGCTCAAAAGATATTTCATCGGGTCTGCGGGAGCCTCGCCCAAAGTGAACTCGGTGGTATCGCCGCCAACACCAATAAGGGACCGCAGATTTTCCGGCTTTCCGCTTTTAGCGGCCTCAACAAGAGCGTCGTGCATCGTGCGAACAGCTTCAGGCAGCTTGCTCAAATCATACTCGACCGGTGGAACAGGTGTATCGGCGTCGATGTGCGGACGGGCCGGATCGTTGGGGTCACCAGCGGGTGCCGCACCTTCGTCCGGTTGATCAGGTGCCGCATCAGGGCCTGGATTTTGCGGCATAGGTCCAATTATATCCGGGTCTGCCGTGGGCTTAATCGGCTCCGGCGTCGGTATCTCAACGGAAGGAACAATTGGGTCCGGCGCTACTGTGCCCCCGATCGGTGGCAGCTCCTCGCGCTTGATTTCGCTCAATGCCAGTAGCCGCGGGGAAACCGTCTTGGCCTCGACAGCCAATACGTTCCCACAAAGCACGGCAACTGCCAGCACGAAAATCAGTGGAGTAGCACGACCGCGCGTCATCAATTCAAATATTCATGTGAATGAAAGGCACCTGATTCGAAACGGGTTTTCATCATTGCTAACAGACCATTAGCCACTTCCGCACCGCAATCACGCACTAAGTGGATGAGAATCGTTTCCATGCCCGCTGCGGCCATAATTTCAGCGTCGATACCCTCGGAAATGCCATCCGCCCACGCTTCAGTCTGCACCTCCAGTGCAGCCAGACGCTTTTCATTGAGGATACGCTCGTGAAGCTCAACCTCTGTCACAGTCATTTTCATGCTACCCTCGATGCGCTGCATCGTTAACACCCTTTTAATACTCTAGCATAGTTGAATAAACTTGCACCAATCGCTTTCATAGAAAGTTAACTTTTGGTAAACCTGTTTAGTCCGCTAAGATTCAGTTTGCGTAGCGCAGCGCAATGTCCTCGCTAAGCGCTTTTCCTTCGCTCATAAACTTGTCCAGCGCGGTTATTGCTGCCTCAGTACAGTGCAAATAGACGCCGCCATAAGAGCGATAGCCGTGATTGAAACTGGCAATAATTTTAGCCTTACGCTCCGTCGTCGGGCTTTCAGAAACAACCAGATCATTCATCGCATCGCGCCACTCACTGGTGGTCTCTCCACAAAGGTTGCGCAAAAAATGCACAGAGCCAAGCACCTCGGCAAGACGAATTAATTTATCATTATAAGGAGGATCTCCGGCGTACGCGGTCGCGATAAAGGCAAAGAACAGAAGGCCTGCCGCGAAGGCTGACTTCGCAAGTTTTGTAACCACAGGGCCGCTGCTGTCAGTCATTTAGTTGGTCCCCGCATAGTTCGTTTGCCACTTCATACACAGATTGTGGCATCGGCATGTCTTTCATTTGTGCTATGGTAAACCAGCCGACGCTGACTGCATCATCGCGGGCCTCAGCCACGCCGGTAAACGATTGCGCAAAGAAAACATGCAAATGAAACACGCCTTCAACAGCTAATTCTCGTAAAAAAGTAACCTCTCCCGCCGCAATACCGGTCTCCTCTAGTAGTTCGCGCCGCGCAGCGCCTTCCAGCGATTCGCCCGGTTCCACCTTGCCCCCGGCGAAGGCAAACTGCCCCTTGGCAGGCTCATGCGCTCTTTCCACCAGCAAAAACCTGTTTCCGTTCTTTACGACACACGAAACCGCAAGCCGAAGAGATGAATTTTGTGGGTTAGTCATTTCAAAATTGCTCCAACCAAACACTAACTGCAAACAGCCGTTACGCATAACATGCCTAAACGCGAATCAGACTGATTTACTGAAATTGGATAGCCTAATGACCGTTTTTCACAACGCCACAGTCCCGCTGCAACCAAACCGCAAATCGCGCATTTCATCGCTGGATGTTTTGCGTGGCCTTGCCATCATTGCCATGACCATTTTCCACTTCTCGTGGGATTTAGAAAATTTCGGCTATGCCCGTCACGGGATGACAAATGAGTTTGGCTGGAAACTATTAGCCCGTGGCACTGCCTCCAGCTTCCTGTTCATTGCCGGGTTTAGTCTCTATCTGTCGCATGGCCAAGCGATCCGTTGGCCCGCATTTTGGCGACGTTTTGCAATTATTGCGGGCGGTGCCGCGATCATCACCATCGGTACCTACTTCGCAACACCAGACCGCTTCGTCTTCTTTGGCATTTTACACCAAATGGCGCTCGGCTCATTTATTGCGCTGGCGTTTCTCGCGCTGCCATGGCCGGCAACGTTCATCGCCGCTATCAGCTTTCTCTTCGCCAATCACTATTTACGAAACGAAGTCTTCGACCACGCAATATTCTGGTGGACTGGCCTTGGCTCCTTCGATCCGCCTGCCAATGATTTCGTACCGGTGTTTCCGTGGACTGCAGCGATACTCGCAGGTATAGCCACCGCCAAGGCATTGACCAAATCAGGCCTATTGCCCGGTCTCGCCAATATCAAAGCTGACGCAAATCCTGTTGGCAAAGCACTGACATGGCTCGGCAATCACAGTCTGCCCTATTACCTCATCCATCAGCCCGTACTCTTCGGCCTCATCTGGTGCGCCACGCAAGTTGCCCCGCCGGATCGCACAGCCGGATATCTTCCCGCTTGCGTAGCAAGCTGCACGCCCCGACGCGAAGCTATGTTTTGCGAAAGTTTCTGCGGCTGCGTGAAGACTAGCCTCGAATCCAAAGGCATATTCCTGGAAGTGCTGAACGGAAAACGCGACGTCTCAACCGATCCGGATGTTGTAACTATTGCAGAACAATGCACAGTGAACGCAGACAAAGGCTAGGGGCTGAACCTGTTAATTTTGATGAAATGGCAGGCAAATGGCAAAACTATGCAAGGAAAACAGTGCGGTACGGGCTTAAGGCCCGTTCAAACTGTTTGACGCCGCAGAGTGAAGCCAGTTGGCTGTTCGTACCAAAATCGGGCGCTTTCCTGCGATTGCCATGTCGCATAGGCTTGAAGTCGCAAAGGCTTGAAGTCGCAAAGGCTTGAAGTCGCAAAGGCTTGACACTCCAAGAGGCCGAAGGCAATATAATCTCATTTGTTGGCATTTCTTGCGCCCTCGCTAGTGGCACCAACCAAAAATCACCTCGACCATTTCTTCAAAATTAATAGGTCCAGACCCCGGCATGATGAAACAACCTAAAAAAATACCAACCGGCAAAATTGAAACCACGCCCAACCGTATCCCCTGGCCACCAATAATCTATGCAGCAGCCATTTTACTTGGCGCGCTCTCCAAGTTTTTTCTGCCCACGCCATGGATAGGCTCGCCCGGCTCGGACTTCCTGTTCGCCGTTGGCCTGCTCATTATTTTAGCAGGGTTAGCGCTGGATATTCGCGCCATGCAAACCCTCCACGCTGCGAAAACCACCATATTGCCCATCAAGGGCGCAGATCATCTTGTTACAAAGGGACCATACTCAATTTCGCGTAATCCGATCTATCTGGGCAACACGCTGCTAACCATTGGCGCTGCATTTGTGTTCGGCATAGTCTGGTTTATACCACTAGCATTCCTCGCAGCGCTGCTGACATCCAAACTCGCCATCGAGCGTGAAGAGGAGCATCTATCCACAAAATTTGGCAAAAACTGGCGAGATTATGCCAACAAAGTGCGCCGCTGGTTCTAGGTATTAACACCCAATTCTGCCAGTCGCTCAATACACATTTCATCTACAGCATCCAGCTCGGCAAGCGTCTCTTCAATGTCCTTGCGCTTTTGGCGCAGCGACGCGCGTTTTTCTTCGACACGGGCCATCATAAGGCGCAGCTGACCGGATTCACCCGGCTGCTCCTTATACATGTTCACAATTTCGCTGATCTCCGCGATGGAAAAGCCCAGCCGCTTGCCACGTAGAATCTGTTTGAGCAACTGCCGGTCAGAGGGACGGAATAACCGCGTGCGTCCGCGACGCAGCGGGCGTATCAGGCCCTCGTCCTCATAAAAACGAATCGTGCGGGTTGAAATCTCAAACTCGCGGGTCAGCTCTGTAATTGTGTAATATTCGCGGATCAAATCATTTACTCTCAATACGTAACGCCATACGTTGATAACATTATGTCACGAGAGCGTATTTACGTAAACGTTAATTAGAGAAATAAAACACAGTTAAATCAAAGCATGGTGAATTTTAAAAGTGAAACCACCATGTGGCGAAACCGAGGAATGAAAAAAAACCTACACAATCGGTACACATGGTAACAAATGCACCCGCACCCAACGCAGGATCGGCCCCGAACCGGTCTAGAATCAACGGGATTGTAATGCCCGCCAGAGCCGCCGTTGTGAGATTCACAATCAGCGCAAACCCCATCACAAGTCCGAGATTCCAATTACCAAACCACAACGATGCCACCACACCAATTAGAACTGCAAATAACAGCCCATTTGCCAAGCCAATAAGAACTTCCCGGCGCACAACGCGGAAGGCATTATATATGTCTAAATCTTTGGTGGCTAACGCTCGAACTGTTACCGTCATTGTCTGCGTGCCCGCATTGCCGCCCATTGACGCCACGATTGGCATAAGCACCGCCAAGGCCACCATCTGCTGAATTGTGCCGTCGAACATCCCAATAACACCGGAGGCGAGAAACGCGGTAAAAGCGTTGGCAATCAGCCATGGCCAGCGCGATTTGGCCGTCTCATAGACACTATCGGATAGCTCTTCATCGCCCACGCCAGCGAGGCGCATGATGTCTTCCTCGTGCTCCTCTTGAATAACATCAACCACATCATCGAAAGTGAGAACGCCAACCAATCGCTCATTCTCGTCTACTACAGCAGCCGACATCAGCTCATATTGCTGCATAATCTGCGCGGCTTCTTCCTGATCCATTGTGGCCGGAAGCGCGTGGCGGGTTTCGTGCAAAATATCTTCGATTTTGACCGTGCGTTTGGTTCGCAAAATTTGGTCGAGATCGACAGCACCGGCAAGCTTGAACAGCGGGTCTACGACATAAATTTGCGCGAAGCGATCCGGCAAATCCTTCTCATCGCATAGATAATCAATCGTCTGCCCAACCGTCCAAAAGGTCGGGACCGCGACAAACTCAGTCTGCATACGTCGCCCGGCAGACTCCTCAGGATAATTCAGCGCCCGTTGTAAGAGCATCCGCTCTTCATGCGGCAAGCGCGCAAGAATCTCGTCTTGGTCTTCACGCTCCATGTCTTCAAGAATGTAAACGGCATCATCCGAATCCATTTCTTGAACGGCAGCAGCCAAATCCTCATTGGGAACACTATCGACAATCTCGAGCCGGATCGCCTCGTCAACTTCAGTCAACGCACCAAAGTCAAACTCTTTGCCAAGCAAACGCACCAATGCCTGCCGCTGTTCAGATTGCAGTGCCTCCAACAAATCCGCCAACTCAGATTCATGCAGCTCGCCAACATCTTTGCCAAGTGTCAGAACATCTCTGTCAGCAATCGCCGCACCAATATGCGCAATGTAGGCGGGACGGACCACACCATCACCGTCGTAGATTTCAGAAGCTAATGCCATATCGTCGTCGTTGTGATTTTCGGCTAAAGATTTGGTCACGATATCGCTCCCGAAAGAGTGGCAAGAATAATTTAGTTTAACCCGAAATATCTATCTGCAAAGAAATAAATCAAACCGTTCCAACAGGTTGTAGCGAAAAGTTAGTTCAACATACTGTCTTTAAAAAAAGGATTGGTGCGGTCGAGAAGACTCGAACTTCCACGAGTTGCCCCACAGCGACCTCAACGCTGCGCGTCTACCAATTCCGCCACGACCGCACGCACCGAATGCTGGTGGTAATCCAGCAAATCGCCTCTAACAAATCGACCTTAATGGCACAAGCCCATAAACAGCGAGTTTTTGCAGATTGTGCACGAAAGCACTGCGGCACAGAGACTGGACGCAAAATTCATTCCGGTTCATAGCAACCCTATGGAAAATGTGACAAGAATAGAACGACAAAGCATCGGCGGGCATTTCCACCCGACTGTTGATACGCCACCAGTCGAATGGCTGGTAGCAAACGGCCTGACGCCCTATCCTGAAGCACTCGCCTTCATGGAGACCCGCGCCAATGCCATCCGTGCCGGCACGGAGGGCGAGCTTGTCTGGCTGGTCGAACACCCGCCGCTTTACACCGCAGGCACCAGCACTAACACTGCCGACCTCAAAGACACGACCCGCTTTCCCGTCTATGATGCAGGTCGCGGCGGACAATATACTTACCACGGCCCCGGGCAGCGCGTAGCCTACGTGATGCTGGATTTGAAGCGCCGTCGCGAGGATGTCCGTGCCTTTGTCGCCGCGCTGGAGAGCTGGATTATCGCCGCACTGGACCGCTTCAACATAAAGGGTGAAGTACGCGAGGATCGCGTTGGCGTCTGGGTCTCACGGCCCGGGCGCCCGCAGCTCTCGCCAAATTTACCATCAGAAGATAAAATTGCCGCCATCGGCATCCGCCTGCGCCGCTGGGTGTCCTTTCACGGCATCTCGCTCAATGTCGAGCCGGACCTGTCGCACTTCTCAGGCATCGTCCCCTGCGGCATCGAAGGCTATGGCATCACAAGTCTGGTGGATCTTGGCCTGCCCGTGACGATGGAAGATGCAGATGCGGCGTTATTTGTAGCGTTTAGCGAAATATTCGGTCCGGCCGCAAAATTATAGCAGTGTGGTAAAGCCCCATAATGCGCAAGCGCTATGGGCCATAAAACTCGCGACCAGTCCTGCAAAAAGTAACACCCGCTCATTGCTGCTCATCGGCGTCAATTCATGCTTTGGTTTCACGCCGGAGCCTGTAGTCATGATCGATAGCAGCGAGAAAATTACACCGGCAAGAATCAAGGACTTGGGGGTAAATCCGCCAAGCCAACCGACACCCAGCAAACCGGCGAGCAATATGAACGAGGCAACACCTTGCGAAGCCTTGTCAGCAAACACCTGCCGGATGACCTGCCCGCCATCAAATTTCCAAACTGGAACCAAATTACCCAGATTAAACACCGCGCCAATGGTAGCAAAAATGCCCGTTATTGTGGCCGCAGTTGTCCATCCCATCGCGTCAAACGGCACATAAAGCGCGACAGCCGCCGCAACGGGAAAAACCGACATGCCAGCCCCCATCAAAGCCGAAAAACCAACTTCAAAATATTTGTCATAAGGCCGCCCGCCAAGCGCAATGCCGCCAAGCAAGGGTATAAAAATCATCCGCGCAGATTTGTGACCCATCACACGAAACGCAAACATATGCCCCGCCTCATGCAGCGCAACAACAACTGTGAGTATGACTGAGAGCAAAAGACCGGGCTTGGTTAGCCCGAAGAACGGCCACAAAATGATCGCCGAAAGCGCAGCCATCGCCACTTGTACCGGCGGCTTTTCAAAAATGCCAACTGATGTGTAAACTCCGGTCTTTGCCCAGCCCGCCAGTGTGACCAGCTGCCGACGGTTTCTGAAATAACGGAATACCAAAAAGGCAAATCCCTTGTATCGGTCAGTTTCAATAAGCGTCACGCGGCTGCCGTTTCCCTCCACCTCGATTAAAACCTTTTCACTGTGGGATTTCCAAAAGCTGATATCAAGCGAGGTATCGTCCACGGTTGTCTGACTGAATTGGCAGTTCTCAAGAACCTCAGCAAGTTTCACCGTGCGGCGGATCGGCTTGCCGTCACGCCCGTCGTAGGCAATTTCAAGCTCCACGATGTGAGGCGCGATTTCTGTGGCCGAAACCAAATTGCCATCCCATTTGGCGTTTTCACCCAGCGGAAAGAGCGCCGACCACACCTTCTTCGGCGACGCTGCTATAAGCTTGGAAAGCCTCACAGTTCTAACCCCGACGGGCGCAATCATAAACAGCCAAATCAGGCCAAGATTGATTGAAACCAAGGCAAAAAGCGTGAGAAAAAGCGGCGATGCCAAATAGGTGAAAATATCCATTTGAACAACTTGGCACGACCAGATTGACGAAGCGTTTACGGCAAGCAGCATTGGGACGCACCAGAGCGAAATATTCACACCCGCCGCGCTTGATGCAGCCCTCGCCCAGGGCACTGCCGAGGCTGATGCTGGCTGAACCGTTCCGCTGGACATCGCCATCAAACGCCTGCGCGATCAACTGGCACTCAGCCATTGATGAAAGTCATCGTCACAGGAAAGCCTTCGCGAATTTATTGTATATTGGCAGATCAATTGCCACAGACAGCCCTGACCGGGCTTTGACTTTTCTGGATGAGCTCGAACTGGGGTCTGGACCTGTTAATTTTGACGAAATGGCAGGCGAATGGCGAAATTATGCAAAGAAAACAGTGCAGGACGGGACGGGGTACGTTCAAACTGTTTGACGCTGAAGAGTGAAGTCAGTTGGCTTGTTCGTGCCCAAATCGGGCGCTTTCCGGCAACTGCGTTGTCACAAAGGCTAGACGTCGTAAAGGCTTGACGTCGTAAAGGTTAGCCACTCGAAGAGGCGAGGGCAACATGCCCGCATTTCCTGCGCCTTCGATTCCAGCACTCATCAAAATCACCTCGACCATTTCGCCAAATTAACAGGTCCAGACCCTGAATGCCAGCTTACGGTGACCTACAGTAACAGTGCGTTAAATTATCCTGTAAGTTCCGGGAGAGTGCATCGCCGTGTTATAAATGACGAGCGCACCGATAGCGCTGCCGCATCGAAGCACAGTCTCCGAATTACTGCCGCCCGCCGTTAAACGGAGTAAAATCTACGCTGGAAGTAATTCGGTGACGCTGCGAAAATCGCAGTGGCACAAGGGTTCTAAAATCATAGGTGCTGCGGTTTTTCCAGTGCCCCGAACTCACGCAGAAATTCAATGCATTGTCACTGCAACCATGCGCCGCAAGAGCATGGACACCACAACCAAATGACTTAGATAAGAAAAATGCTTTGGATTACGCATTTTCGTTCATAAGTGGATTTTTCCTCCCGCATGATGAATGGAGGCTTGCCCACTACTCCACAAACTCCATAATCACCGCATCCACCGCCAACTTCTCGCCCTGCCTGGCGTTAATCTTGGCCACCACCAAATCCTTCTCCGCCCGCAGCACGTTTTCCATTTTCATGGCCTCCACTATCGCCAGAATTTCGCCGGCTTTCACCTCTTGGCCTTCTTTCACGGCAATCGAAACCACCACGCCGGGCATCGGGCAGAGGAGGACGTTGGATGTATCGGGCGGGACTTTTACCAGCATTTTGGCGTCCAGCGCGGCAATTCCGGGCGTCATGACGTTGGCGCAAACGCTGACGCCCTGCCATGCGATGGAAACACCGTTCAGCACCGGGCGCACTTGGGCATAGACTTGTAAGCCGCCAACCGTGCCGCTCCAGACGGGCTCACCCGGTGTCCAGCGGCACGTGATTTCGATGATCTCGCCGTCGTCAATAATGACATTTAAATCCAAGGGAATGCCAACCGTGCCGGACACAACGTGGATCGGGATCCGCGCATCGCCAACGCGCACCACCCAGTCGGTTTTCAAAACGCCGGAATGCGGTTTTACGCGGTCGTTAAAGCGGTTCAGCCGGTCATTGCGCAGCATTTCCACAGCAAACGCCACAGCGGCGAGGTTTCGAAGCTGGTCTTCATCCGGCGCAGCTCCACGAAAACCATCCGGATATTCCTCCGCAATAAACGCGGTCGAAAAATCGCCCGAGCGCCAGCGCGGATGGCGCATCAGTGCGGACAGGAACGGGATGTTATGCCCGATGCCGTCTACCACAAACTGATCCAGCGCCTCGCTCATCGCCTCCACCGCCCCTGCCCGCGTCGGCGCATGAGTGCATAGTTTGGCAATCATCGGATCGTAATAAATTGAAATCTCCGCACCCTCATAAACGCCGGTATCATTGCGAATGGTCACGCCATTTGCCGTGCCTTCCTGCGGCGGGCGGTAGCGTGTCAGGCGACCTGTTGAAGGCAAGAAATTGCGATACGGGTCTTCGGCATAAATCCGGCTTTCCACCGCCCAGCCATTCAGCTTCACATCAGATTGTTGAATAGCCAGATGCTCGCCCGCAGCAATGCGTATCATCTGCTCGACAATATCGACGCCGGTAATCAGTTCTGTTACCGGATGCTCGACCTGCAGCCGCGTGTTCATTTCCAGAAAATAAAAATTGCGGTCCTTATCAACGATGAATTCCACCGTGCCCGCGCTTTGATAATCGACGGCTTTCGCCAGCGCCACGGATTGCTCGCCCATCGCCTTGCGCTTTGCAGCATCCAAAAATGGTGAAGGCGCTTCCTCGGCGACCTTTTGGTTACGTCGCTGAATGGAGCATTCGCGCTCACCGAGATAAATCGTGTTGCCATAGGCATCGGCCAAAATTTGAATTTCAACATGGCGCGGCTCGACCACAAATTTTTCGATAAACACCCGCCCGTCGCCAAATGAGTTGATGGCCTCGGACGTGGCGCGGTCAAAGCCGTCCTCCACCTCAATTGCCGCCCAAGCAATACGCATCCCCTTTCCGCCG
>JAYVRA010000115.1:0-12986 GCA_043776635.1 Phyllobacteriaceae bacterium
GGTGAACTCAATTCCTGTGCGCATAACCCTGAATCGCACATCCAGCAAAACAAGGGAATCCAAATCTGGACTCCTTCGTTGCGATCAATCCACTAGTACTTCATTATCACAGAAACGTTGTTCTTTATAAAAGTTTGAATGTTGCGATACAAAAATAACCAGAAACTTATTTTTTTAATTCATATATAGTTACTTGATCATCGCCATATGTTTTTTTCCAGTTTACTAATGTGGAAAAATAATCGTTTTGAACATCTTGCTTTTCAAAAATTGTCCACTCAATTTTATACTTTGTCAGTATTCCCGCGAGCGCTTTTATGTCAGAATCCTCACCTGTTTTCATATATTGTTCGAAAAAATCGCCGAGAAACAACTGGTCGGATCGACCGTCTATAAATGTTTTAACACCGTGAAACAGTAATGGACCGCCAAGGTTATAGCCATTCAACATGGGCCCGGTTAAATGTTGTTTTTCGATGTAGGCAATTGCGCCCTCGAGCGTCCGGGTTTTTGGAGGCGAAAAGGGCGAATGAGTGGCATAAAACCCGAACAATCCTAAGCTGACGACAATGCCACCGAGGATAATAGTACTCACCCATTTTGAGACAAATGTTTCCAATCCATCCCGTGGCAGTGTTGACCAATGCTTGTTTGAAATATCTGGGTTTTTATCTGCGACTTCCTTTGACACAATTAATGGGACCATAAGGAAGTACACATAAATAAATCTTGCGTGGTACATCATCATATACGTGATGAGCAGTAAGAAAAGCACCTTGGCTAAACTCAGCTTTGGTCGCGCCAAAAGTAATGTCCCGAGTGAGAGCAAATAGGAATAACTGACTAATTTATCGACATGAAAATCGAGAGCTTTCCACTCTGATATATGGTTCATAGAATTAACGCCGCCAACCATGGAAAATGTCAGCAACAATGGCTTGATTCCATATGGATTTATAAGTGAAACCAACGGGCACAGGCACATAAATACCAGCCATTTAATCAATACTGCACGATTTGAGAACCGATTTCGTTCAAAGTAGTGCAAAAATGCAAAGCCTGCAGTGATTATTCCCAGTGTGAAGCTTCCATGCAAATTTGCCCAAACGATAATTAAAGGTAGCAACCAAAAATCCGGTGCTTCATTTCTTTCAGCACTGCCAAAAATTCGCACGGTCAAAATAACTGCAGGAATAAATGTCAAAATATGAGGTCGTATGGTTCCAACCACCAGCAACATAAAAATGCAGACTATAACGATAAAAGCGGCAATCGTCGGCCTTAGGTATTTAGAAATATCTAGAAACATCAGGGCTAGTGCGCCGGACATGGCAAGTGTGCCGACAAGCAAAACAAGATCCCACCCACCGAAATTGTAGGCTGCAGCGTAGATTACTTGAGCCAGCCATTCCTTAGCGAACCATGGCTGGCCGGCGAATGTGTAGGAATAGGCATCAATTTGCGGAAATTTACCTGTCGATAGAATATCTTGGCCTGCCTTGATGTGCCACCAGATATCACCTTCAAAAAGCAACGTAGAATATTGATTTAGATAGATAAATGTGGATAAAATTAGCAAAAAAAATGCGACGAAATAAACGAACCGGCGGTTGATTTTTTCGCTAGTTAACAAATTGAAAGTCAAAATATTTTTCCGCCTGTGGATTTATTTGAATAGCTTCGGCGGATATTAGTAGTTTCAAAGTTTGAATAAGTGGTGAAAGTAGCCGGTGTTACTCGCCAGCCACGAGCCCGGCCAAACCTCTATTCTTCATCAGCTTGTAATTTACAGAGTCCATTAGCGCCTGAAACGAAGCATCTATTATGTTATCAGACACGCCGACAGTCCACCAGCGCGCGCCAGTATCATCGCGGCTTTCAATGAGGACGCGGGTGATGGCTTCTGTGCCGCCGTTGAGGATGCGAACCTTATAGTCCACCAGTTCCAAATCGGCGATTTCGGATTGGTATTTGCCTAAATCCTTGCGTAGCGCCAAATCCAGCGCGTTGACCGGACCATGGCCTTCGGCAACCGATATAGTCCTTAGGCCGTCAATCCGCACTTTGACCACGGCTTCGGACACCGTCTTCAAATTGCCTTTGGCATCATAGCGCCTCTCCACCATGCAACGGAAACTATCGACGCGGAAAAACTCTGGAACTGAATCCAATGTACGACGCGCCAGCAGCTCAAAACTCGCATCCGCACCTTCGTATGCATAGCCCTCGGACTCATGCTCTTTTACCAGAGAAATCAGCGTATCCAGCTTCGGGTCGGCCTTATCGACATGGATGCCACGACGGCTAAGCTCGGCGAGAAAATTGGACTTTCCACCTTGATCCGAGACCATAACTTTACGGCGATTGCCAACGCTTTCCGGCTGGACATGCTCATAAGTCGCCGGTTCTTTGGCCAGCGCTGAGGCGTGGATTCCTGCCTTGGTGGCAAATGCCGAAGAGCCGACATAAGGAGCTTGGGCGTTGGGCGAGCGGTTCAAAAGTTCATCAAAAGCACGGGACAGGCGCCGTGTGGCTTTGACGCCTTCCGCCGAGATGCTTGTTTCAAAACGGTCGGCAAACGCGGGCTTCAGCACCAGCGTAGGGATGATGGAGATGAGATCGGCATTGCCACAGCGCTCGCCGATACCATTCAAAGTGCCCTGTACTTGGCGCACGCCTGCATCGATTGCGGTCAGCGAATTAGCGACGGCTTGGCCAGTGTCATTGTGGGCATGAATGCCCAAATGATCTCCCGGGATGCCTGACGCGATGACTGCGGCAACAATTTCGCGCACTTCCTGCGGCTGCGTTCCGCCATTGGTATCGCACAGCACGACCCAGCGCGCGCCGCTGTCGTAAGCCGTTTTGGCGCAAGCAAGTGCGTAGGGCGCATTGGCTTTGTAGCCGTCGAAGAAATGCTCACAGTCCACCAGTGATTCTTTGCCGGCAGCGATGGTGGCTTTCACCGAGCCTTCGATGTTTTCGAGATTTTCCTCGTTGGTGCAGCCGAGAGCCACACGCACGTGATAGTCCCATGACTTGGCGACGAGGCAAACGGCATCGGCAGGCGTTTGGAACAGGGCGTTAAGTCCAGAATCATTGGAGGCGGAAACTCCTGCCCGCTTGGTCATGCCAAAGGCAGTAAACTTTGCGCCTCGCACGGGTTTCTCATTGAAAAACGCCGTATCCGTAGGGTTCGCGCCGGGGTAGCCGCCTTCGATATAGTCCATGCCATAGTCGTCAAGCAGTTTGGCAATCGCCTTCTTGTCCTCAACGGAAAAGTCGATGCCCGGCGTTTGCTGGCCATCGCGCAAGGTGGTGTCGAAGAAGTAGATGCGTTGCTTGTTCATGAGATTTTCTAGCGAGTATGAATGAAGAATAGGCGGACGACCCACTTAGTCTAGTTCGCCATAATCCGCCAGAGTGCAACGGCCCAAACACTCAATGCCAGCCCGATTGACATAAGCACCGCCAGCGAGCCGCAATCCTTGGCTATCTTAATATTGGCATTAAAATCCAGCGAAAGCGCATTGCAGGCAGCTTCGATGCCGGTATTCAGCACTTCGATAATCAACACAAACACGATTGCACTTATGAGAGTGAGCCGTATCCAACCATCGGACCAAAAGTAAAACGCGACCGGCACAGACAATACCAGCATAAACAGCTCTTGCTGAAACGCCTTTTCAGACGAGCCAAGCTGGCGAAGCGCGGCCAGCGAGTTGCGAAAAGCATTGATGAGACGCTGCATGGCGGTTCCAAATCAAATCGGCGACAGTTTACTTTGGCAATCAAAAAGTTGAGGCATAACAAACACATGAGGCAGGCTAAAAGTAAACTGCCCCGAATTGTTTTCACCACGTTTCATGCTGCGGAAGGCCATCCGTGATCTCATAATAGCTGCCTTTATCGCCAACATAAATATGATCACTGGCCTTAAGCCCGCCAGTCTCATCAAACGAACCGGCAAGTATCGACGTATAGCTCTTGCCGGGGCCTTTCCAGAACAGACCCGATCCACAACGCCCGCAAAAACCCCGCTTGGCTTCCGGCGAAGACACATACCAGGTCACCTCGCCTTCCACCTCCAACTTGTCATTTTCAACCGCCGTCGAGGCTAGAAAATGCCCGGTCTGCCGGCGGCACTGAGAACAATGGCAGTAAAGAACATCGCGCAGCTGGCCACGCGCCTTGAAGCGAACAGCCCCGCAGGCGCAATGACCCGTATGGATTTCGAGTTGCATAAGGAGGCTCCTGATTTCGGGAACTAAGCCCCAGTATCAACGTCTGTTTGGTTTATTGACACATTACTCTTGGCATTTTTCCATTTCAACGGCTGCTCTGCAAGGAATTTCACGAAATTTAACTCTTGAAAATCACCCGAAGCGTCTCCCTCATCAATTGCGGCCCTTAGTGCCGCCATCTTCAGCTCCCGCCCCTACAGCAATGACACGCTTTCGCGATTGGCTTCGCTCACGGTGGCATAGCGGCCTTTGGCGATTTGGTCGCAGATAAACCGCTCCTGCATTTCGCCCAAAACAACTGATGTATGCTTGCCCATGAGAGGTCTTCATATTAAATTACCAAGTATTCGTATTTAATATGGAGACTTGACAAGAATCTCACCGCCGCGCTTCTTTCTTAATCAGCTCAGCTACGAGGAACGAAAGCTCCAGCGCTTGATCCGCATTAAGGCGCGGGTCGCAGTGGGTGTGGTAGCGGTCAGCGAGTTCCTCTTGGCTGATGGCTCGCGCGCCGCCGGTGCATTCGGTAACGTTTTTGCCTGTCATTTCCACGTGCACGCCGCCCGCATGGGTGCCCTCAGCGCGGTGGATGTCGAAAAAGCTGCGAACCTCACTCATAATCCGCTCAAAGGGCCGTGTTTTATATCCGCTGGCGGCAGAAATCGTGTTGCCGTGCATCGGGTCGCAAGACCAAACCACCTTGCGGCCTTCCTTCTGCACAGCGCGAATAAGCGCTGGTAAATGATCACCAACCTTATCAGAACCAAAGCGGGCAATGAGCGTGAGACGACCAGGCTCATTATCCGGGCTGAGAATATCAATGAGCTTGAGCAACCCGTCCGGTGTCATGGATGGTCCGCATTTCAAGCCAATCGGGTTTTTAATACCACGGCAATATTCGACGTGAGCATAGTCCGGCTGGCGGGTACGATCGCCAATCCAGATCATATGGCCGGATGTGCCGTACCAATCGCCAGAGGTCGAATCGACGCGGGTGAGAGCTTCTTCATAGCCTAAAAGCAGCGCTTCATGGCTGGTGTAAAAGTCAGTTTCGCGCAGCGCATAATTGCTTTTCGATGTGATGCCAATTGAGCGCATGAAATCAATCGTCTCAGAAATACGCGCTGCAAGCGCGGCATAACGGTCGCCCTGCGGGCTGACGGCAACGAAATCCATCGTCCATTGATGCACATTTTCCAAGCTGGCATAACCGCCCTGAGCAAACGCACGAAGTAAGTTTAGAGTAGCGGCAGACTGGCGGTAGGCCATTTCTTGACGCGCAGGATCGGGAATACGCGAGATCTTATCGAACTCAATGCCATTGATAATGTCACCACGGTAAGATGGCAGCGTCACATCGCCCTTAGTCTCATTATCCGACGAGCGCGGCTTGGCGAACTGGCCGGCAATACGGCCGATTTTCACCACCGGCTGCGAGCCTGCAAATGTCAAAACCACGGCCATTTGCAGGAACACGCGGAAGAAATCGCGAATGTTATCAGCACCATGCTCGGCAAAGCTCTCAGCGCAATCGCCGCCCTGAAGCAGGAAGCCGCGCCCCTCGGAAACTTCTGCCAAGGCTTTTTTCAAATCCCGCGCTTCACCGGCAAACACTAACGGCGGCCATGATTTCAGGCGTCCCTCAACATCCGCCAAAACCTGCGCATCCGGATAGGCCGGAACTTGACTGATCGGCATGTTGCGCCATGACGACGGGGACCAATTTTGTATCATAGTTTTTATACTCATATTTTGTGGTTGAACGGGAAGTTGTGCAGGCGCAGTCTTGGTCGCAAATGCGGACTGATCCGGCACAAGAATATGGTTGGCATCCGCCAGAGCTTTTATTTTTACGACCGCAATGCTTTCGTGCGCCTTGCCGGGGTCCAGCTCCATGCGATAAATCGTCGGCTGCGAGACGCCCGCTTTTACTGCAAGCTCGGCTTGGCTGAGATCAAGCATCGAGCGAATATATTTGACCTGTCGGCCGGTGAGCTTTGGAATGTCCACTGCGTTTAATCCAATGTTGCTGCCGGATTAAATACAGATACGATTGAAATAAAACAAGAGTAAATTTTTGTGAATAATTATCGTCACTATTTGACTTTGATGGCTATTGAAGCGCCCGCCCAATCGCATGCATCGCCGCCAGCGCGGTCATTGTGCGCTTGGGATTAACAAAATCCGGCCAGCTGGAAAGTTTTACCCCGACCATTTCATACTGCGGCGCGATGAAGATCATTTGCCCGAAGACGCCGCGACAAACCAGCGTCGGCTGGCTGACATTGTCACTCCAAAACTGATTGCGGTAGCCGCCATCGGGGGTGACAATTGTATCGGGCAAGTGAAATTTGGAGTGGTCTGCGCGGCGCGTATCGGCAATCCAACTTTCGGGGACTATCTGCTTGCCCATGACTGCGCCGCCATCCAAAATCATCAGGCCAAAGCGTGCATAGTCTCGTAAAGTGGCGTTAAACCCGCCACCCGCGACCGCAAATCCGGATGGATCGACAGCATAATTAGCACTTTCCTCCGCACCAATACGGCTCCAAATCCGGTCAGATAACAGCGGTGCAAGGCGCATTCCCGCGGCTTTCTCCAGCACAAAGGCCAGCACATCCGTCTCAATTGAGCGGTAAGAAAACACCTCGCCATGCGGACGGTTCAATGTTTTCAATGACTTAATCACATCAAACATCGTATCCAGCCATTCTCCGGCGGCAGGCCCCGGCTTCCAGCCGCTGGCAACATCAACCTTGGCAATATCCGAATGCGGGTCAGTATAATTCTCATTAAACGCAACACCGCTGGTCATATCCAACAGATGCCGGATAGTCGCGCCACGATAGGCGGTATCATCTAATTCGGGCAGATAGTGCGTAATTTGCTGCTCAACATCAACCAGCCCATCGCCTACAAGAACACCGCTAAGCGCCCCGACAAGCGACTTTGCCAAAGATTGCGACAAGTGAAGGCAACGCTCCGTCAGGCCATCTTGGTAGCGCTCAAAAATCCGATTTCCGCGATGGAGGATGATAAATCCATCAGTAAAACTGGAGGCCAGAAAAGCATCAATCGACGTCTCGCCTTCGATGCACGTAAACGAAAGTCCGCCTAGTTCCTGTTTATTTTCATGTAGTTGCGATACCGGCCCTGCTCCGCGCCAGACTTCAACGGTCGGCAAAATTTCGCGTATAGTACGAAATGAGAGGCGGTTCCACGGGGCTGAGTCCCAGTTGGACAGGGTACGGGGTTGCAAAGGCGCAGAAACCATCTGTAAACCTCTATTTTTGAGTGCTAAACCCGCACCCCGCCCCGCACCGTATAACTCGGCACATACATCGTCACCAGCTCTTCTGCGGCAGTTGGATGGACCGCCATTGTCCTATCAAAATCGGCCTTGGTCGCGCCCATTTTCATAGGGATTGCAAGGAGTTGCGCCATTTCTCCGGCGTCGGGTCCCATGACGTGGGCGCCGATAACGCGCTGGGATTTGGCATCCACAACCAGCTTCATAAGCATTTTTTCTGTCGCGCCGGAGAGAGTGGCCTTCATAGGGCGGAATTCAGCCCGGAAAATGTCCAAATCACCGAACTTTTTGGCGGCAGATTCCTCTGACAGGCCGACTGTTCCAATTTCCGGACGGGTGAACACACCGGTGGCGATGAGGTCATGGTCAGGCTTAGTAGGAGTGTCTCTGAACGCTGTCTCGATGAAGCACATGGCCTCGTGTATTGCCACTGGCGTGAGCTGCACACGGTTAGTGACATCTCCGACGGCAAAGATATTGCTTTGCGAGGTGCGTGAAAATTCATCAACAATTACAGCGCCTTGCGTGTCCACGGCAACGCCAGCCACCTCCATACCCAACCCTTGAGTATTCGGAATCCGGCCAACGGCAAGCATCACTTGGTCAGCATCCAGCGCCAAACCATTGCTCATAATCACATGCAAGCGGCTATCTGCACCGCGCCGGACGCCTTCGAGTTTAGTCTCTATAAAAATAGTAATTCCCTTGTCAACCATGGCTTTGTGCAGGCCTTGGCGAACATCATAATCGAAGCGAGAGAGAATTTCCTTGCCGCGATAAACCACTGTGACTTTTGAGCCAAGCCCATGAAATATGTTCGCAAATTCCAATGCGATATAGCCGCCGCCCTCTATAATAATGGCTTTTGGCAGCGCCGGAATATCAAACGCCTCGTTGGAAGTGATGCATAATTCATGGCCGGGAAGCGCTACATGCGGGTTTGGGCGGCCGCCTGTTGCTATCAGAATATGGTCGCAAGCCACTGTTTTTCCAGTGCTTTTTATGAGAACCGTATGCGCGTCGATAAGTTCAGCGCGGCTGTCGAAAACTATGGCCTTGTTATTATCCAAGCCCTTGCGATACAGCCCTTCAAGGCGCGTGATCTCTTTGTCTTTGGCAGCAACCAGAGTTGCCCAGTCGAACGTCGCGGGCCCGACTGTCCAGCCATAACCTTTGGCATCATGAAAATGTTCTGGAAATTCAGAGGCATAGACCAACAGCTTCTTCGGCACACAGCCACGAATGACGCAGGTGCCGCCTAAGCGGAACTCTTCGGCAACGCCGACGCGCTTGCCCATCGAGGCGGCAACGCGCCCTGCCCGCACCCCGCCGGAGCCACCGCCGATAACAAATAAATCGAAATCATAAGTGGTCATAACAGGCCTCCAAATTGGCTAAATTAGCGGGACGGGAAACGATCGGAGATCGCACGAACTGGATGCGGAAACGGCACGGAAACCGCCCGGACCACACGTGAGATAAGAC
The DNA here is from genome assembly GCA_043776635.1 of Phyllobacteriaceae bacterium. Lineage (GTDB taxonomy): Bacteria > Pseudomonadota > Alphaproteobacteria > Rhizobiales > Rhizobiaceae > JANMEX01. The sequence continues at coordinate 9,040 of JAYVRA010000115.1, forward strand.
CGGACGCCAGAAAAAGCAAAGTCCGAACGAAGAATTCTCCATTCGGGCTCAATGAGTTTAAAAATTACAGCAATTTATGGCTTAGGCTTTTTGGCTGGCTTCGCTGTATCCGCAGGCGCAGCGCCATCGGCAGGTGCTGTTTCCTCAGCAGGTGCTACTTCCTCAGCAGGTGCAGCGGGAGCATCCGCTGGCGCCGCCGCTTTAATCTTTGCCGCAACATTGGTAGCAAGATCGCGGGCAATGCCTGCCTGCCAAATGTTCACTGCGTTTATCAATTCGCGCGTGGCGAGCGGACCTTCTGAGATAAGCTTTTTGCCTGCATCAGTAGCGTAAAAATCAGCAATCGCCTTGAGGTCGGCTTCTGTGAAAACTTTTGCATAAACGCGCGCCGCCTCATTTTCCAAATCACTGCGACGGGCAGCCAAGGCTAGAACTTCGCTATCAACGGTAGAGCTGATTAGCGCTTCAAGGTTGGGATCTTTTTGAATAAGTTCGGCTTTGAGCGCATCTGCGGCTTGCGGTAAGATAGCGTCAAATTGATTTGTAGCGCCAATTGCGGCAATTGCGCCTCGCGCCTGCTTGACGTGCTCGGGTGTGAGTTCCTGCGCAAAAGTTGCGCCCGAATAGATGAGGACAAGACTGGCGGCGGCCATTTTCAAACTGGCGCCTAGTGTGGTTCTCGTTTTGGTGGACCTAAAACGGCACTCTAAGCCTCGTGTTTTTTGAAAATGCTGTGAGCCGAAAGTGACTGTCATAATAAGTTAATCTCCGTGTATTTTAAGGTTCGAGTACGCGAATGCCATCGGCTCCCGCGAGAATAGCGCGTGTGGCCATACCAATAAAGAGGCCAGTTTCTACCACTCCGGGGATGCGTTGCAAAGCATCTGAGAGGGCTTCTGCATCGGGAATGCGGCCAAAAGATGCATCAAGAATAAGATGCCCGCCATCGGTAATAAATGTCACTCCGTCTTTATTACGAAGAGCAATATCGCCGCTAAGGCCCAGCTTTTCAGTCACATTCTTGACCGCAATAATTGTTGCAGCCAGCCCGAACTGATTAACTTCTATCGGCAGTGGAAATGTTCCGAGCGTTTCTACTAATTTGGTATCATCGGCAATAACAATCATTTGGCGTGACGATGCGGCTACAATTTTTTCGCGCAACAAGGCGCCGCCACCGCCTTTGATCAAATTGAAGTGCCGGTCAATCTCGTCGGTGCCGTCTATTGTCAAATCCAATTCGGGAAATTCATCCAATGTGGCGAGCGGCACACCCAGTTGCGCGCATAAAATCGCGGATCGCTCAGACGTTGGCACGCCAATAATATTCAAACCATTATGGATTTTAGCTGCCAAAAGCTTGATAAATTCGTCGGCAGTTGATCCGGTGCCAATACCGACGCGCATACCATCCTGGACATAGGACAGCGCGACTTGCGCCGCTTTGATTTTAAGCAGTTTGGCATCCATGATTGGGCACGTTCCTTCACATTGCGGTGCGCTCGTATCATAGCACTGGCGGATTTGTCATGCCCCTTCTTGATCCATCTTGCTTCGCGCTACGAATGACGCCATTTTCACGTTATGAAAAAACCGATTCTCGTATTTGATCTTGATGGCACTTTCGCCCATACCGCACCTGACTTGCTGGATAGTTTGAACCATTGCCTTACGCTAAAAGGGCTGCCTGAGGCGGAACCGAAACAGCTGGTACAATATGTTGGTTTGGGTGGCAGGGTGATGATTGAGCGTGCGCTTGATGCGCACGGCATCCAATTATCGCAAGCAGAAAACACCGCGCTTTATGACATATTTGTTGCCAATTATATCGGCAATATGCCTGGCAAAACCAAGCCTTATGATGGTGTGATAGATGCCCTCAAACGCTTCAATGATGCAGGCTTTATTTATGCAATATGCACCAATAAATTTGAGGCGATGTCCAAAACGCTAATCGAGGGTTTGGGCCATGGCGCTTGGTTTAAGGCGATATGCGGGCAAGATACATTTGCCTATCGTAAGCCTGATGCGCGCCATTTACTCGATACAATTGATTTGGCCGGCGGCGACCGGTCGAATGCGATTATGATCGGGGATACCATTACTGACATAAGTACAGCAAAGGCCGCTAACATTCCTGTTATAGCGGTCGATTTCGGCTATAGCGACAGGCATGTTAGTGAATTCGGGCCCAGTGCAGTTATTTCTCACTTTGATGAATTGACGGTAACACTTGTTCGCAAACTGCTTGAGGCCTGACCTACAAAAATGGAAATGGCCACCGTGAGGCCGCCATTTTTACAATCATTAATATCATCAGGGTCTGGCCCTGTTAATTTTGGCGAAATGGTCGAGTTAATTTTTGGTGAGTGCCATTGGTGAGTGCGAGGAGCGAGAGCGCAGGAAACGCTGGCTGTTGCCTTCGGCTTCTTCGAGTGGCAAACCTTTGCAACAAAGCAATCGCCGGAAAGCGTCCATTTTGGTACTAACAGGCAACTGACTTCACTCTGCGGCTTCAAACCGTTTGAATGGACTTTAGCCCGTTCTGCACGATTTTCCTTGCATATTTTCGCCATTTGCCTGCCATTTCGCCAAAATTAACAGGTCAGGACCCTAGTTTGTGAGGCGAAGTGCGCCCACTTTGGTGGCAATGGATTGAAAAGCCGAAATCAGCTTTTCAGCACTTGCAGCATCATAATAGTGCGAACTGTCAGTAGCACAGTTACCGATGATTTGCTTGGCAGTTGGCGATATCGCTGTACCAAACGTGACTGAATAAATTTCAACTTTATCGGCTTTCGCCTCGGCGCATGCTTGCGACGTCCAATCATCAGCTTGACCAAAATTATTGCTGTTGTGTGTGGGAGCGGTAGGGATATCTGCCGAGGCCTGATTTTCTCCATCAGTCATAATAAGCATGATTTTATGCACTGGCTCGGATGAAGTTGAATTTTTGGCTTCAGTGAACGGCGCGGCAGCCGTTAACATTCGCCATCCCCACATAACGCCTTCGGGTATGTAAGTCAGATCATTGGCCGACAAGGAGCTTATTTGGCCGGCAACTGCTGCCTTGTCGCTGCTTAGTGGCAGGACTTCGGTGCCACACCAGACATCCATGATTCCTGGAAATTTTGTGCTGCTGTATGCTTGTTTCAAGTTGTTTGGCTCATTGCGTGAGCCGACACAGCCGTTCCACTGACCAACGTGCCAGCAGTCTTGGGTTTTGGTATTTGAGTAAACCGGTGCGCATTCATTATAATTCACCACGACGCCATCGTATGTATAGCTCGCCGGATGGCAATCATTCGAATAAGATACAATATGGTAATATGGTGCGCTGCATTGTTGTGATGATGCCGGAGAATCCTCGGGTACACTCATCCATGGTTCATTACGGCGCCCGATGCCAACATTGACGTAGCGCGAGAACGGCACGACCGCGATGCGGCGCTTGGCTGCGGAAGCGGGGTCAGAAAATATTAGTGCGTTGAATTTTAATGCCGCAATTTTTAACGCCGTCATCTTATCAATTTTTGTTGTATCAGGTGGCAGATAGACCCCATTAGGATCGATTGTCGCTATCGAAGCACTAGAATCGTCTGTCATGGAAAACGTGGTGTCGAGGACAAGGGCGATCTCAGTTGTTTCATCCTGGTCAGCCGCTACGCCCGCCTCCGCGCCTAAATTCGTATAGCTTGTACCAAAAACGCCCATGAGCATTGTACGATTTGTGGCGTTGGTTTTCACGCGGACAGTATTTCCATCCAGAACCACACTCACTACTTCTGGAGCACCTTCATTACCACTGGCCGCGTAGTTTGCTGTCAAAAAATCCTGAACTTGCGTCTTGCTGTCGAGAACAAATAGAATTGTCCGGTTTATGTACCACATGAATTGTCCGCTTCTGTTGTGACCGGCAGACCGGCCCGCAAGGAGCCGTAGGCGAC